>NZ_CP079899.1:0-369925 GCF_019355975.1 Acinetobacter septicus | reverse complement strand
AACTCACTAAAAGTTTTATCTTTGTTTAAAAATACCACATGATAAATAGTATTAAAACTTATACTACTATTATAAGATGATCTTTAAGATTCATAAAGGTATATTTATGCTAAACCATAAAACCCAAGTTTGTTTTTTTAATAACCTGATTGGACGTTTTTATAAAAACCATTTGATCATAGATGTTAAAACTTTAAACCTAGATTTTATTTTAGATGTTATTGAATTTCCGACATCAATTGAAGGTTTAAAAAAAGCACCTAAAGTATCAAAAATTAAAATACCTTTTACGCAACTTGCTCAGGATCTTCAGCCACAAAATTACCTAGATTTAGTCCAATCTGATGCCAAAAATCTGTATCTGCAGATTGGGCAAGAAAGACGTTATATTCACGGCGAACAAACTAATTTTTCATATGCTACATCGGTGTTTCAGCAGATCGGTGATGATGAAGTGCTCCAGCTTGAGGCTTTGAACTATGCACTGAAGCTCCAAAGCATTACTAATGGTATTCAGCAACATACAACAGCGATTGAGACATATATCGAGCTAAAGCCTTTACGATATGCGTTTAGCTTAGATACGTTCATAAGTGCAACTGCAGATCTAGATCAACCTTTCGATACTCGTGAAGCGCTTTCTGGCCATATCGTTAACCATTGGGAAAAATGGGTTAAAGCAAACAATATCACCAGTGAAAGTTCTTATGATGCGGTGCTAATAAATACCGATAAATTAATACTGGTTCGAGTCGGTATTCACTCATTCTCAGTGAAGATTACAGACCTTGAAGTGGCTGACGGCGTTATCTATGCTTCTCTTTGTGATTTAGAGCTCTTACAGGTGCTTCTACCAACGTTCTTTGATGGTATACCTTGCCGTATTACTGCATATGCCGATATGAACATTCAATATGCTGTATCGCAATATAAGACTTGGCTATCAAGTCAAAACCTGAAGAAGATCCAGTACGTTCGCAAACAAGGTATTGAGAAGTACTTGCGTAAAAAATTAGAAGATGAAAGTGACTTAATCGGTAACGCGCAACTTGCCAAAACCCTAATGAATACCAGCTATACAGAACAAACAGTCTCATTTTTTTCTGACGCTTGGGGATTATCGTACGCAAACCATTTTGAGAAGAAAATTCGTCATGCTTTTGATCTGGTCATACAGGCTTTGGATCATGAAGGGATCTCATTAGAGCAGCTGCAGTTCATCAATAGCCTAACAAAAGGGGCAATTGAGAATGCTATTAACGAGATGCTGAACAAGACTGGTTCGCCGTTAAACGTGGTACCAACACTCACTCAAGAATTACTGTTAATTTGCGATGAATTCAATGCCAAAAAACTCAACATATCAAGTGAGCTCTTGGATGCAATCACTCAGTTTGCAGAACAATATGCAGTATCACCACTGTTGGCCATTAAGCGTGATAGCGCCGTGTATTTGCTGTATGAACCATTAGATGCCGATAATCAGTTAATTGATTATGAGTGGTTTTGTACTGCGGTATATACCAAAAATCAGTTTGTGCCTGAAGCCGATGAACAACATAAAACAAATGTAGCGGATCTTCTTAAATCGGTTGAAGTACTGCATGTATTCAAGCCGAATATCCTGTCGTGGACCAATGGCAAGGTATTTGAAACGCCAGAAGAAAAGAAAAATGCTTTTATGTTATGTCTCACACCTGAAGCATTTGAAAATCAAATAGAATTCTTACGCACTAAGAACGCAATACCAGGATATTTTAAAAACCTGATTACATCCTTAGGTGGTTTAAGTACAGTGGCCACGGAACAAGATAAATACGGTGTATTTTTGATTGAGTCGATCGCTAAAAATTCGACTGGTTTTGCATATCAAGGACAACTCTTTCCTATCGATCAAAATGCCCAAATTGACTTAGATCAATGCTCAAATTTAACGCTTAATTCTAAACTACTACCAAAAAACTACCTGACCTTTAAAAGACTAATGAGATTAAGCGATAGTTTAACGAATGGCGTTAAATAGGTTTAAGAAATATTATTATTTTTACTTTAAGTTTAAATAGTGGTTTTTTAAATGCACAAAAATAAAGTATTATACTTTCAAACATAAAACCCTTTTAAAGTTATACAGAGAATACTGAATGAAACTATTAAAAACTGCGATGGTGGGTATCCTTGGTACTGTAATAGCACATACTGCTTTTGCTTATGATGATGTACCAACCCCAAATCCAAACTTTAAAGAAGCTTACGTGGGGCTTTTAACGCCATCTAAAAACTTTAATGTTGTTGCTGGTGGCCTTACACCTGAAATCAGCGAATATAAACTGTCTGATAGCTATTTTGAGAACAATTCAAATCAACGATACAAAGCGACAGCTCACCTTTATCAACAGATGAATACTCGACAACGAGCGATGTATTTATTAGTTCAGCACACAGCTTACTTAAACGATATTTTCTACCCTCAACGTAACCCTTTAGTTAATCCAAACGTATCAGACGAACAATTGAATGTTGAACCAGCACTTAATAAACTGCAGTCCTTACGTACTGACAAAGATATTGTCGAAAATGTTGTAGATCGTGAAACTATGCTTCAGGTATTAAAAGCACATTACGATTATTATATGCGCGATCAATTTACAGTACGTTTTTACGGTAAAAACCAAAACACATTTACTTATGGAATTGATAACTATTCTGGTTTAAAAATACGTTCGGTGGAAGGAAACTTACGCATTGTTGATCGCAAAAGAGGTACATTGTTAGGTGACTCAATGGTTAAGTTAAACCACTGGATACCAGCTACCCGTACCAAAGAGCGCCGCACTATTGATATACCGTCTTCCATGCCAGAATGGAAAGACGTTGAAATTAAAGATCTTGCAATTAAATTCCAACCAACTGCAATAACAACCATGCAAGGTAAACGCATTGATATTAATAAAATCTATGCGTACAACACTGAAAAATTCAATTTCTAATGTATATAGCGGTCACTATCGACCGCTTTATTTTGTTCCTGGATAAATATTAACCGTAGCCTAAGCAAAAGTTACTTGTAACTTAGAAAGGATATCTAATTAAGGTTAGAACTATGAAGAAATTACTTCTTTCAATTGCATCTGTAATCATGATCGGGGGATGCACAGAAGTTCCGAAGGATATGTCACATGTTGATGTTTTTACAAACGATCGCTACCTATCGACAGCATATGAGTTTAATAAGCTGGTTGATGATACATTCAAATACCCGTATTCAAACATCCCATTTTTAATGGTTACGGGAGGGTGGAGTGTTAGTGGTCCAAAAGAACCAATATCGCAAATTGTATACAGTTGCTTAGCTTCTAATGAGGTGCAATTGGTTACAAAATACAAACTATTTATGCCCGAAGTTACTTACATCAAAACACCTGAAAACCAGGTGAAAAATTGCATCATTAAACATTCTAATGGCTCAATTAATGCAGACGCGTTGAATGACCTTAAAGCCTTCACTTTATTCCAAAAATATTCAGATAATCCATTTTTACGCAAAACTGTGGACGCAGCGAAAGCAGATGGCAAAATATCAGTAAAAGAATATATGGATATTGTGCAAAATGTCATAAAATTAAGTAAGGCTGACGAACAGGTTCAGCTAGAAAAAACCATCCAAGAGCTTTAAGCATTATTATGTCGGAAAACCTTTCCATGCATAGCATGACGAATGAGGAATTGATTCAAGAATGGCTGGATAGCCTGAAGCTTGAAAATAAGTCCGACATGACAATTAATGAATACAAAAAGAGCTTACTTTTGATGTTAGAAATGCCTTTTTTTAAAGGTAAACATCTATTGGAACTAGACCGCGATTACATCACATCATTTCGGTTGCATCGAATCGATGTTGATATTGTTTCTGCAAGAACACTCAACAAAAATTTATCAGCTTTAAAAAACTTCCTGAACTATTGTCTGCGTAAGGAATATATACCTGAAAACTTCTTTTCTGACATTCGGGTTAAGTTCAAAAATCAAAGCTTACCGCGCCCGATCGCCGTGAATACGTTGAATGAGATACTTGATAACAAGACGCCATTAAATCCGAAATACAATAATCAAAAGTTAAGAGATCTAGCAGCTGCAGAAATTGCTTATTCTGGCGGTTTACGTATCTCTGAATTACATGCCATCAAACTAAGTGATATCAACCTCAGTGCTATGCAACTAAAGGTATTGGGTAAAGGAAATAATGAACGGATTGTTTTTTTAGGAAAAAAATCACTAGAGGCTATTTCTACTTGGCTTTTAGTTCGTAATCGTTGGATTTCAAAAGCTGGAGTAGAAGACTGCGGATATTTATTCATTGCACCATCTGGCAAACATATTGCGAAAAACCATTTAGGTGCATGCATTACAGCTCTGTTAAAGGCGCATGGTTCTGGACATATTGGTAGTACTCATGCTTTGAGACATAGTTTTGCATCGCACTTGTATAACAAAACAAAAAATATTCGCGCCGTTCAGGAAATGCTAGGTCATAAATCACTATCTTCGACACAAGTATATATTCTTGTAGATCACGAAACGTTGATTAGTTCTTATAAAGATGCACATCCACGCGCTAGAGCGAACCAAGATTAATAATTTATTCGCTTCTTGTACTTCTAAAGATATATCGTAAACGATCGAAATAATTAACTTTTGATGGTGCCCGTAATGGCTAAGACTTTTGAACAAGTAAAAAAAGAATTTTTCAATACAAGGGTCATCACAAACAATCGACTACCTAAGCGTGGTGAAAGCCACAAAATTGCTGTGAAACTTGGTTTAATAGACCAAAAACAATCAACATATGTTAAAAAACAGAAACTTTCATATGTTGGCTTATCTGTAATTGAGTGTTTTGAAGAAGCTGGTTTAGATGATGTCTATATCAATGAAAAAATTGAAGAGTTTTCAGAGCTAAAAAACTATACTTCATTACATAAGGCATTAAGAATACTTGATGACGGCCACATGGCCCGTTTAGCAAAAAAATTAGAGGTTTCAGTCGATATGCTCAATGCGACATTGGCTGTGCTGAATAAAATATAAAAAACGGATTGAACCAACCCATGAATGCAAATGAGCTTTATGAAAAGTTACAGCAAATTGGTAAGCCACTGGTCCACGTAGAAAGCCTCGTATCTACAATGCAGTTGGAAATCCCTGTTGAAGAGATTGAAAAACACATTGAACTTTTCGGGGTTAATTTTTTACTGGTAGAAGTTGTTCGGGTGGTGTATCAAAAAGTATGCTAAAAAAAAGCAGGTTGAATTTTGATAAAATAGAGAAATGCAAATAACTCTAGAAATCAAATGTCCAACCTGCCTCAGTGACAGTATAAAGAAAAATGGCATCAAAGTAGATGGGAAACAAAACTACCAATGCAAAGACTGCAAACGTCAGTTTATTGGTGACCATGCTCTGAGCTATCTAGGATGTAATTCTGGCATTACTCGTAAAATATTACAGTTAATGGTCAGAGGCAGCGGTATACGAGATATCGCTGAAGTTGAGCGCATTAGTATCGGTAAAGTCTTACGGACTTTAACTGAATCGGCCTATCAAATTCAGCCTAAACAAAGTCATTATGAATCTCTCGAAGTAGATGAATTCTGGACTTTTGTTGGAAATAAAAATAATAAACAATGGCTTATTTACGCCTACCATCGAGAAACAGGTGAGATTGTTGCTTATGTTTGGGGTAAGAGAGATTTAGCTACAGTCCAAAGGTTGAAGACAAAGCTTAAACAATTAGGTATTCACTACACCCGAATTGCAAGTGATCATTGGGACAGTTTCATCACTGCTTTTAAAAACTGCAAGCAAAGTATTGGTAAGTTGTTTACTGTAGGAATTGAAGGTAATAATTGCAAAATAAGGCATCGAATAAGGCGTGGTTTTAGAAGAAGTTGCAATTTCTCCAAAAAGCTTGAAAACCATTTTAAAGCCTTCGACTTAACCTTCTTTTACATCAATAATGGCTTCATTTAATGTCAGCATACTTTTTAAAACACCACCCACCTTTGAAAACATGTACATGAGGTAGTTTATCGGCGCAAGAATCGTTGAGTGATCGAAAAATTGACGATAAAACGAGTGACGAACCTTCCCACGTTGCTGAATGTAAAGTGCAGAAAGAATAAAAATCGCCAGAATGATCCACTTAATCATATGAAAACCTGGAAACCAAAGAAAACGAAATAAAAGAAAAAGACCGGTATTCGGTCTAGACTGAGAATTGTAACATAGGCTGCAAAGTACGTCCTATTTCCAGCTTTTCATCACAAGTTTTCATTCTGTTTGGGTTTACCTGCAAGTGCAGCATTGACTAAATTGCCAAAATCGGCGCAAAGGTTGACTTGAAATATAAGGACGCTGTCTAATCATTTTTTAATCACTCATCCATAAAAAATCTTAAACGAAACAAAAACTTCACTCTATTTAGACCACATCATTCAAAAATACATCACGCAAGCACACGAAATAATTGAATAAAAATAGATGACCCTTGCGTCACGGCTTGATACAACTTGTTATGTTCTTTTTCGATATAGTTATCGTAAGATTGGCGGAGCATAGATGTACGTAGGAATGACGTACTCGCTTCACAACATCAACTTAGAAGTCCTCCAAAATAAAGGAGATCAGGCATGATCCACGCTGGCAATGCCATTACCGTCCAAATGCTTTCGGACGGAATTGCAGAATTCCGCTTTGACTTACAAGGTGAGTCGGTCAACAAATTTAACCGTGCAACGATTGAAGATTTCAAAGCTGCAATTGACGCTGTTAAAGCAAACGGTGACATCAAAGGCTTAATCGTTACTTCGGCTAAATCTACATTTATCGTTGGCGCAGATATTACTGAATTTGGTGCAAACTTCGCTCAAGGCGAACAAGCGATTGTGGATTGGGCATTGCCTGTTCACGACATTTTCAACGCGTTTGAAGATTTAGAGATTCCTAAAGTTGCAGCGATCAATGGTATGGCATTGGGCGGCGGCTTTGAAATGTGCCTCGTGTGTGACTATCGTGTGATGTCAGAAGCGGCTCAAGTCGGTCTTCCTGAAATCAAACTGGGCATCTTCCCTGGTTTCGGTGGTACGGTTCGTTTAAGCCGTCTAATTGGTATCGACAATGCAGTTGAATGGATGGCCATGGCTAATCCTAAAAAACCTGCTGCGGCACTGAAAGACGGTGCGGTTGATGCGGTTGTTGCTGCAGACAAACTACAAGACGCTGCGATTGACTTGGTTAAACAAGCCCTTGCTGGCCGTGTAGACTGGAAAGCAAAACGTCAGGAAAAACTTGACCCTGTTAAATTGAACCCAATCGAACAAATGATGGCGTTCAACTCGGCGAAAGGTGCGGTCCTTGCAAAAGCAAATCCTGCTCAATACCCTGCGCCTAAACTTCTTCTTGACTCATTACAAGCAGGTGCAAGCCTTCCACGTAATGAAGCACTTCAAGCTGAAGCGGCTGGTTTTGCAAAAGCAGCCATTACACCACAAGCAAATGCGTTAATTGGTCTATTCATCAATGACCAAGTGGTGAAGAAAACTTCGAAGAAATATGAAAAAGGTGCACACCCTGTAAACCAAGCGGCTGTATTGGGCGCGGGTATCATGGGTGGTGGTATTGCTTACCAAGCGGCAAGCAAAGGCACACCAATCATCATGAAAGACATTGGTAATCCGCAACTTGCTTTGGGTATGAAAGAAGCCAATGGCTTACTCACCAAACAAGTTGAACGTAAGAAGATGAAACCTGCTCAAATGGGTGAAACTCTTGCGCGCATCCGCCCTACTTTAAGCTATGACGAGTTTAAAGAAGTGGACATCGTGATTGAAGCAGTAACTGAAAATCCAAAAGTAAAAGGCATTGTACTTGCTGAAACTGAGAAGAATGTTCGTGACAACACGATCATTGCTTCAAATACTTCAACAATTTCAATCACACGTTTGGCTGAAAACCTACAACGTCCTGAAAACTTCGTGGGTATGCACTTCTTTAACCCAGTACACATGATGCCATTGGTAGAAGTGATCCGTGGTGAGAAGACTTCGGCTGAAGCGATTGCGACCACGGTTGTTCTTGCTCAGAAAATGGGTAAAACACCAATCGTTGTGAACGACTGCCCAGGTTTCCTTGTAAACCGCGTCTTGTTCCCTTACTTCGGTGCATTTGACCTTCTATTGAAAGACGGTGCTGACTTCCAACAAGTCGACAAAGTGATGGAAAAATTCGGCTGGCCTATGGGTCCTGCTTACCTAATCGACGTTGTTGGTATCGACACGGGCGTTCACGGTGCAGAAGTGATGGCTGAAGGTTTCCCTGACCGTATGAAGCCAGACTTCAAAGGTTCAATCGAAATCATGTACGAAAACAAACGTTTGGGTCAAAAGAACGACGTTGGTTTCTACAAATACGAACTTGACCGTAAAGGCAAAAAAGCCAAAGTGGTTGATCCAACTGCGTATGAGCTTGTTGCTACTGTGGCAACTGCAGAAAAACGCGAGTTTGATGCTCAAGAAATCATTGACCGTATGATGCTTGCTTTCTGTAACGAAACTGTTCGTTGCCTAGAAGACAACATCGTAGCGACTGCTTCTGAAGCAGACATGGCGATGATTATGGGTGTAGGTTTCCCTCCATTCCGTGGTGGTCCATGCCGTTACATCGACCAAACTGGTGTTGCTGAATACGTTGCACTTTGCGACAAATACGCACACTTAGGTAAGGCTTATGAAGCGCCACAAATGTTGCGTGACATGGCTGCTAACAACAAAAAATTCTACGGTTAAGGAGCAACGTGAATGGCTACTTTAAATCCACGTGACGTTGTCATCGTTGATGGCGTACGTTCAGCAATGGGTAAAACCAAAAACGGTATGTTCCGCAATGTACGTGCTGACAGCTTATCGGCTGAATTGGTTCGTGCTTTAGTTGCTCGTAACCAGTTTGACACCAATGAAGTTGAAGACCTGATCTGGGGCTGTGTAAACCAGACTCTAGAACAAGGTATGAACATTGGCCGTAACATTGGTTTATTGGCTGATCTTCCAAAAACTGTGGCAGGTCAAACAGTTAACCGTCTTTGTGGTTCATCTATGCAAGCGCTTCACACCGCTGCTGCACAGATTGCAACCAACCAAGGTGATATCTTCATCATCGGTGGTGTAGAGCACATGGGTCACGTAGGCATGATGCACGGCATCGACCTCAACCCAGAAGCGTCTAAGCACTATGCAAAAGCGTCTAACATGATGGGCTTAACGGCTGAAATGTTAGGTCGTATGAACGGCATTACGCGTGAAGAACAAGATGCGTTCGGTGTTGAATCTCACCGCCGCGCTTGGGCTGCAACGCAAGAAGGTCGTTTCAAAAACGAAGTCATAGGTGTTGAAGGTCATGATGCCAATGGCTTCAAAATCCTATGCGACATCGATGAAGTGATTCGTCCAGATGCAAACCTTGAAGCATTCAAAGGTTTACGTCCTGTATTTGACCCGAAAGGCGGTACAGTCACTGCGGCAACGTCTTCTGCGCTGTCTGACGGTGCTTCTGCAATGTTGTTGATGTCTGCTGAACGCGCTCAATCACTTGGTTTAAAACCACGTGCTGTGATTCGCTCTATGGCGGTTGCAGGCTGTGACGCTGCAATCATGGGTTATGGTCCTGTACCTGCAACTCAAAAAGCGCTTAAACGTGCTGGCTTAAGCATGGCGGATATCCAAACCATCGAGTTAAACGAAGCATTTGCTGCTCAAGGCTTATCAGCCATGAAAGGTCTAGGCGTTTATGACAAGCAAGACATCATTAACTTGAATGGTGGCGCGATTGCATTGGGTCACCCATTGGGTTGTTCTGGTGCACGTATTACAACCACGTTGTTGAACGTAATGGAACAACAAGATACACAAATCGGTCTTGCGACCATGTGTATTGGTTTAGGTCAAGGTATCGCGACGATTATCGAACGTGTTTAATTAACACTAAGATAAAATAAAAATCCCCCTTGTTGGAGTATATAGTAAAAACAGTGTCTATTCGCGTGTGAGTGAGTGACAGGGCTTTACATATAACGTCAGCGGCTTTAATTTCAAACGTACATACTGTGTATAATGGTATGTACGTTTTTTATTTGCGCCGAGTCCTTCGGCGGTAACCATTCATCCATGAATTTTTGTTCAGTGTTTAATTGCACCTTGTGAGTGCGACTTGTTCCAACAAGTCGGGAGAGATAGGAGTTACGTCATTGGTTTAGCAGGACGGGGATAGTTATTTGCGGCAAGTACAGAGTTGTCGCCGCATCCATGCGGCTTTGACAGTTCAGTTGTTCACTCATTGATTCACCTTCTTGATTAATTGCACTTAATTTACCACCACATTGCAACCGCTCCTTACCACGTGTTGCAAATTAATCGCACCACAACTTTCACGGAAAGTACCACTTCGTCGGATCTCGGCTTTGTGCCAAAAGCTGAAATTCACTGAGATTCGACAAAATCGGCGCTTTTCACTGAAAGCGGACATTTCTGACAATCACGGAACTGAGACTCTCGAAAATTTCGAGATATCAACGCATTGCCATAAAGTAAAAAATGAGTGCATTATTCATTTCGGGTTTCAAGAACGCACCGTTTTTCAGACTATATCGATGTGGCCAAAAATAGTTGACCACTACAGTTTTTGAATACTGTATTTTGCCTTTTTAAGACCAATGAAGTGATATTATTTAGTAAGGCACGTACTTGAAGCACTTATAAAAGGTGTTTTAAATGATAAAAATAAAGGGTTTCTAATGTGTTTAGGAACCCTCTAACTTAATAGTTGTTTCGGGTTCGGCTTATTTGGTTTTGTGCTCCAGTGCTGTAAGTGATGTACCTACGATAAATATAGACACGACAAACAAGCCTAAATCTTTTAGCAAAAACTGGCCAGGAACCACAGAGATCGCAGGAAACCCAAGAGATGCCTCAAAAACACCGGGTGTAGTCAGCATGAACGACAATGTCGTAAAAAAGAGTCCGGTTGAAAGTACACCGCCCAAGATTGCGAGCTTAGGGGAGAAAACTCGTGCAGCGATTAACAGGCCAACTGAAATTTCAAGCACACCCAGAAAATTTGAGAATCCTTGAATGCTGAGGAAGCTATACATCCACGAAAGCAGAGGGCTATTACTAACAAAACCATGTATACCGTTTGCTTCGTAGCTAGTGAATTTCATGCCACCAAACCACAAATATATTATCGTCATGGCAACGTAGATGCCACCTATACCAAACTTAGTGATTTTTGCACCGAGATTATTACTAAGGGTATTGGTAGTCTGGACACCATTTTCAATTTCGGGAATAGTCATCTTATATCTCCAATTATTTTTAGCCATGTGGACTCACTCTATGTAGCCCACTAAAATGATATGACTCTTGAGAAAAACTATATGTTTACTCGAGTCGAACCTAACTTAGGTAATTGCTGTAGTTGAGCACCAATGGATTAGACATCAATGCCTAGTGGTTGAACGGCCGGGAAGTCGACCTCGGTCTGTGTCACTTCGTTAACGTAGTTAGTGAAAGTGTTCAGGGCAACAGCCAACAGAATATCCACTACATGTGCATCACTGTAGCCAGCGTTCAGCACCGCTTGGACCTGGTCATTGCTGACTTGCCCGCGCTGGCGGACTACGGCGGCAGCAAAACGCACGGCTGCGTCGGCCTTAGGGTCATTTGATGCACCGCTGCGGTTGGCAGTGAGTTCAGCATCATCAAGCTTGGCCACCTTACGGCCTAGGAAGGAATGGGCAGCAAGGCAATAATCGCAGCCGTTGATCTCAGCGACGGCTAGGGCAATACGCTCAAGAGTCGCTGTACCCAAGCCGCCCTGTGCTGATGCTGCGCTCAATTGCAGGTAGCCAGTCAGCGCAGCAGGGCTGTTGGCAACGACGCGGAACATGTTAGGAACGCGGCCCAGTTGTTTTTCCACAGCCTTGAGTGAGGTATGGGTAGCAGTAGGCGCGGCGTCGATTGTGGTAGGGGTGTTCAAACGTGACATAAATTTCTCCTAGTGATTTGAAAGACAGCACGCTGTATTGGCGTGGAATAAATTGTATTTAAGAAGGTTCTGCTTGATAATCCGTTGCTATCAGACAGCTCATCTTCACGTCTTGCGCAGTCGCCATTTCAGTGCCACTACACACCTTCGTTGACGTCACGCCGTCCTGATTTCTAAGGAGGTCTTCGAGACCCCAAAAACACCCTCCGGCAACGATCACATAATCTAGTTTCATAAAGCCTCCTTAGTTTTCATCCACTTACTGATTAGACTGACTTTACAGCATGTAAAATAGATATAATATGTTCAATAGTTCGTATAACATGACCTATTGGACAGTTTACGTAGGGGCTATGTATGGATGCAGACTTTGGATATCAGATTAAAAGAGTTGTGAAATTAAGGGTTCACGAAAAAAATGAATGTCTGCAAATATAGGGCAAATTAGATTGTCTATGTCCATATAAATTTCAATGCTTTACATTTTTAAATGTTCAATTGCGTTACTCAGATTCAACTTTTGGTGGCAGATTTATCTTAAACATCAGCCCAGCAATTCGCACGGTAGTACTTTGTTGACTATCCCCTGACAAAGTAACAATTTCTTGCCACAATCAGACTTGAGCACTTTACTTCGCGCCTATGTGCACTGCTTAACGCACCAAGGCTTCTGATGTTCTGATTGACACCAATTACTTCGTTTCCTGCTTGATACTTTGAGATCAACAGGATTGAATAAAGTAAAAGGGGCTATTTAAATATTGAGGGAACAAGTGGCAATAGATTTGAGCATAGAAATCGCACTGCTGTTAGAGCGCTGGCAGGGCATTGTAAACATGATGGCTCAAGTCGCGGAAGTGCCTTGCGTGCTGATTAATCGATTAGATAAAAACGAAATTTGTGTTCAGGCAGTTGGCAGTGTGTCGAAACCAGCTTTTTATTGCGATGAACCTATTCCATTGGCACTAAACAGTTATTGTTCCCAAGTCATTGCCAGTCACCAGCCATTGCTAGTTGAAAATGCAATCGGTACCCGATACGAGAACAATAACCCGACATTTGCCGCAGGCTTTAGTTATTACTACGGGCTGCCTTTGCTTTGGCCTAGCGGAGAAACTTTCGGTACTTTGTGTATGTTGGACCGGGCAAGCGCAGACCGGGCATCACAACACTGTTCCTTACTCACACTCTTTAAGCAGGCTATTGAATATGATTTGCAATTGCTGCAGCAACAACAAGAGCAGCTCAAGCGTGAGCAACAAGCAGACTTAAAATTTATCCAACTTTTCAATGAGATATCCAATAGGATAAAACCGGTAGCGACTAATAAGTTACTTCAATCCGAGTTATTTGTACTGTTGACTAGCCAGTACCAATATTGGCATCAGGAGCTTGAGCTACAGCTTAATCAAACTGTCTTAGCTCATGAAAACTCCATTCATATCGCGGCACTGGTTCGAATTTGGTCAAATTTGTTGGCAATTGCCCATGAAACAGAATGGTTGAGAGCTACAGCTGTCGCTGAACCTTATAGCTGTGAGGCTGAAGCGTCACTGGTTGATGCAACGCCATTATTAGAACAAGCAGTCTATAAAACAGCGTTGACGCTTGGTACTGAACTCGTTTTGAGGAGTCATTTGCCTAACCCACTGTTACTCAGTGGGAGACCTGAGTTATGGTCGCTGATAGGGCTGGCTATCACCAGCTTTTTAGTCATTGGCGCCAGCGGCACCAGTAAAACGGTATTTGTCAGTAGCCGAATAAAAGGTAAACATAGAGTTTTGGAATGGTCCCTCCATGTAAAAGGCCAGACGATGCCACTGCATTTTACCCGTGATAATCAAGCGCTTTATGGTTTTGCTTCCGTATGTGCCGAGCTCGCTGGTGCTGTGTTGGAATCTGGTGAGCAGCAATTAACTGAGAGTATTCATCAACAGAGTAGTTATCTGAACTCGAATCGTGATCACGTCGACGACATTGAAAGCAGGAATGCTTCAAGAACTCGGTTTATCTGCTTATGGATACCGGTGGTGGGAGACGATTTATAAACTCTCAGCGATGAAAGTCGAAGTTGTGTCTTAGATTATCATTTTTACGCCATTTTAGAATTTTCCTTTCTATAAGCACTAGGAGTTACGCCAATTTTTTTCTTAAATAATTTTTGAAAGTGTTCATGTGCCGGATACCCAATGGCTTCACTCACTTCAGGAACAGATTTACCGGTTTCTTTAAGCAGCTGCTTCGCTTTTTCAAGCCGACAATAGGTTAAATAATCAAGAGGTGTCATGCCAGACAGTTTCTTAAACTTAACGCTGTAGTTCGTACGCGACATTCCAGCAATCTCAGCGAGATCGTCAAGACCCCATTTTTTATCGAGACTATGATGGATAGCTTCCAAGGATTTGCTGAGTTGCGGATTTTCGATCAATTTGAAAAATCCTACATTTTTGTTGGATTTGTACATGTGAATTCTTAACGCTTGCACGAAGATAATTTCGGTCAGCTTCCTGACTAGCGTGTTGCTTCCAGGAAGCCCTGATTTTGCTTCCTGCTCTATAATACTTAAAAGCATGGTAAGCCAAGGCGAGTGGGAGTTCTCAGTACTCTTGATATGCACGACGTTTGGCAGCGAATTTAAGAATGGATGATCGGGTCCGCCATCAAAACAAAAATGTCCGCAAACGACGTTTGCTTTGAGCTTGCTCTGATCACCATATTCCAGAACTTGAGTTTCAGTGAGGTTGGCCTTGGATCTAAATTCGACCGCGGGCTCGGCCTTGATTTTTGGTGCACTGGTCATGGTGTGCTCCATCCCTTTGAATAAAATCAAAATATCGCCTTGCTCCGCCAAAGCCTTAAGTTTAAGTTTTGGCACCTCGTACCAAAACTCGCCATGGGTCACGATGTGAAATCTCGCTAGATTCTCTTCCTGCGGGAGACTGATGCCCCAGTCTCCTGCAAATGATGTTCTATACCAGTAGCTACTAGTAAGCTCTACCTTATCTAAAATCTCACTGAGAACATCCATACTTAGCTCCTACGCAAACTGTCTAATAAGTCACATTATACGAACTACTGGGCATGTTATATCTATTATACATGCTGTAAAGTCAGTTTAATCAGTAAATAGATAAAAACCAAGGAGGCTTTATGAAACTAAATTATGTGATCGTTGCCGGAGGGTGTTTTTGGGGTCTTGAAGACCTCCTTAGGAATCTGGACGGCGTGACGTCAACAAAGGTGGGCTACTCTGGCGGAGATTTTGATGATCCTACCTACGCCGATATTAAAACAGGGAAAACGGGTCACGCCGAAGCTGTTCGCGTGGAATACGACCCAGACGAAATATCTCTCGAAGAGATTCTACATTACTTTTTCAAGATCCATGATCCAACTACGAAGAATCGCCAAGGGAATGATGTTGGATCTTCGTATCGCTCTGCTGCGTTCTATCGTGACGATGCCCAGAAAGCGATTATCGAAAACGTGATTGAGGAGGTCAATGAGATCGGTCGCTTCGAGAATGAAGTAGTTACGACCGTCGCCTTGGAAAAAGAATTCTACGACGCTGAGGCATATCATCAAAACTATTTGCAAAGGAATCCCAACGGATACTCTTGCCATTTTGAAAGAGACTAAACCATAAACCAAATGAAAGAGGAAATTATGAAAACACTTAAGAATGTTGTCATCTATACGAAAGACCATTGTCCATTTTGCGCACGCGTAAAGAATTACCTAACTTCTGAAAAGGTTGATTTCAAACAAATTCGCGTAGACGACGATCCGAAGACTTACTTGGAGTTGAAGGAAAGAACAAATCTTCAAACTGTTCCGCAAGTTTTTGTGGATGGAGAATTCATTGGCAGTGCTACAGACTTCTTCTCGTGGATTGATGGCTAAAGAGCAAGCCCTAAAATAAAGGATCAAATATATGTTCAATTGGAAAAGCATTTACAGCTACCTCGATAACGGCACTCCAGCACCTCCCAGAAAAGTTGAAAGGAGCGAGGAAGAGTGGAAAGAAATTCTGACGCCCGCGCAATTTCGGGTTATGCGAATGAAAGGCACCGAACGCCCGCACACGGGAGGACTCTGTTCATTTTATGAAGCAGGTAGATACGCCTGTGTTGGCTGCGACACCGAACTCTTTGACTCGAACCTAAAGTTCGATTCGGGAACGGGATGGCCGAGTTTTTCTGAGCCTGTCGCCGACAACGTAATTCAATATGAACTGGATACGACGTACGGGCGCAGAATCGAAGTGTTATGCAATGTGTGCGAAGCCCATCTGGGGCACGTTTTTCCAGATGGCCCTGAGCCATCAGGGGTCCGATTCTGCATTAACTCTGAGTCATTGAAGTTTGTAGAATAATTTTTAAATTGAGGAGTTTTATGAAAGTGAACCTTTTGGAAAAAGAAGCCGTTGTGTGTTGATCAAGCTGTTCGGTCATAAAGACTGCCATAAAACCAAGATTTACCATTCGTACTTGACAGAAAAAGGGATCCAGTTTGTTTTTTGGATGTTCATGAAGACGACCGTCGGCTGCTGCTGATCTGCGAATGGGAGTGGCTACAATTCTTAAAAAGTTAGGTGAAAAATATGTCGGATCTAAAAATGAATAAAGAAGACGATGTTGAAAGCTATGAATTTGCGACCCCTGAAGCTATCGAAGAAGCATTGAAAACCGGAAAACTTAGTCAAACGGTTTTTGGCACGGGCTGCTTTTGGGGACCGGATTCAAATTTTGGAGGGACGCCGGGAGTAGTGCAAACACGTGTTGGCTACGCTGGAGCATCAACTCTGGATCCGAGTTACCGCAACATCAAGGGACACGCCGAAGTCGTCAGAGTGATCTACGATAAAGACCAAATTAGCTATAGAGAACTTCTTGGAGGTTTTGAGTCATGGTTTGTTCATGTCAGAAAGCAGGGTCAGTATCGCCAGATACTTTTTGTCTTTGATCAGGAGCAAAAACAAGTCACTGAAGAACTGATCCAAGCGATTGGAAAGGATAAGTCTCCCGAGGTGATTGAAGCCGGACAACAAAATGGTTATTTTTGGCCAGCCGAAGATTACCATCAAAAGCATCGTCTTCGCAGAAACAAACAGCTTGTAAGTCTTGCTGAAGTAGATTTCGGTCCTCGCTGGGATGAACATCTGTATTTTACTAAATTGAATAGTACCGACAGAAAAGGCTTCAGTCTTTCAAACTGGTTAAAAAAGTTGTCTCCGCAAATGCAGAAAGCTTACCGAATCGGCTAATCTGAAATTGTGCTGGCTAAAGCACTCTATTTTCGCTACGCAATCAATGTGCCGGCCAACTTTAAATAGAGTCCCACAGTGTACAAAGAAGCTGTGCAAGTGGCATTTTACCGATGTATTTAAACGGACTAATTATTGCCCATATGAGACCAGCTTATCTACCAGTTGTTAGGTGATCCCCCTCAAATTAACAGAACACACTGGTTTGATTGCGGCCTTGGGCTTTAGCTTTGTATAACATCTGATCGGCGGCTTCGAGCAACTGCTTTTTGTCGTTAAATAAATCAGCGCTGGCCAAACCGATGCTGACCGTTAATTGTCGTAATGGCCATTCATGGTTAGCCACTACCAGCCTTAATTTTTCCAGTGTTTTATTGGCCGACACGATGTCTGTGCCTGGCAAGATCAGCACAAACTCTTCACCACCATAACGGGCGAAAAAGTCATAGTTCCTGCTGTTGCGCTGAAACAGACCTGCTACCAGGCTCAGTGCCTGATCACCTTCGGCATGTCCATAGCTGTCGTTAAAACTTTGGTGGTGTTTTAAAAAGTATGCTGACATTAAATGAAGCCATTATTGATGTAAAAGAAGGTTAAGTCGAAGGCTTTAAAATGGTTTTCAAGCTTTTTGGAGAAATTGCAACTTCTTCTAAAACCACGCCTTATTCGATGCCTTATTTTGCAATTATTACCTTCAATTCCTACAGTAAACAACTTACCAATACTTTGCTTGCAGTTTTTAAAAGCAGTGATGAAACTGTCCCAATGATCACTTGCAATTCGGGTGTAGTGAATACCTAATTGTTTAAGCTTTGTCTTCAACCTTTGGACTGTAGCTAAATCTCTCTTACCCCAAACATAAGCAACAATCTCACCTGTTTCTCGATGGTAGGCGTAAATAAGCCATTGTTTATTATTTTTATTTCCAACAAAAGTCCAGAATTCATCTACTTCGAGAGATTCATAATGACTTTGTTTAGGCTGAATTTGATAGGCCGATTCAGTTAAAGTCCGTAAGACTTTACCGATACTAATGCGCTCAACTTCAGCGATATCTCGTATACCGCTGCCTCTGACCATTAACTGTAATATTTTACGAGTAATGCCAGAATTACATCCTAGATAGCTCAGAGCATGGTCACCAATAAACTGACGTTTGCAGTCTTTGCATTGGTAGTTTTGTTTCCCATCTACTTTGATGCCATTTTTCTTTATACTGTCACTGAGGCAGGTTGGACATTTGATTTCTAGAGTTATTTGCATTTCTCTATTTTATCAAAATTCAACCTGCTTTTTTTTAGCATACTTTTTGATACACCACCGTTGTTCGATATACCTTTGACGGTTTTCTATCTCCAGAGTACCAACACTATATAGACGAATTCATTGCAGAAAATGAACTGGATGAAGATGTCATTTTGAATATCAGAAATAAAACATCATCAGATATAGGCCTGGTTAATGTTGGCTTTAATCTAAATGGTTGCATCCTTGGCTTAACCCATACGGATGAATGGATGGAACATTTATTCCACTTGGTTAAGTTCATTACTGACAGTGAAAAACGCGAGAAAAGTAGGAACTTTTTGTCTGAACAAGACAAAATCAAGGAACAAAAAGTTTTAGAAAAACAAGCCAAAGAAAAAGAAAGGGAAGTGATGATTCAACAGGTAGAGGATCTCACCAATACCGATGATTTTAAATTATGCAAAACGAAGGGTGAAATATTGTTGTTTTGGGAAAAGAACATTCCTGACCTATACAAAACTCTATCCAGAACTTTTATGGAAACAATGTCTAAGAAATATATCTCTATATTGCGTGGCTCATGAAGTGATACGATATGAGGAAGAACAACGAGTAGTGCATAAATCAGTGTTCTTGAACAACGCAAACAACAATAAATATTAGTACTCAGCATTCACCAAAGTTTTGTATTGAGAATATTTCGTCAAATTTACTGTGTCACGTACTTGGCCATATTGAATACTGCCTAGATCTGAGTAGGTAAGGTTTTTCTTTTGAGATACTGCAACCAATAATTCATAGTTATTTCTTTGATTGAGTTCAATTGCTGAAGCGATATTTTTGTCTTGGCTCACTTGAGAAATAATGCTTTGGATCTCCTTTCTATCTGAAGCAGATACATCCAATGTAGTTAAATAAAATCCGATCGATAGAAATATTGTGGCGGTTAAAGTGAATAGGGATGCACCAGTAAGATAAACGGCGCGTAGAGTTCTATACTTTGTATAAACCACAACTGAAGATATGCAGATTGCCAAACATAGCGCAAGAATAACGGCATGTTGGTCTAGATAATCTGAGAAAAGCATTGTAAAGCCTGAAGCACAAAAACATGTTATATCACTTAGCTACCAAGCCATTTGTAGTATTTGAGACTTATCGTATATATGAAATATAAATAGCAAACCTTTGGTATATACTGAATCGGTTTAAAGTGCTGAAACAATAGGCTTTAGAAATAAAATACTAGTCAAAATGTGAATAATCAGGGGGTACACATGGGGCAAGCTAAGCAAAGAGGTACAGCTCAAGAACGTGCTGAAAGTGCAATTCAAAGTACGATTGATGCAACCTTGGCAAAGATTAAGACCGTACTTGATAGATACTATCAAGACATGCCGAATAACTTCTCGCAAGCTGAAAATTACTTTACTGGATATGTCGCTGCATTTGATATTAAAGATGGGATGGAACTTGAAGGTAAAGAGTCTGAATGGGCTTATGATGGTTTACCTACGCCTACCGCTTTACTCAAACTCGTTGAAACTGAGTTAAACGAAGTGATACGTGAAGATAAAGAGTTTTTGGATGACTTTGATCCTGAAATGTATATTGAAGAACTAGGCGAAAACTTGATGTTCTTCCGCTATATAGGTGCTTCTAGTTTCGATACGCCAGATGATGTTTTGCATAATATTCAAACAGTGTCATTTTGGGCGCCACACTTGGTCATGATTAATGGCGTATGGCATAACACTTATGATGCTGGTGCGGTCAATGATGATGGTGAAACGGTCGGCATAAGATTCTAATTCTAGAGGGGTGCATATTGATTACTGCAGCATGCACCTTATTGGTTTAAACATTGCTGTATCGACTGAGCAATATTTTCAGATATTTTCCAGATTACTTTCTGATTAGATAAGCGATTTGCTTCTTCAGGATTGGCAATCACGCCGATCTCAATTAAAACCGCCGGCTTTTGTGATTTCTTCAGGACCACTAGATTGTCATATTGATATACGCCATTTGAGGTCAAAAGCTTTTTGTTTTCACCTGGTATATTAATGCCATGGTAAGTAGAAGGGCTTTCACCAATTGATTTTAGGTTCTGGCCAATGAGATTGGCGCATTTCAAACTTTTTCCGTATTCTGGATTTTTCTTTGATACAAAAATTGAAAAACCTTTGAGTTGATTCTTGTACTTGGTCAGCTCAGTAGGTATTGAGTCGTGGTGCACCGAAATAAAAAGATTAGCATTAGGGTATCTGGTCGCACGTTGAACCAGTGAGACTTTATCTTCATTCACTGAAGATCTGAGCACTTGGACATGACGCGATTTAAGAAAGTATTCAATAGAATTGACCATGCTAAGGTTGTAAGTGTATTCAGGATAGCCGTTAGCTGCAGTAGATCCAGCTTGTTTTGGTGAATGGCCAACATCAAGTACTACTGAATTTTCAGCAAAGATAGATTGTGTAATGATTGACATTGCTAATATCGATATACATTTTAGCTTTAGCACAATTAAAACCCTTTAAGCTATTATTATGGTTTTAAGTATATTTAATTTAAAAAAAATTAAAAGGTTTAAAAGGTTTTGTTAAAATGGTTTTAAGATGGTTTTAAGATGGTTTTAAAGTACTTATCATGAGAGCTCTAAATACAATTTTGGATATAAAATTTATACATCGACTGTTCACTCAGTTTGTAGAACATCACCCACGACCATTGAGTGTTCACTTCCTGAAAGGCACCTATATAGATGAATTAGAGGGTTATAAGTCTAAATGGCTCGTTCGTTCTATTCAGCGTCTTATTAAAAATTGGGTCCAATTGGGGATGATAGAGGATCTAGGGCGTTCTACTTGTCGCTCATCTAAATATTATAGATTAAGTAAGTATGGTGAGCTGTTCCTTAAAATATATAGAACGAATGCTAATGTTAACTTTTATGACAATCCTAAGTTTAAGATATTAAAAAAAGATATTTCATATCGTTATTTTACCTTTACATATTTTGCAGTTTGCCAAAACAAATCCTTTAAATTGTCAGATCTGCAAAAACTTGGTGACTGCCTGAATTACCACATTCACGGACGTTCTTGGCAGCGTAATATTAATTTGTTCATTGAAGCTGGAATTATTTCATGTGAACGTCAATGTCCATCAGAAAGTTATAATTATCATGTAATCAAAGCATCCATCCATGCATTTGTGAAATCAGAACCCATTGAACGCATTGAGTTTGAAAAAAACTTGCTGAACTTAGGTATCGTGAACAATTATGAAAAATATATAGACTACAATAATTTGCTGTTTCACGTTTTGTTTAGCAAATGGATTAACAGTCCAGTTGACTTTGGATATTTTGTCGATCAAAACTTTTACGGTGCCAGCTAAGCTCACTCAAAACATCTACGGTGTAATACACCGTAAAAAGAATTGCACCTGGTACTTGCCACTAAAAAATGACAGTGAATGACATTTTGAGAGAAAAAAATTGTGGGGTAGTGCCTTTTCTACTCCTTTGAGAATTATAATTATGACAATTCCGATACACCTAACAATAACTTCATATTTTTCTTTCTTGAACTAAGATTCAATAACTTAACTAATTTCTATTTCAATCATAAAATATGATATGTTGACCTTAAGAATAATTCATAAACTTTACTATGTTTGCTTTAAAAACAATTCATTTAGAAAAGAAAGTCTCAAACGAAAATCAAATTATTCTTTTATTTGATTTAGATTCATTCTGTCCATGTATGTACCCTATGCTGTACACCATGAAATTTCTTAGATTTCAAAGTATCTCTACGCAGCATGCAGATTTAATCGCAATAAAATTTTGGTATGAATTTTGGTTTGAAAAGTTTGCCACGTCCTTTTGTGAGTCGTTCTATTCGACATCCTATAATTTTGAGATCATTCAATGTGAAATTGATAATTTCATTGTTTACTTAGAAAATAATAAAAAACTTGAAAGTAATCTTATACGGCTAAGCAATTCAGAACATATTAATTACACAACAATTGGTCATAGAGTTAGATCCTTCTTAAAGTTTTACAACTTCTTGATTAATGAATACTTAAGCATGCAATCACAGCCACAACTTACGTTGAAGGAAATTCAAAAAATTAAAGAAAACTTGAATAAATATATGACAATAAAGAAAAAAATTATAAATAATTTTTCAAAAGCCAATAAGACAATTAAAAGTGAGATAAATCATAATTTTAAGAGCATGAATCAGGAAATGATTAAAGGATTGTATTCAGTCATTTCACCAAGTAACTCTAATAAATACAATGAATTAAATCCTTTTAGATCTAAAAATGTACAACTCAGAAACTTTCTGATCATACATCTCATGCTCAACTATGGTCTTAGAATTGGTGAGCTTATGCTACTAACAACCAACTCTATTAAAAAATCAATTCAGAATCATAGTTTTAGTTTAATTATTACAAATACAGATGATGAGTTCGATGATCGATCAAAAAAGCCAAAAATCAAAAATGAATATTCGTACCGAGTAATTAAACTGCAGGAACGAGACTACAGAATTCTTCAAATCTATATAAATGAAATCCGAAAAGAAATTCCTTCACATATCTTATTTACATCCTTAAAGCCTCCCTATTCTGCTTTAAGTTATGGTAATCCTCCCATAAATAACCGAAGTTAAAAGTAGAGGTTAAGCAGCCCTTAGAGGTGGCTTTCCTTTGTTAGCTTGATGTGGTCTTTCATGGTTGTAATGCCACAACCAGTTTGTTGCATAATCTTGTACTTCTTCCAGTGTGTCAAATAGATGCTTGCTTAGCCAGCTATAACGTATAGTCCGATTATAACGTTCAATATACGCATTCTGCTGTGGCTTACCTGGTTGAATATATTCAATACGAATACCGTGCTCAGTAGCCCAGCGTACAAATTCATGACTGATAAACTCCGGGCCATTGTCACACCGAATAACTAACGGCTTTTCTCGCCACTCCAGCAACTGATTCAACGTACGAATAACTCGGATTGTAGGTAATGAGAATCCTGCTTCAATCGCTAAGCCTTCTCGACGGTAGTCATCAATCACATTTAATAATCGGAACTTTCGACCATCGATCAGCTGATCATGCATAAAATCTAATGACCAGACCTGATTTTCTCGGATTGGTTCTTTCAATGGTTCAGGCGCGTGCCGTTTTAGTCTTCTTCTCGGTTTAATACGCAGATTTAGTGCCAACTCACAGTAAATGCGGTAAACCCGCTTGTGATTCCAGCAGTGATTCTCAACATGTCGTAAATATGAGAAGCACAGACCAAATCCCCAATCGGAATTTGCCTCAGTGAGTTCAATGAGCTGTTTAGCAATTAATGCATTGTCATCGCAAAGTTTAGCCTGATAACGGTAGCAGGTTTCACTAATGCCAAATGCAGAGCAAGCTAAACGGATACTAACCGCATGCAGGGCAACGGCTTGTTGAGCCATCTGACGTCGGCAAGATGGCTTCACCACTTTTTTGACATTGCTTCCTGAACAATCTCTGCCTTTAATCGCTCTTCAGCATACATTTTTTTTAGTCTGGTATTTTCGGCACTGTTGCAAATAGGGATCTGAGTCGATGATGTTCCCTTTAAAAAGTGCTTAGAGACCGAAAACCCTGTTGATTAGACACACTTCACCCTGAGGCTGACCATAATAAAATGACGATGCTTGTCCTTTACGTAGTGCACGCATGACTTCAATACCTTTAATTGTGGCATAAGCAGTCTTCATAGATTTGAATCCTAATGTGGCCCTGATGATTCGCTTTAACTTACCATGATCACATTCAATGACATTATTTTTATACTTAATCTGCCTGTGCTCAATATCTACTGGACATTTTCCTTCTCGCTTTAATCGTGATAAAGCATGGCCATAGGTCGCTGCTTTATCTGTATTGATGACCCGTGGAATTTGCCATTTTTTCACCGTATTGAAGATCTTTCCTAGAAAACTATAGGCTGATTTACTGTTCCGTCTAGCGGAAAGGTAAAAGTCAATCGTATGACCCCGTTGATCAACTGCACGATACAGGTAAGTCCATCGCCCCTTCACTTTGATATAAGTCTCATCCATATGCCATGAATGTAAATCTGTAGGATTACGCCAATACCAGCGTAACCGTTTTTCCATTTCTGGAGCATAACGCTGAACCCAACGATAAATTGTACTGTGATCCACATTTATGCCTCGTTCAGCGAGCATTTCTTGAAGTTCACGATAGCTGATGCCATATTTACAATACCAACGAACAGCCCAAAGAATGATTTCACCTTGAAAGTGCCGACCGTGGAAGGGATTCATCTGCTGTATCTCGAAATAAATAAGATATTTAGCTTATCATGTCAGCCTATTTGCAACAGTGCCCTAAAAATTCCATCTAATGTGAATGTTGATCATTGGAAGAGTTTTATTCAAATGAGAGAAGAGATTAATAATCCTTTAACGCCTAGTGGTGCTAAAGCTCTTTTAAAGAAACTTGAAGAGTATGGAATTGATGCTAATCAGAGTTTAATCAATGCAATTATTGGAAATTATTCCAATGTATTAGAACCAAACTACGAAAGAGTCAGCTGCGGCCCCTCTCGAACTCACCATAATTTATTAGAACGATAAAGCATCTATAAATTGAACAGAGCCAATATGTCAGCCCATACAAATCCTTGAGGTATTTATCTTAGGGACTTGTATGGGGCAAAAATTAGAAAATGTAAATTCAATTAATCAATGCAATAACTATATGAAAATATGGAATGAATGAGATTTTATGAAATAAAGGATGGCTAGGGTGCCATCCTTTTATTTTTATTCATTAGTACTGTGCCTGACCAGGAATCCAGTTAGTGCCTGCCAGCGGAACACGTGCCATTGCAGCAGCTTCTACATTCAATGCCACCAAATCTTCTGGATCAAGGTTGTGCAAATGTGATTTACCACATGCTCGCGCCATTGTTTGTGCTTCTAACACAAGCACACGCAGGTAGTTTGCAAGATGGCGTCCCCCTTCTACAGGATCTAAACGTTTAGATAACTCAGGATCTTGTGTGGTGATACCAGCTGGATCACGGCCATTTTGCCAGTCATCATAGTAACCTGCTGCAGAACCAATTTCTTTTAGTTCTTTATCCAGACGCGGATGGTTATCCCCTAGAGCAATTAGTGCTGCTGTACCAATGGCAACTGCATCAGCTCCTAGTGCCATCGCTTTAGCCACATCTGCACCGGTACGAATACCACCTGATACAATCAGTTGGACTTTTCGATGCATACCCATTTCCTGAAGTGCTTGAACCGCTTGAGGAATGGCTGGAAGAATTGGGATACCTACATGTTCAATAAATACCTCTTGGGTTGCTGCTGTCCCGCCTTGCATGCCATCCAGTACGATTACATCTGCACCGGCTTTCACAGCAAGCTTCACGTCATAATAAGGACGGCTTGCACCAATTTTTACATAAATTGGTTTTTCCCAATCTGTGATTTCACGGATTTCCGCAATCTTGATTGCAAGATCATCTGGACCTGTCCAGTCAGGATGACGACAAGCACTGCGTTGATCTACACCTACTGGTAAAGTACGCATACCAGCAACACGCTCAGTTACTTTCATGCCAAGTAACATGCCACCACCACCTGGTTTTGCACCTTGACCTAATACGATTTCAATTGCATCAGCTTTACGCAAATCATCTGGGTTCATGCCATAACGAGATGGTAGGTATTGATAGACCAAGGTCTCTGAGTGACCACGTTCCTCAGGTGTCATACCACCATCACCTGTAGTAGTTGATGTGCCCACCATTGATGCACCACGGCCTAAAGATTCTTTGGCATTGGCAGAGAGAGCACCAAAACTCATGCCGGCAATGGTCACAGGAATTTTTAGATGAATTGGTTTTTTCGCAAAACGTGTGCCCAGTACCACATCAGTACCGCATTTTTCACGATAACCCTCCAATGGGTAACGTGACATGCTGGCACCTAATAACAATAAGTCATCAAAATGCGGGACTTTACGTTTTGTGCCACCTCCGCGAATATCATAAATACCTGTCGCTGCTGCACGTTGAATTTCCTGAATCGTTAAACGGTCAAATGTCGCTGATTCACGTAACACTGGTTCAAATTCTTGGATAGTTTGAGTCATGATTTTATTCTCCGTATTACGTTATTCTTAGTACGCTGATGCGTTGTCGACTTTGAAGTTATATAGCTGACGTGCTGAGCCATAGCGTTTAAATGCTTTTGGATCTTCATCAAACCCTGCTTTAGCCAAAAGTTCAGCAAGCTCGTTCAAATGTTCTTCTCGCATTTCTTTTTCGATACAGTCTGAACCCAATGATTTCACTGCACCTTTAACATAAATTCGTGTTTCATACAGTGAGTCACCAAGTGCATCACCAGCATCCCCACAAACCACTAATCGACCTGCTTGTCCCATAAAACAGCTCATATGACCGATACTGCCACCGACAACAATATCGACACCTTTCATGGAGATACCACAACGAGCCCCTGCATCGCCTTCAATCACCAGTAAGCCACCATGCGCTGTTGCACCTGCTGCTTGAGATGCATTGCCCTTAACATGCACTGAGCCGGACATCATATTTTCTGCACAACCCACACCAACATTGCCATTCACAACAATATCCGCTTCTTGGTTCATACCGGCACAGTAGTAACCTGCATGACCATCAATGGTCACTTTTACTGGGGCTTTAATACCGACTGCAATATTGTGCTGCCCTGCTGGATTTTTGACTGTCCATTCGCTAATCGAAGCCACCGCTTCAGCATCATGCAATGCTTGGTTAAGTTCACGAATACTATCTACGCTTAAGTCGTATTGGTCTTTCAGTTCTACTGCGTTTAATTGTTCTGCTACTGCACTGTTCATAATCTTAATTCTCCTGATGATCTTTTACTTAAGCCGCGTCTTTCGAACGTTCCCATACATATAAGGTGGCAGGTTCTGGTTCCCAAACTCGAGCCTTATCGATATTTGGTAGAGAAGCCAAGGCCTGATATTCAGACGCCATTGCAACGTAGTCATCAGTTTCAGCAAGGACAGCTGGTTTGCATGCAATCGGATCACGAATCACGGCAAAACCATCTTTGGTTCCAATCGCAAAGGTAAAGAAACCGTCTAAATCATCTAAAGCATTGTCGAGTGCTTGAGCCAAGCTATCACCTTGTTGAAGACGCCAAGTCAAATACCCTGCTGCAACTTCTGTATCGTTGTCTGTTTCAAAATGAATGCCTTCACGTTTCAATTCTTGGCGTAAGCGTGCGTGATTCGATAATGAGCCGTTATGTACTAGGCACAAATCAGCGCCGGTAGAAAATGGATGGCTGCCTTCCATCGTTACAGCACTCTCTGTTGCCATACGGGTATGTCCGATGATATGGCTACCTTTCATTTTTGAGAGGCCAAAACGTTCAGAAATTTCAGCTGGAAGCCCCATACCTTTGAGGATTTCAATGCTTAGTCCGGCACTCATAATTTTGAGTTGTGGTGCCAATTTAGTAATCGCTGTACGGACTGTATCCTCATCCGCCTTTACTTTAATGACTGCTGCGGTCGCATTGGTAAACCAGTCTAATTCTGCATTTAATTCAGTCGCAAGTTCGGCAATAAAGGTATCCCAAATAAAAGCTTCATCAGTACTTTGTAAAGTGAGTTTAACCCAGCCTTCTTGTACTTCATCACCATAAATGGCAAAGCCTGCACTGTCTGGCCCACGGCCTGTCATTGACTCAAGCATCGGTTCAAATAATTTGCCAAGTTGCGATTCCAATGCCGGATTTTTAAGATATAAACCAACGATTCCACACATAGTTGTTCTCCACTACATTATTTTTTCAATGTTTAAAAGTTATGAATTAAAAGAATTCGGTATAACGTTGAATTTCCCAGTCAGACACATGGCGGCAATACTCCACCCACTCCATGCTCTTTTGATCAATGAATTCATCGACAATTTCTGCGCCTAATTTTTCGTGGAAAAGCGGATCGGCTTTGAGGGCTACGACTGCCTCTTTGAGTGACTGGGGTAAAGTTTCAATGCCACGCGCAGCAATTTCTTCCAGGCTTAAGGTATACAAATTTTCATTACACACCGGTGGTGGTGTCAGTTCACGTTCAATGCCATCTAGACCTGCAGCGATAATTGCGGCTGTTACCAGATAAGGATTACAACCTGCATCCGGTAGACGAAGCTCAATACGTCCATATGGAATACGAACCATGGCTGATCGGTTATTTGAACCGTAAGCGATAAATGCCGGTGCCCATGTCGCACCTGAAAGTGAGCGCCCTACTACTAAACGTTTATATGAATTGACTGTCGGTGCACAGAAAGCACAGAGTGCTGGTGCATGTGCCAAAAGACCTGCAATAAAGTGATAGGCCATTTTGGATAGCCCCATACCACTTGGGTCACTTGGATCATGGAATAAATTTTTGGATTCATCACTTCCTATCGATAAGTGGAAGTGCATCCCATTACCTGCACGCTTCGGATCCGGCTTCGGCATAAATGAACAGACCATACCCAAATCATTGGCAATTTCACCTGCTGCCATGCGGAAGAAGGTAAACATGTCTGCCGAATTCATGGCATCAGAATAGGTATAGTTAATTTCAAACTGACCATTGGCATCTTCATGGTCAATTTGGTAGATATCAAAACCAACTGGGATCAAGGCTTCTGTGAGCTTTTCCAGAAACTGGCGTGAACGGGACAAGCCTTTATAGTCATAACACGGCTTATCGAGATTATCCGAATCATCGACCATTTTGAGTTTGCCGTCTTCAGTACGACGGAACAAACTAAATTCTGGTTCTAGACCAGTGTTCAGTGTCCAGCCTTTAGCAGACAAGCGTTGAACTTGGCGACGTAACACATAACGAGAGTCATAAGGGTGAGGCTGCCCATTGACATAACCTTCACAGACTACACGACCATAGCCTGGCTGCCATGGCACGGGTGTCAAAGTAGATAGATCACCCTTGACCATGAAATCTGGTCCATGCGGTTGCATACCCATACCTGAAATTGCAAAGCCTGCAAATCCAACACCATCACCTTCAATTGCTTTTAAACCTGAGATCGGTACAGATTTGGTTTTTGCAGCCCCATGGATATCTACGAATTGAGCCAATACATATTTTAATTCATGCTCATCAATCACCTTTTGTACTTCTGGTCGGTACTTTGGCTTGCTTATTATCTGATGATCAAATATCTCTTTTACAGCCTGTTGCAACATGATTGACATACTCCAATATGACAAGACAACTTTTGGCGTGAAAAATGTCCATTAAGAAATGAATTACATTATTCAACACAAGAAATTTTATTTCCTAATAGGAATAGCAATTCTCTTGCCAACTTTTCATTTCCATAGTCAAAATTTGATTTTTTCTATAAAATATCAATATTCATATTAGGAATATATTTTTCCTGAAAATAAATTTTGGAGTTGTTAGTATTTTCCATCCAAAATTTAACTTGACTACAAATGATTTAGACTCAAAAGAGTGCAGGTTGATCCAGAATGAAACAAACAAAGAATGGTATGAAGTTAGAACAATACATTGGTATTCAGATTAAACGTTATCGTCAGGAACAAGGTCTCAAACTGTCAGATGTTGCCCAGATCTCTGAAATTAGCCAGGGCATGCTGAGTAAAATTGAAAATGCACAGGTATCTACGAGTCTGGAAACCTTAAGTCGTCTTTGTGAAGTATTAGGTATTCCTTTATCAACTTTATTTAGTCAATATGATCAGCAGGAAAGCCATGCCATGCTGGTTAAATCCGGTGAAGGCATGGAAGTCGTGCGCCGGGGTACGGATAAAGGCCATACTTATCATTTGTTGACTCATTCACGCGGACCTAAGAAAAATTTTGAGGCGTATTTAGTCAGTATTGATGATGAAAATGAAGAATTTCCTGATTTCTCTCATCCAGGTACAGAGATGTTGTATTTAATTGAAGGTGAACTCATCTATCGCCATGGTGATGAAACCTTTCACATGCATCCAGGTGACTGCCTAACCTTAGAAGGTGAAATTCCACATGGACCGGCCCAATTAATTCAAGTCCCTATTCGTTTATTGTCGATGGTCAATTACTCTCAAACAGCTGCCGAATAATTTGATTTATTCTCTAATTAAAAGATGGCTTCATGCCATCTTTTTTATTTTCATATAGTTAAATATATTTTTGATCAAAAACAGATCAATGGTATGAGAATTGCTTTAATAACAAGAAAATAATATTCCTTATAGGAATAAATATTTTGTCATTCAATTTCGTAAAAGAACATGAACTGATACGTAAAATTTTCTGTGATTCAGGAGCAATCATGAAATTAACTTCCATAAAACAGCTTACTTTTTATAGCCTCATCATATTCCCCTCCTTATGTTTTGCCGCAGAGACTGAAATGGATAAGGCTTCAACCGTATGGATGATCATTTCATCTTTACTGGTACTGTTCATGTGTATTCCTGGACTTGCATTATTCTATGGAGGCATGGTCCGAACAAAAAATGTGTTATCTATCTTTACCCAGTTTCTTGGGATTGCCGGTGTGGTCTCTGTACTGTGGGTAGCTTTCGTTTACAGCATGACCGCTGATGGAACCAACATGGCTGAAGGTGTCTACAATCTAAATAGTTTTGTTGGTGGCTTAAATAAAGCTTTTCTCATCGGTATTGATGAAAATACCCTGATTGGTGGTGTACCTGAATATGTCTTGCTCACGTTCGGTTTAGCTTTCGCAATTATTACTCCCTGTATTGTGGTGGGAGGATTTGCTGAACGCATGAAATTCAGTGCTGTGATGCTGTTCAGTATTTTATGGCTCATCATTGTTTATGCACCTGTGAACCATATTGTTTGGGGCGGAAGCGGTGCATTATTTCATAATTGGGGTGTACTTGATTTCGCGGGCGGGACTGCAATTCATATCAATGCCGGGATTGCTGCTCTAGTCGGGGCTTTCGTTTTAGGTCGTCGTAAAGGATGGCCAACTACACCTATGCCTCCGCATAATGTCATCTTTACACTGATGGGGATGGCCTTTTTATGGTTGGGTTGGTTTGGTTTTAATGTCGGCTCTGCACTTGCAATCAATGAATCCGCGATCGTGGCATTCATCACAACCATGTTTGCGACTTGTACTGGCATCTTGGGATGGTTGGTCATCGAAAAGATTAAAAGTGGTCATGTCACTGCATTAGGCTTAGCTTCAGGTGCAATTGCTGGACTGGTTGGTATTACGCCTGCTTGTGCTTTCGTTGGTCCCTTAAGTGCCCTATTCATTGGTTTTGTCAGTGCAATCGGGTGTTATTATGCGATCACAGTATTGAAGAAAAAATTAGGCGTAGATGATGCCTTAGATGTTTTTGCCCTACATGGTATCGGTGGGATCATCGGTTGTATTCTCACAGGTGTATTCTGTGTCCCAGCACTAGGCGGAAAAGTTGAAGGTATTGAAATTATTCCTCAGGTCACTGCTCAAATTGCCAGTATTATTGTCACTATCATTTATTCAGGTCTTGTGACCTGGATCATTATGAAAGTGGTAGACAAAATGATTGGTTTACGTGCAAGTCCTGAAGCAGAACAAAAAGGTTTGGATATTAGCGATCACAATGAGCGTGCTTATAACAATTAATTCAATCCCACATTCATCAAGAGCCTTGCGCTCTTGATGAATGCAAGTAGTTCCCCATTTTTATCTTTGTTTATCTATTCATTAATTTCTCATAAGCGTCTTTAATTAAATAATTTAAAGATTTCTTTTTGTTTTGCACCTTTTACTTCACAGGTCTATATAGTTCATAAGCTTCCATTATTATTGTCATACCTCTTGGAGATTCAATCATGATTTCTCTTGTCCTTAAATGTATCTAAAATTTACATAATACACACTATACGAAACCATCCTGTAAGCCTAAATTATTATTTTAATTCAATTATTTAGTTCAAAAAAATTCTAGACCTACCTAACTGGACTTTTTATACTTTTGCCATGTTCCACGCATGTTATTTGATCAGCGTTCCACAATGGTGCTTACTCTAACTTATTAACGAATAAATACTTAGTTGAGTAACATATGTAGAAAATGGCTGCCCGTTTACACGAACAGCCATTTGAGGGTTTACAGGTAGGGGGAAACTTTTTAGATCAAAGCTTCAATGCCAACAACTTGACCATTAAATTCCTGAATTGCATCGACCAGTACTTCCCAAAGATAAAGAGACATTGTACGGTCGCATAAAATATTAAATTTTGCTGCTACATCATCGCTGACATTCATCACGATTGCATTGATACGTGCGACTGATGTTTGTGCCACCTGGCCTCTTAAAAAGGCTTCTTCAGATAAATCTACTGCACAGAGTTTCGCCATGATCAAAGCAATCGATGGGCCTGTAAGCTGTAAACAAGCATGGCTGTCCTGACGTGGCAACAAATAATTGAGACGATCATCCATGACCCAGTTTTTTTCTAGATCTATAATCTTCTTACCAAAATCATCTAGACCACCCAAAAGCAGATATTCTGTTGCAGATAAACGTGCAACATAGCTGCCATCTTGCTGGGTAATCAATGTATTAGGTGTTTGTGGTAACTCAAAACCATGGTCAAGTAAAAATTCAGCAGTATCGATCCCTCGGAAGCCAACACGAGGTAAATTAGTTAAATCGACCAATGCACATTTTTGAACTGCACCACGGTCATCCAAACCACCCGCTAAAAATAATTTTCCAGCGCCAAAAGATTGGTAATGTCCCGCAACATTTTGAATTGGGCTACGTTCTGCTTGATATAAATTTTTCATAATTAAGCTACCTCCTGACGCACGCCTTCTGGATCATAAAATGGAGCTTTCACTACCGTCCCATATACAATTTCCCCTTTTTCCACGCGAATTGGAAATTGTTGGCCAACCTCACTTTGCTCTATGCTGACATAAGCCATACCAATGATTTGATCTAAAGTTGGTGAGAATTCACAAGAGGTAATGTTGCCTGTGATATTTTCATCATTGAGCACGATATGACCTTCAAGAGGTTGAGTCTGTTGCTTATCTAATACAAAAGACACCAGTTTACGTTTCAATGGTTGTTTACTGAGGATATCAATGGAACGTTTACCCACAAACCAGGGTTTAGATTTAGCAACTGCCCAACCCAAATCACATTCCAAAGGATGAGTCATGCCATCTGTTTCCTGACTAATGATGATGTGGCCTTTTTCCAAACGTAATAAACGCTGTGCTTCCACACCGAAAGGCTGAATCTGAAATTCTTGACCTGCGCCTATGAGATGATCCCAAAGGAACTCGCCATAACGTGCTGGATAATGGATTTCGTAACCAAGCTCGCCTACAAAGCCAACACGTAGCAGACGTACAGGAATGCCTTGAATTGTGCCAAGACGTAGACCTAAATATGGGAAAGCTTCATTGCTAAAATCCACATCGTGGCAGACTTTTTCCATCACTTTGCGTGAATTGGGCCCTGCGATATTTACTGCGGTAAATGCACTGGTGACATTAGTAATATCTACGTTTAAGCGCCATTGCACATTCCATTTCAACATCTGCTGATAGATTCGATCCACACCACTTGTGGTTGCTGTCACATAAAAATGATTGTCACTGAGACGTCCAGCAACACCGTCATCGATGATCACACCATCCTCTGCGGCCATGACTGCATAACGGGTTTTACCTACTGGCAATTTAGCAAAGGCAAAGGTATACATACGATTTAAAAACTCTGCGCTGTCGGTACCGCGGATTTCAAGCCCGCCTAGTGTTGAAACATCGATGATGCCAACATTTTTTCGTACATTCAGTACTTCACGTTCAATATTTTCTAAACGCTGTTCAGGGTTGCCATAAAATGCCGGACGTTGCCAATTGCCTGCAGGCATCATTTTCGCACCTAGTTCGAGGTGACGTCGGTGCATGGCTGTTTGACGGTAAGGATCAAAACCACGACCAGCAATGTGTGCCAGCTTTTCAGCAGTAAATGGTGGACGTGCTGTCGTTACCCCGGTTTCACTGACACTGCGATCGGTATGTTTTGCTACCAAGCGTGCCGTCGGTAATGCGGAATGTCGACCTTGTGATGGCCCCATGCCGACCGTTGAGAAGCGTTTAACCAATTGCACATCACGGTAACCGCTTTTTGTGGCATTAATGATGTCCTTGATTTGTAGGTCTTCATCATAATCGACAAATTCTTTACCTTTAGGATGTTCAAAGATCGGCCATGGATAGTTAACCGCAGCTTCTTTAAAGGTAATTTTATCAACCTGATGTGTATCATTTAAAATGGCATGAATAGCATTTTTTGCTGATTGTGCTGCATCTGCCAGGACATTCTCAAGTGCATGAACACCATTGACCGAGCCTGCAATATGTAGCCCTTCGACTAAGCCTGAAATACTGAACTGTGCTTGCGTATCGTTATAACTAAGTTTACCGCCTGCCTGACACAGCAACTGATAAACAGGCATATATCCGGAAGACATGGCCAATACATCACATTTTAAATAATGTGCATGTTCCGATACTTGACCTTCAGCCGTAATCTGACGTACATCAATGCTTGTAACATGCAACATGCCTTTACTATGCAGTGCCTCATATACAGTACTATTGAAATAACAAGGAATTTTATTTTGTTCCACTGCTTTTTGGATTTCAGTATTTGCTGCACCTGAACGCATCTCAATTAAAGCGACCACATTAAGTCCCGCTTCAACCAGATCCAGTGCGGCTAAGTACCCATCATCATTACCCGTTAAAATGGCAATTTTTTGTCCAGGTTTGACTGCATAAAGTTTCACAAGACGCTGTACAGCACTGGTCAACATCACCCCTGGCAAATCATTATTTCTAAACACCACAGGCTGATCAAAGCTACCACTAGCTACGATGCATTGTTTGGCACGTACCTTATACATGCGTTTGCCCTGAATAATTGGCAAATAATGATCGGTAAACCAAGCATTACAAATCGCCTGTTTCAGTACGGTAATCTTAGGATGATTTTCAACTTTTTGAATCAGCTCGGCTTTAATGGCTTGCGCTTTTTGTGCATCTACATCAAAGCGTGCATAGTTTAAGCTACCACCTAGTATTTTATCCTGCTCAATGAGTAGCACTTTTAAACCAGCTTCAGCTGCAGTCAGTGCTGCCTGAAGCCCTGCAGGTCCTGCGCCAATCACTGTAACATCAGTAAACAAATAAGCTTTATCGTAATATTCAGGCTCGAAGTTGAGATCAAGTACCCCCAGCCCAGCTTTTTTACGAATCATCGGCTCCCAGAGTTTCCACACCCCTTTTGGTTTGTAGAAAGAGCGGTAATAAAAACCAACCGGCATAAATTTGGAAAAATGTCCCAAAAATGCATCGGAGTCTTTCATTAATGAACCCGAATAATTTTGCCCAGTGGCACAGACTGCTTGTTCAATCTCTGTTGTATCCGCCAATACATTCGGCTCTTGTGGCAATTGAATTAAAGTATTGGCATCTTGACCCGCCATAGTCAGTGGCGCACGTGGACGATGATATTTAAATGAACGTGACATCACCCAACGGCCACTGGCAATTAACGCGCTGGCAATCGTGTCACCGGCAAAACCTTTAAACTTTTGACCATCAAATTCAAATTCGACTTTTTGATCACGTTGAATGAGTAATCCATATGGTGCTGGAAGGCGATCTAATCCTGTATTGCTCATGCGACTACCCCCTGTTGTGGTACTTGAGACTGACTTTGTTTTTGTTCTATTGCAAAATCAACGCGTTGATTGAAAAGTTCTTTGGCATCATAGGTCCGAATAATTTCATCGCTGGCTGTATGACGTTCTGCAATGAACCAGTAACTACTTGGCGTATGCATCCACCATTCACGAACAATGGCAATCTGATTGTCTTTATTAAAGACATAATCCGCCCATTGTTCATCGGTGCAGGTATTTTGATCCGGCATTTCACGCACTTCACCGCCATAGCTAAACTCACTGATATTGCGTGGGCCGTTTAAAGGACAAATCATAATTTTCATGTTATTACTCCTTAGTGGCTTGCTGCAGTTGCACCCATTTCATTGACTTGCTGGAAACGGCTGAAACGTGAAAGCTCAAATGGTTTAATCAAGTCAGGAGTTTTTCCTGTTGCTACCAGTTCCGCCATGGTCTTGCCGCAGATCGGTGTAGACTTGAATCCCCAAGTCCCCCAGCCTGCATCAAGGTAATAATTGTCATATGGTGATTTACCCATGATTGGACTATAGTCCGGTGTCATATCGGTAATCCCGGCCCATTGACGCATAAGTTTGACGTTGGCCATAAATGGGAACATCTCAATCGCATGAGCAAGTAGACTTTCTTTTAAATCTAATGTGGAACGGGTGTTATACAGTGGATATGGATCTGAACCACCGCCAAATACGATTTCTCCGCGACTGGTTTGTTGTACATAGCAATGCAATGCCGATGAGCTCACCAGTGGATTGATAAAAGGTTTAAAAGGCTGAGACACCATCGCTTGCAATGGAAAGGTATGAATTGGTGAACGAATACGCAGCTTGTTCATCAGTAGACTTGAAGCACCGGCGATTGCCTGAACTACACATCCACACTGCACCGTTCCACGGTTGGTCTTTACAGCAGTAACCCGATTTCCCTCAGTGACGAAGTCCTGAACTTCAGTGAGCTGATGAATTTCAACACCACGCTTAGATGCGCCTTTCGCATATCCCCATGCCACCGCATCATGCCGTGCAGTCGCCCCATCGATATGCCATAAACCTGCTAAAACGGGCAAATGTGCAGGATCAAGATTCAGACAAGGAACTAATTCTTTAATTTGCTGACGGTCAATCATTTCAGTACGACCACCAAAATGTTTATTTACCTCAGCTCGTTGACGAAAAGCACGTACTGTTGAATCAGTATGTGCTAGCGTGAGCTGTCCACGCTCTGAATACATGATGTTGAAATCAAACTCATTGGACAAATTTTTAAACATATTGACTGATTCTGAATAGAACTTCACACCTTCAGAAGTCAGATAGTTAGAACGAATGACGGCTGTATTTCGGGCTGTATTACCACCACCTAAATATGATTTTTCCAATACGGCAATATTGGTAATGCCTTCATATTTCGCTAAATAATAAGCTGTAGCGAGACCATGCCCACCACCACCAATAATCACCACATCATAGTGTGACTTCAGGTCTTTAGGTGGAGGTAAATCAACCTCTACAGGATATTCACTGCTTAATCCGTATTTGAGTAAACCCAATGGCATGATGCATCCTCCACGACATTTAACATGTCAGTTGTAATTCTTTATCTTGATGACTGTATTTGCTGATGAGCTGCAGCAATTGTATTTTTCATTAAATAAGCGATGGTCATGGGTCCTACACCGCCAGGGACAGGAGTAATTGCTTTGACTTTGCCTACAACCGCATCAAAGTCCACATCTCCTACTAGCTTATTCTTGCCATCCACCTGAATCCGGTTAATTCCGACATCAATCACGATCGAATTTTCATTAAGGTAAGCTCCATCCAGCATTTGTGGGCATCCTACTGCAGCCACCACAATGTCAGCCTGTTTGCAAATCGCTTGAATGTTTCTCGTCTTGGAATGAACGATAGTGACCGTACAATTTTCTTTAAGCAGTAAAGCCGCCATCGGTTTACCGACAATATTAGAGCGTCCGACTACAACTGCATTGAGACCACTCAGATCAGGTCCAAGCGTATCTTTGAGTAAACGGATACAGCCTGTTGGGGTACAAGGGGTCAAGACGTCACGTCCCTGGCTTAACCCACCCACATTTTCACTATGAAAACCATCAACATCCTTTTTAGGATTTATGCGTTCTAACACACTATTTTCATCTATATGTTTCGGTAAAGGCAGCTGGACCAAAATTCCATGCACAGTAGTATCAGCATTCAACGCATCTATCTGAGCAAGCAGTGTGTTTTGAGAAGTATCTGCGCTTAACCGGAATTCAAGAGAACGTATGCCTACGTAACCTGCTTTTTCTACTTTGTTACGCACATAGACATGGCTGGCAGGATCATTACCGACCAATACCACGGCTAAACAAGGTTCGATGCCCTGCTGCTTCAGATCCAGCACTTCTGCTTTAACTTCATCCAAAACAGTTTGTGCTGTCGATTTACCATCTATGATTTGCATCGTCTGGTGAGTTTGGAGTGCTATATTCATTTAAACACCACCGTACGATCGTCATTCAGGAATACACGGTGCTCAACGAAATATTTGACAGCTTTAGACAAAGCTATAGTCTCAGTATCACGGCCCACCGAAACCAAATCATCTGGCAAATAAGCATGATCAACACGCTGTATTTCCTGTTCAATAATTGGACCTTCATCCAGATCACCTGTAACAAAGTGAGCCGTTGCACCAATGAGTTTTACACCACGCTCAAAGGCTTGATGATAAGGTTTAGCACCTTTAAATCCAGGCAAGAAAGAATGATGGATATTAATGGCACGCCCTGATAAAGCTTTGCATAAGTCATCTGAAAGAATTTGCATATAGCGCGCAAGAATGACTAATTCCGTTTTAGTCTCATCTACAATTTTGAGTAATTCAGCCTCTTGTTGTGCTTTGGTTTCTTTAGTAACAGGTAAATAAATAAAACGGATGCCTTCACGTTCAGCAATTGGACGTAAATCTAAATGGTTGGAAACAATCGCGGTGATTTGAAAATCCAGTTCACCTTTGTGATGGCGATATAAAAGATTGAGAAAGCAGTGATCAAATTTACTGACCATGATTAAGACTTTCATTGGGCTATCACAGTCATAAAAGTCCGCCTGCATGGCAAATTGAGCTTTGACAGTTTCAAAACCATTTGTTAAAGCCTCGATATCGCCCTTGCCTTCATTAAAGCGAAACACAATACGAGTAAAAAACTGTCCTGTGGTTTCGTCATCATATTGTGACATTTCACTGATATAGCATTGATTCTGCGCTAGATAACCAGTCACGGCTGCCACAATGCCAGATGCTGCAGGACAAGTAATTTTTAAAATGTATTGTTTATTTGGATTGGATAACATGGCCTGATTTCCCTCAGAATTTCCAATTTGGTGCATAAGTTCAATGGAATGATTTATTTCCCTTCAGGAAAATAAATTTCTCTTTAGGAATTTATATTGGATTTTTTTTAAGCTGTCTAGCGCTTTATGAATATTTTTTTACTATTAGTAATATTTATTTTTATTTATATTTTTCATAGACATAAATAAATATCAATGAGGATTTTTTCCTCATTGAATAGTGATCTTATCTATGCTCAGCTTAGAGTTACCTTTATACAAAATAATGGGCTTTTATCTCTTTTGGACCCCTGAAAATATTCTTCACAAAATAATCAGCAAAAATTGCGCCAATATAAATAACTTTGACATAGTAGTGACTTAGGAATGCTCGCTTTTAGCTCTAAAAACATCAGGTTCACTAAGTTCATGAATCACTTAAAATTAAATTATGAATTTAATTAAGTGTATGAAAATATTTAAAATTAATAATTATATTAATTATGAAGTGGACTTTAGGTGGCACTGTTGCAAATAACCACTAATGGTAAGCTGAATCCTCTTTTAGCTAAAGGTACAGCATATGAATCCCTTCTTCAGGGCGAAATCATTCTTTGGGCTGTGCGCTAGTATTGTAAATATGGCATTAGCTATCGTGAACTGCAGGAAATGCTGGCCGAACGTGGTGTGAATGTTGATCACACGACTATTTATCGTTGGGTTCAGGCGCTTGGATCGCGGAATCCAGAGGTCATTGGCAGTCATCCAACGACGAAGCGTTTCTACAGGGATATTCAGGTCAAACATGCTGCTGAGTTTTTCATGCGCTAAGGTTGGGCCAAAGCCCAGCAGATGTTCAGAAATAATGGAAAGACATTTTGATTTTAACAAGTCATCATGGCGACGATGGCCAGGTTGACCACGACTGGCATGTGTCAGGCCTGAAACACCGTCTTGCTTTAGCTTCTGCAATAAGCGGGTAATTTGACGGGTTGAAAGATTCAGAATTTCAGCAGCACGGACTTGTATAATACGTTGATCTCGAACATCTTTCAGCACTGCAAGACGTTGTATTTCCTTGTCAGACATAGTGATCAGCATCTCAAGTTTATATCCAGTCCATGATGTTGATGCGCATCATAGACCAGACATTTTTATTGGTGAGAATACAGACACTTTAAATGGTTTCTAACAGATGGACTTCGTATAAGAGTTTTTATGTTAAATACAAATAAAAAAAATCCTAACGCACTGTCAGGATTTTTTAGTTCACATGTTATTAATCCTAACCGTAGTCAGGGAAGTTATACCCAAAAACTTTTTTCCAAGTATTTATTGATTCTTTATCTTTTCCTTCATTTTCAAGTTGTCTAGCATCTCTTGAAAGTTGGGCGAATGTTTTAAATTTCTCGCTCAATGAGTATCTACTATAATAGTCTATATCATTGATGTTACTTTGAATATTTTTAGGATCAGCCACAGTATTGATAATACTATTCGCTAAGTAGTTAAAAACGTTCTCTAATTCCAAATCAACATACTCTGAACATGTATTATTCGGTTTACTTTCATAGTAGTACAGGATCATAGCTTCTAATAAATAAGATCCGATGTTCACTCTTTTTTCTTGTTTCCAGTACTTCAATATGCGAATTACATTTAAAACATTACCAGATTGATTTTGATTGACGGCTGATAATCTATCTCTATCAGTCTTAGGATTCGTTTTTTTCCAACTTCCAGATCTATTTGGGATTAAATAATAAGAGTTTCCATCGCTATCTGGTGATGTCAAAAAGCAAGGAACAATATCGAAATTCCATGTATAGCTTTTCAACTTCAGAGTTGCTGCTTCTCCATCCCTTTTGATTTCAGCTGATGAATATTGACTGACCTTACTTAATTCTGATTTAAATGCATTGGTAATACGTGTTGAACTTAAGCCTGAACTATCAAGAGTTTTCGCATATTTTTTTAACTTTCCAGAGTAGTTTTCTGGAAATTTCAACTCAATATCGTCCCAAGATCTTTCATAATATGTACATCCATCGGCTTTGATACCAACCATTAGATCAATATCATCTAATGGTCTAGTTTTAGTCTTTCGAGCAAAAGAACCAAAGCCGATATCGATTTCTGGATATAAGTTAGGAAAGTTATCATTATTTTCTGGAAAGTTTGAAATTTGATATAATAACCAATTTCGACTATTTCGAGCCGTTGATGATGTAGCTGAATCTAAATTTACAATATTTTTCTGGAAGTCATTAAAAGCACTTATAACTGTTGTTGCCATATAAATCTCAATAAAGTTAATTAAAGATAGTTGTCTATGTATCTTTGAATATTCCTTATAGATAAGGTTTCATTTTGATTTTTAAAGTATTTATGTAATTTATTTGGAATAGGTCTAGCAGATTTACGATATGAATAAACCGCATTTTGTACCTCTTCAGCAAGAGATATAACATCTTGATCAGTAGCACTATTATTTGATAGTTGGTTTAAGGCATCTTCTATTTCACTATTCAAACGATTTCCTTCTTTAACAGTTTCTTTATGTTCTAGGACTAGAAAGAATAGAAATATTACTATAGGTATAGAGGCACTTAGTGTTTTGATAAATAATGAAATATTTTCAAAATAATAGATACTTACCGCAAAAAATACGAAAATCAGTAAAACAATAAAAGCTAATACGGTCTTGTAATATCTTTCTCTGTTGGGAATGTCCCAAGATAAATTTTGGCTTTGGCATAGGATAATTGCCATAGGGTATTGATAAGTAGCTGCGGGGGATGTATACCAATTTAAAAATTCTGAAAAATCTCCATACTTTTTCTTATATTTTTCAGATAATAACGTTACTTGACGGTTGTTGGGTTTTTCTCCTAAATAAAGTTTGTTCCACTTTAAGTTAAAGATAGAGCGATCATATAGTTCTTGCATCTGTACTGCTGAGCTTCTTATATTTTTTATCCAACATGATAAAGCTATACTACTGAGGCTACAAAAAATAGCTAAGTAAATGAATATAGAATAATCCTTAACAATACCAATTAATCCAAGAGTAAATGGCATACATACACTAATGATAAAATTTATTGTCATTAGAAATTTACTGTCACTGTATAAAGTATTTACAGCTGCTTGTAATTCTAAATTGGCTAGATCATTTTGCTTCTTTGAAATCAAGTTAACCTCTAAGTTTCTAATTTTTAATAATATTATACAGAATAACGAGTATGAAGTTTTAAATAATTAACAAGATCCTAAAATGATTCTCTTTATATAACTCAAACTACTGGTGTAATCTTTAGTTACTTATGAAATTCTTAGCATTGGGGAATAAGAAATGAATAGTGATAAACAGTACTTTGATCGTCTACAGGAAGAGTATTCAGAAAAATATGGTCATGAACTGTATGCAATTGATGATATTGAAGGAAAAAAAATATTTATTGATATTAATGATCCGTGGAGTGTTTCCTCAAGTTGGGGGGCTTTAGAGAATGAAATACGGTTAATAAAAATGGGACTATTTCCATTAACATTAAGACAAAAATTCGAAAGGAAAGAAACTTTTGAAAAAAAAGCAGACGAACTAGCTAAGCTAATTAATGTTGTTCATACTAAAGAAAATAGTATTCTATGTCCTACTAGTAGATACAATCGTAATAAAGAAAAATAGAATTAGTAATTAGAGCTGAATAATTTAATTTACCTCAAACTAACATAATACACGTTATGCGAAGTCAAAAAAGGAAGCTTAGGCTCCCTTTTTTATTGATGATTTTTTAATTCTTTTAGCATGGCATCCCGCAAAATTTCATTCATTCGTGTTTGATAACCTTTACCTTGTGCTTTGAACCAAGCAAGTACATCAGCATCTAACCGAATTGAAGTTTGTTGCTTCACTGGGCGATAAAATTGATTATGGCGTACAGCATTACTCCAATCAGTAATTTCAGGAATATCTGATAGATCTAGCTGATCATCAGGAACTGTACCTTTAGCAAGCAAGCGTTCAATTTCAGCATCTTGCTTGTCGCTGAATTTTTCATTCAGCTCTTTGCGTGAGTATCTAACCATGCTCATATTTATCTCGCTCCGTTTTGGTTACCTGTCTTGCACTAATGATTCGTATGATTTCACAGTCATCTTCATCAAAGATGGTATGAGCTACTAAGAGCATTAGTACGCCTTTTACTTTTCCAATGGTTTGCCAACGTTCTTCGCCATCGGTATGTCTGTCTTGGATTGAGATCCTCAATGGATCTTCAAAAACAAGGCTTGCCGTTTCGAAAGAGACATCGTGTTTTTTTTGATTTTTTCGATTCTTTGCCTCATCCCATTCGAAATACTGTTCCATAAAAAACATTCAAATTTGTATATACAATAATGTATCACAAAATTGTATCACTCAAGCTGAAAAGCGTAATTTTTGGTCAAAATTAGTGGCAAAATATGACAAAGTTGATCAAAAAACACACGAGTTGTTAAAGCGTGTGTTTTTTGATCTTTTTGGTTTTGGTTTTATTGAATTAAGTGTTTGATAAATAGAACTATTTAAAAAGGCATTTCGCATAACGCCCATTATGTTAAATGGAACCTTCTTTAGTTGAATATTCATACTTTCAATGGAGCAAAACTTGCAGAATCTTGTCTAATTTGTAATCCTTGCAGCCAAGGGTGTCTAGCTGAGCTAAGGCAGGTATTTGTTGTAGTCGGGCCGCTATAATATTGATAAAGAGCGCCTGTATGTTTAATTTCAAGATTTTTAATAAAGTCTCTACGGAAGTGTTGACGATAAAAAATGACCTTCAGCTTAATTCTGAAATTCAACTTATAACAAAATATAAGACCTCTACTTCTGAAGATTATAAAAAAGCAATTATTTTGATCTTTAAAGAACGTGGTTATTCAGCTTTAGAGATTGGTCAACTATTGGAAAATTAAAGTAAAAGATTTATTCTGATCAGATAGGCACCCTTATTTAAAGGTGCCTATTCATTTTAGAAATTCTTAAATTTCAATCTGACTACCTAGCTCTACCACCCGGTTAGAAGGGATTTTATAAAAATCACTGACAGGGCTGGTATTTTTTTGCATTGCGACAAATAACTTTTCACGCCATGTAGACATCTTGCTGGACAGACTTGGAATTAATCTTTCTCTAGAAACAAAGAAGCTGATATTCATTAAGTCATACTCAAGATCCAGTACTGAAAAAGCTTGTTTCAATGAATGAGGCACATTAGGCTCTTCTTTAAATCCATAATGGATCGTTATTCTGAAAAAACCATTCTCTAGTACTTCAGTAACGATTCGCTTAGCTTCATCAACATACGGGATTTCAGAAGTCTTGATTGTCACCAAAAAATTACGTTCATGCAGAACTTTATTATGCTTTAGATTATGTAAAAGCGCATGGGGTACGACTTGAGGCGTTCCAGTTAAAAATACGGCATTTCCACTCACTTTCTGACCTGTCTGTTCAAGGTGCTCAAGAAACACATTCAGTGGAAGCGTGTCCTTCTGCAGTTTGTCCTGAAGAATCTCTCTGCCTTTTTTCCAGGTCATCATGAGGGTAAAAACAATAACCGCAATAACGACTGGTACCCAGCCTCCAATCAGGACTTTTAATAGGTTTGAACTCAGCAAAACCAGATCAATAAAGGCGAATGGAATAATGAACAGTAAGACTTTCCATGTTTTCCATTTCCAGTAACTATAAGCCAGAAAAGCTACTAACAGTGTGTCACAGAACATGGTCACAGTGACGGCCAGACCATAAGCACCTGCCAACTTGCTGCTACTTTCAAATATTAAGATCAAGATGGTGATAGAGATAAACAGGAGCCAGTTCAGTAATGGAATATAAATTTGTCCAATTTCCGAAGCGGAGGTATGTAAAACGGCACTGTTGCAAATAACCACGAATGGTAAGCTGAAGACTGTTTTAGCTAAAGGTGCAGCATATGAATCCTTTCCATGGTCGGCATTTTCAGGGCGAAATCATTCTTTGGGCTGTGCGCTGGTATTGTAAATATGGCATTAGCTATCGTGAACTGCAGGAAATGCTGGCCGAACGGGGTGTGAATGTTGATCACACGACTATTTACCGTTGGGTTCAACGTTATGCTCCTGAAATAGAAAAACGTTTACGCTGGTATTGGCGTAATCCTACAGATCTGAGCTCGTGGCATATTGATGAAACCTATGTAAAAGTGAATGGACGATGGTCTTATCTGTATCGTGCAGTCGATCAACGTGGCGATACCATTGATTTTTATCTTTCTTCTAGACGTAATACCAAATCAGCATATTGTTTTCTTGGAAAAATTTTAAATAATGTGAAGAAGTGGCAAATTCCACAAGTGATCAACACGGATAAAGCACCCACATATGGACGTGCTTTATCACGGTTAAAACGGGAAGGTAAATGTCCACCAGACCTTGAGCACAGGCAGATTAAGTATAAAAATAACGTGATTGAATGTGATCATGGCAAGCTAAAGCGGATCATCAGGGCCACATTAGGATTCAAATCTATGAAGACGGCTTATGCCACAATTAAAGGTATTGAAGTCATGCGTGCACTACGTAAAGGACAAGCATCGTCATTTTATTATGGTCAGCCTCAGGGTGAAGTGTGTCTAATCAACAGGGTTTTCGGTCTCTAAGTACTTTTTAAAGGGAACATCATCGACTCAAATCTCTATTTGCAACAGTGCCGTTTAAAGTCAGAGTTTGAAACCCGTATTGGCACAGATGAAAATAAGGTTTTTATTAAAGTTCATGCCGATAAAGAAGAATCGCATGATGCACATTATGATGCCAAACTTTTATATAGCCGTATGATTTCAGACTTTTGGGATGCACAGATTGGTGCACGTTATCGCAGTGAAAAAGTTGAACTCGATGATCATCGCAAAGACACCGAAGAAAATGTTGATGCAGTGATTGGCTTACATGGTATGGCACCATATTTCTTTGAAACTGATGCTTATCTCTATGCAGGAGAAGACAGTTATGCGGGCTTTAGCCTAGAAACGGAACGTGATTTTCTGATTACGCAAAAGTTGATTATTCAAACTTATTTAGAGTTGGATGCGATCTTTAGTGATGACTCTAAATATGCGAAAAAAACTGGTTTAAGCAGAGCAACCGCAGGGCTTGAAACTCGCTATGAAATCAGTAAAAAGATCATGCCGTATATCGACATTGCCTATGAGTATTCAAAAGGTAATGATGAAACGTCGTGGCAAATAGAATCAAACTCTGAGAAAGGTTGGTTATATGGAGCTGGTGTTAGATTTAGATTTTAATTAATTTAATGATTACTAAATAGCTTTATTTAAATAAAACTCTAGCTTAATGTGACCGGAAGCAAAATGTTAACTTATTTTGCTCCCTCCCTCCCATTTAACATAATAGAGCTTATACGAAACGTATATTTTAAATATATAAAAATCAGATGCTTGTGTTATAGTGATAATGCTCGACGATGTCGAAAAGCTGACTTGGAAACAAGTCGGCTTTTTTTTAAATTGTTTTGATATATTCCGCCAATAAAATTGATTGTTTCTTAATCAAATTAAAACTTTCTTCAATGTTGTCAGCCTTCTCCGGTAAGAAAATATCCCCAATTTCTGCGGATAAAAAGGGGACGGTTTTTATCCGATCTTGTACGCATTTGCTTACGTCAATTCCGGCCCTTTGCGGCTATGCGGCATACTGGAATTTTTCGGCACTGTTGCAAATAGGCTGACATGATAAGCTAAATATCTTATTTATTTCGAGATACAGTAGATGAATCCCTTCCACGGTCGGCACTTTCAAGGTGAAATCATTCTTTGGGCTGTTCGTTGGTATTGTAAATATGGCATCAGCTATCGTGAACTTCAGGAAATGCTCGCTGAACGTGGAGTGAATGTTGATCACACCACAATTTATCGCTGGGTTCAGCGTTATGCTCCAGAAATGGAAAAACGTTTACGTTGGTATTGGCGTAATCCTACAGATCGACATTTATGGCATCTGGATGAAACTTACGTAAAAGTGAATGGCAAATGGGCATATCTATACCGTGCAGATGACCAACGTGGCCATACTCTTGATTTCTATCTTTCTGCTAGACGAAATACCCATTCAGCTTATTGTTTTCTTGGTAAGATTTTCAATCAATACCAAAGCATTGAGCATTATTCAAAGAATGGTAATTGGACTCAAATACTATATGAGTTTAAAACAGAACAAGGACAGATTTTTGTTTTTGCACGTAATCGCGCTGTTGCTAAACATTTGCCAATCATGGCTCAAATTCAACCTAATCAAAAAATATGCTTCCAGTACTCACCCAATTTTAAAGATAGTAATACACTCTATCTTTTGACAGGTTTGAGCTTACAAAACTAACAGGCAAAAAAATACCTTGCGGAACAAGGTATGGAAACTGCGTTTATACAACGCTAGAGGGTAAACAAAATACAGCAAATCTGGATAAATATTAAGCAATAAAAAGGCTTGAGCTAAGGTAGCGAGAAACTCAGCATAAATATTGACATTAAAATCCAATTTTATTGACAATTCACGACAAGCTCATCTTTATTGTCGTGAATTGTCAAAATAAAACTTTGTCTGGCTTATTTACCCTTAACCTATAAGTTAAGCGACTGATTCACTTTGCTCTTGTTCTACGACAGGAGGCTTAACCAGTTTTGGCTTTTGCTCGACCCATTTTGCTGGAAATACGGATTCAATTGCATGACTAAGCGCTTTAGAAATAGGGGCTGGTAACTTGATACCTAGCGGATTGTCCTCTTTCAAATCTGCTGAAGACACCACACGCGTCCCCATCACATAATCAAACCAAGGACGAGTAACACACCAATTTGCATCTTGGTTCGAGTTCATGTGGTGATCATAGTGCCACGGGATTGTACGCTTCGCCCAATCAGGCTCAAGATGGGCACGGCGATGAACATAATAATAATTCCCCGCACTATAAATCGCTGCAAGCGCCATGCCTTTTGAAAAAGGATAGAACACAACACTTAGCACACCTGCGGCTACAGCAAGTGACATTAACTCATTGCGCGTACGCCAGTTGTCCAGACCCTCGACATAACAATCATCAGAAAAGCCCTGCTTGCGCACTTCACGGTGGTGTGCCCAGTGCGATTCCATCTGTTTTGGCGTTGGGCTGAAACGTGGCTTGCCTTTACGGTGAACCCCATGCAGTAGATATTTATGGGCAAACCATTCATAACCGTTTGCAATCACCAAACCTGCAACAAAACCCTTCAACATGGTTTTCTCCAAATGTTTCCTTATTTTTTTAAAGATATAAATTTTTGTAGGCGAAGTATTGACGATACGATATATTTATATTGACAAAACACGACAGAATAAGGAGTAGACAGGATGTCTCAACTCAAGAATTATACAGGCTCGGTTTATGGTGGTTTAGGACACCTGCTAAAAGCCTACTGTGAGGCGAAAGGTCTAGAAATACCTGGACAATTACAACAGGTTCAGAACCTAGAACGCTTTGATTACGTGATCTGGCGCGACCTGCTTGAAGACTTAAACCGTCTCCATCCACGGACAGGTTTGGGACTGGAAATTGCCGCATATGTCCAACCCAAGCATTTGGGAATTATCGCCTACCTAGCCCTGTCCTGTGAAAATCTGGGTGAGGCCATGGCACGCTACCAGGACTTTCACCGTCTTATTTATGATGGCAGCCCGCTACTGGTGGAATTCGACCATCCATATGTCTCGATTCGCTGGGAAGCACCCGAACCCAATCCCACCCAACTGACCGATGAGATTGCGATTGCCTTGATGATACAGTTCCTTAAACTGTTTATGTCGGGTGAAGGCATCAATCTGCATGAAGTCCATTTTTTAAATTCTGCACCAAAGAATATTTCTGTTTATGAACAATATTTTCAGTGCCGTGTGCGCTTTGACCAACCCAGAACCCAACTAATTTTGCCTGTGGCTGAGGCATTCAAGCCACTGAGGAATGGAGACCACACCTTACAGCAACTACTTTTACAGCAGGCACAGGCGCTTCTGGACAAATTACCCAACTCGACCCAACTTGATCAACGCTTGCAACATGCCATTTCGACAGGCCTGCAAAAGAACCAATACCAGATCGACTTTATTGCGAAGAAACTGGGAGTCTCGGTTCGGCAGCTTCAACGCCACCTGCAACAGCAAAATGCCACTTTTCAGGAACGGGTACAGGAAGTTCGCTTTATGCTGGCAACTGAATATCTAAAAGACCCACACCTGAGTTTACAGGAGATTGCCCTGCTGCTTTGCTATTCAGAACAAAGTGCCTTTCAGCGCGCCTTTAAACACTGGACCCAAGTCACACCTCAGCAGTGGCGTATCCAGCATTTTCACTAAAATCTGATCTGTTTGATCTACGTCATCAGGATGTCATGCTTTTTTTGTTAAATTGACTGAAAAACGAGCATTTTCTCGTTAAATATAAAGTTCTATGCGAATAAAACATCAATAACTACAAAAAGCGCATTATGAATAAATATCTTGCTGAATTCATCGGAACGTTTTGGTTGGTCTTCGGAGGCTGTGGCAGTGCCATTTTTGCAGCAACTTTTCCCGAGTTGCGCATCGGCTTTCTTGGCGTTGCACTTGCCTTTGGTTTAACCGTTTTAACGGGTGCCTTTGCACTTGGACATATCTCTGGCGGTCACTTTAACCCTGCAGTCAGTGTCGGCTTATGGGTCGGTGGACGTTTTGATACCAAAGATCTGATCCCCTATGTGGTCTCCCAAGTGGTCGGAGCAGTTTTAGCCGCTTGGGTGTTATACCTGATTGTCCAAGGACAAGCTGGTTTCGCCGGTACAGGAGGCTTTGCGACCAATGGTTATGCCGAACTGTCACCAGGAAAATACTCTTTAATCTCCGCTTTAATGATTGAAATTGTACTGACCGCAATGTTCTTAATCGTGATTATGGGCGCCACAGATAAGCGTGCGCCTGCTGGTTTCGCGCCGATTGCCATTGGTTTAGCCCTAACCTTGATTCACCTGATCAGTATTCCTGTGACCAACACCTCGGTTAACCCTGCACGAAGTACAGGTGTTGCAATATTTGCTGAAACAGCCGCATTAAGCCAACTCTGGTTGTTCTGGGTTGCCCCGATTGTCGGTGCCATTATCGGCGCTATTATTTATAAAATTTTAGAAAAAGAGGATTAATTTTTTCTCTATCCATTAATAACAAAGCCCACAATCTGTGGGCTTTTCTTATTGTTCAACATGGAACATAGATAGGCTTATATTATAAAAATGGATTGTCAATTTCACCCGACTGCGGATGTTCAATTTTCTCAGGAAGCTGAGCTTCACTTTCAAGCTGTTGCACAATAGCATTCAGATACGCCTGCAATGCTTTGGCCGCAGCTAGGCCAGCTTGGTCTTTGGTGAGTTGTAAATTGCCATAAATACTAACGCAGTCCGTGTCATTTTCAAGGGTCAAATCATGAATGGCATGGGACTCGTTACCTTGTACAAAAGGTTTAAACATTTTATTTTTACTCTTGTTTGTTTTTCAGGCATTGGGCACTGCAGTCGAAGGTCTATACATCCAACTGCATAGAACTTTAACGTAACAGCTGCAAAATATATTGCAATAAGGCGTCGACCAATTGTTTCACAATCGCATCTTGATCCACCGCATCAATACCCGTGCCTGTTTTGACTGTGCTACCACTACTCGACTGAGTAGAGCCCGATTTAAAGTTTTTTTGTAAGGCTTTGAGCTGCTCGGATGAAACCTCTTCTGCACACTGACTTTCCGCATCCCAATGCGAGTATTGAATTGCACTATTGGCTTTTACCGCCGTTGCTGTCAATGGTAGTTTATAAGTATTACGTTTTTGCTCTTCTGTCAGTTGCGGAAATAAATTCACACCCAACTGCTCTTCCAAATAGCAGACACTGACAATTCTTACCTGCTGTGAATTATCATTCGGTGCGTAATAAGCGCCGATTGCACCTGTTTTTGGCATATAGACCGCTTTGTAAACCGCACTCGGAACAATCACTCCCTGACCAATGGTCTTGAGCTTTTTGCCCTGAAATACAGGCCCAGTTACCACAAAAACATCCAGCTTTTGCTTGGTCACAAGTGCCCGTGTGGCTTCTTCCAATTCACGCCACACTTGCTGATTATTTTTAGGGGCCTGTGGCACCATATTGGCCAAAGAAAAACTGTCGAATTGTGCGGCTTTGTTGGGCATATCAGCATTCGGTGCCATATGTTATATCCGGATTTAATCTATACTCATACAAAACACTCAATTTAATTTAAATTATATAAACTATAAATTAAGTAATAGATGTCCTTCTAAATTAAGAAGAATTCTTATTTTATTAATATTTCTACCTTAACATTCATGCATAATTCGTGAATGAGAACATCTATTCAAAATAGCTTTCCAGAACAATGTTTAAGAAGTATATACGCAACTCAGTTTAAGAAGATGCAGACTTAAGCCTAGGAACAGATTACAGATATACTGAGATCATTGACAAAATTCAAAATTCAAAAAATCTTAAATACTAAAAAATATAAATCTCTGAATGTGATATACGCTGAACTATCAGGAGACTTTCCCTTGGGAGATTCTAGGCAGCCAACTTATAAAAGTCTTCGGCCATTTGATTTGGTGTCTTAAAACCCAAACCCTTTTGAATTCTTCGATGATTATAAAATAATTCAATGTATTTTATAATATCTGCTTTGGCTTCTTCTCTGGTTTGATAGTTGTAATGATGCACTAACTCATTTTTCAGTATTCCCCAAAAGCTTTCAATCGGTGCATTATCGTAACAGTCTCCGCGCTTGCTCATTGAACCTTGAAAACCATATTGCTCAAGTATATTTCGATATTCATGGCTGCAATATTGACTTCCTCTGTCTGAATGCACAATCAGTTCTTTGGTTGGTTTTTGATTGTGAATAGCCATATTTAGCGCATTACAAACAAGCTGTGTTGTCATGCGCTCATTTAAGCTATAGCCAACCACTTGCTTCGTGTAAAGGTCTTTTACCGCTGCTAAATACAGCCATCCTTCAACAGTCCATATGTACGTAATATCACTTGACCATGCTTGATTTGGTCTAGTCATTGAGAATTGTTGCTCCAGCAGGTTTTCATAGATCGCTCGATTATGGTCACTATTCGTAGTCCTTTTAAAACGCTTGTGTCGCTTACAATACAGGTGGTTCAGCGCTTTTATCTGACCTACAGCGTACATACTCATTTTTATACCCTGAGCTTGTAAGTATTTGGTTAATCGAATATAACCATAGCTCTGCCTTGTCTCCTCATGGGCTATTTTCACCAATATCGTCTGTTGATTTCGTTGAATCGTTCTTTTGCTCACGCCTCTCTTGAGCCAATCATAAAAACATGAAACTAAAACATGAAGTAATCGAGCCATTAAGGTAATTGGAAAAGAATATCTTTTTTGTTTCATATAGGCGTACCTTACTGACTTTCTTTGGCAAAGTACGCTGCTGCCTTTTTTAAAAATTCACGTTCCATTTCAGCTATTTTGAGCTGTTGTTTGAGTTTTTTATTTTCTTCGAGTAGAGCGTTTAGATCAGGTGAATACTGTTTTGTACCTGCTAAAGTTCCAGCCTTTGCTTTGGTATTCCAATTTGAAAGAGTTTGCATTGAAATGCTAAGTTGTCTAGCTGTTTCCGAGACATTGCCTTGATTGGCTTCAATTAATTTGATGGCTTCAGCTTTAAATTCTGTGGTGTAAGTCTTGTGTTTCTTGCTCATGGTAAACTCCTGATGAGTGTGTTTAGTTTACCAAGTTAAAACCTCCTGTTTTTTCAGCACACATCATACGACAAAGGGTGGAATAATCCGGAGCTGTCCAATCTAATCCAGAGAGTTTAATCAGACTTTGAACAAAACCTGTGACCATACGTAAAGAGAGTCGGAATAGTAATTTGATCATTAAGCAGCATTGAATCGCTGTATCGGAGTAGGTTTGATTTCGACCTTGCTTGCCTTGTGATTGTGCATACCACTGAGTCTTTGGATCAAGCCAAATGGAAATATTACCTCGGTTAATTAAGGCTCGGTTATAGGATGACCAATTGGTTGTACGGTAGATTTTAGAGGCAGGCTTATTCATTTTGAAATTATATTGCTGAATAAGCTTTTGATGCTAGGTTTGTGCAACAAAGCCATTATAAGATGAAAGGAATAGTACGCTAAACTACTATTCCTTTCATTAAATTATTTTAAAAAACTAATTCGATGCCTGCACCATATTTCCAGCCTTTTTCAGAATCCGTAGCCTCTTGCATAGAAGTGGCTTTCTGTCCTTTTTCATATTGGTAAGCAACGTCAATAAAAGGTTTAATTCGCTTAGTAATTTCATATCGGGTTTTGATCCCCGTTTTTAGTTCTGATAAACCTGATTTTGCAGCATAGTCAGAATCATCACTAAATACTACATCTGCTTCGATGTAAGGTTGAGTAATAAGTTTTTGAGTTAAAATTAAATCACGTTCGAATTCAAAACTTGTTCCCCAAAAGTTATTCTCTCCTCCATAAAGATATGCTTGTGTCTCAAAGAAATAAGGGGCTAATCCTAATATACCGATAACACCATCAATCCGATTGTTGTTTGGGCTGTTTTTATCTTCACTATATCGAACACCTGTTTGCACATCCCAAAATGGGGCTACATTACGACTATAGAGTGCAGATATATCATAATTAATATCACTGCTTTCTGGCTTTGCTAGATTCGCTTCGATAAATATACGATTTTCATCTGTCCCAATCAAAGTTTCAAACTTCGTTCCTAGTGTACCCTTACCATCTTCATCAACTATCCATGCATTTTCAAGTTTTGTTGCTTGATAAATTTGTCCGCCATGTTCTTTAAGATGATCATCATGAGATGGGGCTGATCTCTTTCTTGCGGTCAGAATAATATTATCTCCCCCATTTGCATTTTCCATTGAATAATATTCTGGATACAATTCTTGGGGGCTATATCTTAAGCCACCAGACTCCTGTAATAAGACTCTCATACCATTTGTAATATTACTTTCTTGTTCCGAAGTGCTGCTATTAGCAAAAGTTAAGTTTGATATACTTACTAATGCAATTGATAAGACTGTTTTTGAGAAGAAATTCTTAGTGATTTGCATGTGGATTTACTCCCTTCTCACTTATTGGGGGCTGAGCAACAATATTTTTTGAAACACTATCTTTGTCTACTTGGGCGACAATTAGTTTATTCATCATTCCTGCGCTCATATGGTAAAGCAGGTGGCAATGAATAGCCCACTCACCTAATTCATCGGCTGTAAGCAGAGTAGTTATAGTTTTCCCTGGTGGAACAATTACAGTATGTTTATTTGGTATATTGCTTGGATCCTGACCATTCTCAAGCTGCATAAACATGCCATGTAAGTGCATTGGGTGAGCCATCATACTGTCATTGACAAATTTTAAGCGAATACGTTCACCATACTTCACCACTAGTGGGTCGGCTTCATTAAATTTTTTACCATTTATTGTCCAAATATAACGCTCCATGTTTCCACCAAGACGGATCTCTATTTCACGTTCAGCTGCACGAGTGTCTTTTTGAGGATCTAACGATTGCAAATCACTATATTGCAATGCTTTATTACCTTCAGGTGTTGAAGCATTTGCCCATCCAAATACGGTATTATCATTCTTGTCTGAAGCCGCCTTAACAGTAGCGCTATTCATCGGCATATCATGATCCATACCTTTCATAGAAGACATATCGTGATTCATGCCTTTCATAGAAGACATATCATGATCCATACCTTTCATAGAAGACATATCGTGATTCATGCCTTTCATAGAAGACATATCATGATCCATACCTTTCATAGAAGACATATCGTGATTCATATCTTTCATAGATGACATGTCATGGCTCATCCCCATATCTTCCATAGTTAATAAAGCACGAGGGCGAGATTTAGGCATCTCAATTTGTTTGACTGCTGGGCTGCTTTCTTCATGTAATGTTCCCACTGAAAAACCGGTACGATCAATAGATTCAGCTTCAATTTGGTAATGTGCTTGTTTTGGTTCCACAATGACATCATAAGTTTCAGCAGTACCAATACGGAACTCATCTACAGGAACGGGCTTTACAGGTTGACCATCAGCACTGACTACAGTCATTTTTAGGTTTGGAATGCGTACATCAAAGAATGACATAGCGGAAGCATTAATAAAACGAAGGCGAACTTTTTCACCAGCTTTGAAGTTGCCCGTCCAATTTTGCTGAGGTGTCTTGCCATTCATTAAAAATGTATAACCTGTGACATCGGACATATCTGTTTTCAGCATTCGCATCTGATTCCACATAGAACGGTCTTGCCAAGTCGCTTTTAGCCCATCACGTTTAACTTGTTTTAATACATCGAATACTGTTTCGCGGCGGTTCTGATAGTAGTCTGCTTCTTTTTTAATATTTTTCATAATTTGATCACTTGTCGAATTATGAAAATCAGAAAGCAAAACAACGTAATCTTTATCGGTTTTTTCAGCAGCTGTTAGTGGAGTTTTATCTTTAGGATAAATAACAAAAGCACCATATAAACCGTCTTGTTCTTGTCCTTTACTATGTGAATGATACCAATAAGTACCATTTTGGCGGACTTTAAACTTATATTCATAAGTTGTATTAGGGGCAATGCCATGAAATTTGTTAAATCCAGGTACACCATCCATAATTCCAGGTAATAATAAGCCATGCCAATGGATTGAAGAGTCCTGATTTTTTAACTTATTGTGAACACGGATAACGGCCTCATCACCTTCTTCAAATTCAAGAAGTGGTGCAACGAATTTACCATTTACAGTAATTCTCTTTAGCGGTTTTCCTGTGATATTTACAGTTTGTTCAGCGATTGTTAAATCATATTCTTTAACTGCCGCCATTACCCAAGTTGATGAAAATAAACCAACTCCAATTAAGAGTATATGACTTAACTTTTTTGACATTCTATCTCACCTTTAGAAAGGTCAAGGTTGAAGTAATAAAGCAAATATTTAGTATAAACTTTAATACTTCTTTCTCGCTATTTATAAAATTATTTATTGCTACCAGGCATATTCATCTTTGAATGATCCATTTTAGAATGGTCCATATTCATCATAGAATGATCCATTTTTGACATGTCAGATGAGTTAGGAGACTGATGTTGACTATGATCTTGCTGAGTCTTGTCATCTTTTTCCATTTTACAAGGTTTTGTACAAGGTTCCTGTGCTTTTACCGTTTTAGTGGCACTTGAGGTTGATACATCTTTTGCCCAAGATTGAGTACCAGCAATTAAAGTTCCAGCACACATTAAAATTGTTAGACTACGACGCACTACAGTTTTCATAAGTTTCTCTAAAAGTTAATTTCTTGCTACTACACTAAAGTGAAGCACTGAACATCTAAGTGACTTGAAAATGACATTTTTGTAATCTATCTCGATCAGATGTTTTATAACGTTATTATAGTTTTAATGAATAACTTAGGATTCTGAGATGAGAATACTATTAGTTGAAGATGAACAAAAAACTGGTGATTATCTCAAGCAAGGTTTATCCGAAGCTGGCTATATTACGGACTGGGTTACAGATGGGTTAACGGGTAAACATCAAGCTCTTTCTGAAGAGTATGACTTAATTATTTTAGACGTGATGTTACCTGGACTAAATGGTTGGAATATTATCAATGATATTCGTAGCAGCGGTAAAACAATGCCCATTCTTTTTCTTACCGCCCGAGATCAAATCGAAGATCGAGTAAAAGGATTAGAGCTAGGCGCTGATGATTATTTAGTTAAGCCTTTTGCTTTTGCAGAGCTTCTAGCTCGAATAAAAACGCTCCTTAGACGAGGGCAACAAAGAGAAGATAATAATATTATTAAGATTGCTGATTTAGAACTTGATTTGAGAAAACGTCGGGTAACACGAGCAGGTCAACGCATTGATCTGACGGCTAAAGAATTTGCGCTTATGGAGCTTTTTATGCGTAGAAGAGGTGAAATTCTACCAAGAGCACTTATTGCATCTCAAATTTGGGATATGAACTTTGATAGTGATACAAATGTAGTTGAAGTCGCTATTAAACGATTAAGAAATAAAGTAGATAGTAATTTTACCCCTAAGTTAATTCAGAATATTCGAGGAATGGGGTATGTATTAGAGGTAGAAGATGAATAATAAATTATTCAAATCTATCAGTTTTCGTATTGGTATTATTTTCTCATTATCGACTATATGCATTCTCATTATGATGGGGTTTTTCATCCATAAATTAGTGATGCATCATTTTGAAACGCAAGATCGTACCCAATTAGAAGGTAAAATCCAGCTTATTCAGAATCTTCTCCAACAGCATCCTAAAAATTCTCCAGAACTTGATCTATATTTGAAAGATGCTTTAGTTGGACACCATGATCTTATGGTCCAAATAGAACGACCGGCAGGTCAGATTTTATTTAGTTCAACACCTTCAATCATTAATACTCAACAGTTAATCAAGTCAGCAAATAACCCTTGGATTAAATGGAAAATTAAGAATAAGACCTATCGTGGCATGATCTACAACACGGATATAAACAAAAATACTGAAATACAATCTGTACGCATTATTGTGGGGATCGATACATCTGAACATCTACATATTTAAATGATTTTAAGCGTCAACTTTTTTACATTGGTTTAGCCGGTACGATTTGTTTAATGTTTTTAGGCTGGTTTGCAACCTGGAGAGGTTTAAGACCCGTGCAAAAAATGGCTAAGGTCGCAGAAGGCATTTCTGCCCAACATCTTTCAGAACGTTTAGAAGTTGAGCACACACCAACAGAACTAAAATCATTAGCAATTGCCTTCAATGATATGCTCGACAGACTAGAATCAGCTTTAGAAAGGCTTTCCGATTTTTCATCTGATTTAGCGCATGAAATTAGAACACCGATTAATAACTTAATGACTCAAACTCAAGTATGTCTTGCCCGTAAACGAGATACCAGTACCTATCAAGAAGTACTATTTTCTAATTTAGAAGAATTAGAACGTTTGGCTCGAATGGTATCCGATATGCTTTTCTTGGCAAAAGCAGAACATGGCCTAAAATTACAGAACTTACAGAATATTGACCTGGTTAAAGAAGTTACAGCCTTATTTGATTTCTATGATGCGCTAGCTGCCGAAAAAAATATGACGCTTCAACAAACAGGATCTGGAAATGTCAAAGGTGATCCTGCTATGTTACGTCGAGCACTCAGCAATCTATTATCTAATGCAGTTAAATATGGAAATAAGAATTCTACAATACGCATAAAACTTCAACAGAATTTAGATAACACAATATTTTCAATTGAAAATGAAGGACCTGAAATCTCTCCTGAACAACTATCCAGGTTATTTGATCGATTTTATCGAACAGATGCATCTAGACAAAGAACAGAAGAAGGAACCGGCTTAGGGCTCGCGATAACAAAATCTATTCTTGATATGCTTGGGGCGACCATCCAGGCTGAATCCCTCAATGGTCGAATCATTTTTACCATTGTTTTTCAAAGTGAATCCATGCAAGGGGAATCATTTTAACTCATTTTTTGAACATCTTCCATTTACCCGAGTTGACCTTACATAAAGCTCAAACTGAGAGCCAGAGCTACGCCAGCACCTATCATGGCAATTGTGTAGCCAAATATGATAGCTCGGCCAAACTGTGCCCCCCCTGTCATCCATGCAATTGTCGCTTTGCTTAACATGTTGCTCAGTGTGGCCAGCCCTAGCGCGACAGCAGCCACATTTGTTGTTAAGCCTTCAGTACGGCTTTGTTGCACAAAGATTTCATAACTATATGATTTTAGAAGTTTTGATTATTTTTTGATCCAAAATTAAATTTATTTAAATCAGATGCTTACATATTTATGCAACAAAGCCATTTCAGAGTAAGGAATCTACTACTTATATAATAGAGATTCCATCTCCAAAACAGTACTACTGTATGAATGAGTTGTATTCAATGCAGGGAAGAATGTAGATCCTTAATACTAACGGAAAATTATTTTACTGAATTTTCATGTAAAGACTCATTTAATTGATCAATCACTGTCGTCCATTCACCATCAGAGTGTAGTTTTTCTTCTAAAAAATGACGTTGAGCATCAGTCCAAAAAATTGCTTGTGTTAAAAAAACATCTCCAGCTAGCTGATGGCTCTCTATGAATTTTGCAATTGCTTCTTCAGTAGAAGCTAAACCAAGCTGTTCAAATAATTTGGTCATTCTTGGACGTGTTTGAGTCATGTGCTTAGCCCACAAATTTATATTAGATCAAATTAAACATAACATGTTTATATTTAAACTAAAATATAAAAAATTAAATAGCTACTATTTTCTTAGACAAAATGATTACTACATTTCATAAATCAACCACCTACATAATTTGTTTGTTAAATGATCATTATTTTTCAATAAGATTATTTTAATAGTTAAAGATTTTAAATTTTAAAAATGACAAAAATGTAATTTTGAAGTCATCGCTCTGTTTCTGTCTCTCACTAATAATTGAAATATAAGAGGAGATGATGTGGTCTCATTAAATATAGATTTTATAAAGTCATCTCTAATGAACTAACGAATCAAGAGGAAACGTAAATGAAATTATTTCAAAATAAAATGACTGCTCTACGTAATGTTGTAGTAGCTGCAACGATGATTGTGGCTACTACAACTACGTTCGCTCATGTGAGTTTAGTGAGTGCGATTCCTGCGGAAAATGCATCTATCCTTAGTCAACCAAAGAACTTGACCCTTAACTTTGGTGCAGAGGTTATGTTGATGAATATTAAGTTACTGGATGCTCAGCGAAGAGATGTTCCTTTAAAATATAAAGTTACTCATGACTTAAAGAAATCCTTTGATGTCGCTCTTCCGAAACTGAAAAAAGGTAAATATACCGTTGTCTGGACAACAATGGGGAAAGATGGTCACAACATGAATGGTGAATATAGTTTCACTATCAAATCAACTAAATAAGAATTGATTACCTTTCAACATGTCAGTGAGGTGCTGGCATGTTGTTCTAGAATGGACAAAAATAATGATTTCTGAATATTGGATGTGGGCCACTTGGTTAACTAAGGTTATTTTATATTTAAGTTTAGCTTTTGTCGTTGGTGGAGCCTTTTGCTATTTTTTACTTAGACAATATCTTGAACTAAAAGAATCGATTCTTAAATATATTACAATTGGCGCTGGATTAGGCCTAATTTCCAGTACCTTGGGATTTTTTATTCTGATTGGTAGTTTTGCCAATACTGGTATTACAGGGATGGTGGACCCCACGTATATTAATATATTGGTTAATACTCCGACGGGGTATATATACGTTCTTCGTTCTATTAGTTTTGCTCTTTTACTTCTTCTCATGGTGGTTAAAGTTAACAGGAACAAAGGTCAGTTTTCTATAATTGAAAGTTCAATATTTTGTATTTTACTTATCCCGATTATTTTTAGCTTTTCCCAGCTCGGACATGTCGCTAATTTAACCTTACTTGCTCAAATTTTATTATCAATCCATATTCTAGTTATGTCGTTATGGGTGGGGTCTTTATATCCGTTATGGAAAACCAGCCGGGAAATAAGTGGTTTACCTTTAAAAGATCGCATGCATGTATTTGGACGTATTGCTGCTTTCATTGTTGGGATATTAATCGCCTGTGGCGCTAGTGTAGCTCTTCTTTTAATTAAAGATTTTAATACCTTAATCAATACTGCATATGGCTATGGTTTCATGGTTAAAATGTTTTTTGTTATAAGTATTCTACTTTTAGCTGCCTTCAACAAATGGTATTTCACCCCGCGTCTTCAACATCCTAAATTCGCTAAACACCTTAGTCATGCCATTTTATTTGAGATGTTATTAGGTCTATCAATTCTATTAACAACAGGCTATATAACCACTGTCGTGGGTATTGAATAAGAGAATTTCAAAATAAGGGAATTGAGGAAATTTAACATTACTGCATTTATCTTTTGTAGCTGAGCAATAAAGTTTCTACTGGACTGTCAACTTACGACAATCAGAACAGTAAAATCGCATCATGAGGCATTATACATAAAGGTAGTCACCGGTTTTTAGCTTATCTTCAACCCATAACGGTCTCATCTATTCAGTTCACTACCATTGATTGAAATAACTAATCTTATAAATTTCAGAGTGATCGTAGATGACAAAAATGTCATTTTAAAGTCACATTAATGTTGGTTAAGTACTTTTACTGTAGTCATTAGAACACTCTTCTTTGGAATACTCTGAAGAAAACTGTAAGGTTGTAAACAGACCAAGTTACAGCGAGTAACTGATTCAGAAAAAGGCTGGTTGTATGGTGAAAGTTTAGAGTTACTGTTCTAATGTTTTAAACAAATGTTTTGTTAAAAAGGAGCAACATATGAAATTTCACATCGCTAATATGACTTGTGGTGGTTGTGCACGCGGCATTACTACCGCAATTAAAGAGCTCGACTCGAATGCCTCACTCGATATTGATTTACAAAACCGTATTGTTGAAATCAACACAACGGTGAGTCAGGATCAAGTCATTGCCACTCTCAGTGAGCGTGGATTTACAGCTGATCCTGCTTAATCTCTGTTAGAGTAACAGTGGGAATTCCTTACCACTTTTACTCTCTCTTATTTTCCTCATCGTACAGATAAAACCTGTACTTGCTTGAAATAAAAGTAATCCCTGAATTCCCCCTAATCTTGGTTCGAGCTGATCTTCGCATATAGAACTCAGCATATCTAAATGATAGAGATCGTATATGAGTACCGAAATGACTGATACGCCACACTACAGTGAAACATTAGAGATTGAGGGGATGACATGTGCTTCTTGTGTAGGCCGTGTGGAAAAAGCTTTAAAATCTGTTGAGGGTGTTGAATCGGCTCATGTAAATCTGGCTACCGAAAAAGCAGTCATTTATGCGCATCAACCACTTGATCGCGCTACTTTAATTAAAGCCGTAGAAAAAGCAGGCTACGAAGTGGAAGCGCTGCAACCAATAGAGCTTACGATTGAGGGTATGTCATGTGCTTCTTGTGTAGGTCGAGTAGAAAAAGCCTTAAAATCTGTTGAGGGTGTGGAATCAGCACATGTAAATCTGGCTACTGAAAAAGCGACTATTCAGGCAAGCTCATCTGTCACTCGTGACTCGTTAATTCAGGCTGTCACCAAAGCAGGGTTTGAAGCAAAGTCAGTTCATCAAACTACGGAAAGCTTTCAAGATAAAAAGAATATTGAATTAGAAAAACTTAAAAAAGATTTAATTTTGTCAGTCTTATTGACTCTACCCGTTTTTATTTTAGAAATGGGATCACACCTGATTCCCGCCTTTCATACGTTTATGATGGATAACATTGGCCAACAAAATAGCTGGTTAATGCAATTTTTCTTGACCACAGTAGCATTAATTTTTCCAGGCCGACGCTTCTTCAAAAAGGGCATCCCAAGTTTATTCCGCTTAGCACCAGACATGAATTCCTTGGTGGCTGTAGGAACATTGGCTGCTTATCTTTATTCAGTGGTTGCTACTTTCTTTCCAAGTGTCCTGCCACAAGGCACGGTCAATGTTTATTATGAAGCTGCAGCGGTTATTATCACTTTAATTCTATTAGGTAGATTTTTTGAAGCCAAGGCAAAAGGCCGAACGTCTTTAGCAATTCAACATCTAGTTGGAATGCAGCCTAAAGTTGCCAGAATACAGCTCAATAATCAGGTGATAGAAGTTCCGATTGCCGAAGTTCAAACAGGAACGATTGTAGAGATTAGACCAGGTGAGCGTATCCCTGTCGATGGTGAAGTTATTCACGGCCAAAGTTTTATTGATGAATCCATGATTACTGGCGAGCCTATGCCCGTTGAAAAAACGATAGGCTCTACTGTGGTAGGAGGAACAATTAACCAAAGTGGCAGCTTAAATATCAAAGCCACCTCTGTTGGTAGTTCATCAGTGCTTTCTCAAATCATCCGAATGGTTGAACAGGCACAGGGTTCCAAGCTGCCTATTCAGGCATTGGTTGATAAAATTACCATGTGGTTTGTACCTGTAGTAATGGGTCTCTCTCTTTTAACTTTTCTTACGTGGTTTATCTTCGGCCCTGAACCAGCCCTAACTTTTAGTTTAGTGAACGCGGTTGCTGTACTCATTATTGCATGTCCTTGTGCGATGGGACTTGCAACGCCTACATCAATCATGGTGGGAACTGGGCGGGGTGCTGAAATGGGGGTTTTATTTCGTAAAGGTGAAGCTTTACAGCTGCTCAAAGAAACTAAAGTGGTTGCAGTTGATAAAACAGGGACTCTGACTGAAGGGAAACCAGTTTTAACCGATCTGCATGTCTTAGAAGGTTTTGAATACAATACCGTACTTTCACTGATGGCAGCCGTTGAATCAAAGTCTGAGCACCCTATTGCTCGAGCAATTGTACAAGCCGCTATAGATAAGGAATTAATCCTGTCTCCTGTTGCTGATTTTAAATCAGTGACCGGCTACGGAATAGAAGCGAAGGTTTCTGAGCATTTGGTTCATATTGGTGCAGATCGATATATGGAAAAACTAGGTTTGAATCCTACTGTTTTTTCTCAATTTTCGGATCGTTTGGGAGAAGAAGGAAAAACCCCTCTCTATGTTGCGATTGACCAGAAACTTGCTGCCATTATTGCTGTAGCAGATCCAATTAAAGAATCAACATTTGCTGCAATTGAAGCGTTACATCAGTTAGGTTTAAAGGTTGCCATGATTACAGGTGATAACCGTCATACAGCTCAAGCGATTGCAAAAAAACTAGGTATTGATGAGGTTATTGCTGAAGTCTTACCTGAAGGTAAAATAGAGGCCGTTAAAAAATTAAAAAATCAATATGGTAAACTCGCATATGTTGGAGATGGCATTAATGATGCCCCTGCACTTGCAGAAGCAGATATTGGCTTAGCGATAGGTACAGGTACAGACGTAGCTATTGAAGCTGCTGATGTGGTTTTGATGTCTGGCAACCTGAAAGGAGTGCCGAATGCTATCGCTTTAAGCAAAGCGACTATAAGCAATATTCGTGAAAATTTATTTTGGGCATTTGTTTACAATGCAGCTCTGATTCCTATTGCAGCTGGTGTACTTTATCCGCAATTTGGACTGCTACTTTCTCCTGTATTTGCTGCAGGTGCAATGGCGCTCTCGTCAATATTTGTACTAGGAAATGCTTTACGATTAAAACGTTTTAAAGCCCCCCTTGCAATTATTTAACCATTTTTTATATACATTTAAAGTCTTGTTGGCTTCACTTTATATATTTGGAAATAGTCTAAGCCATGTTGGCTTTTATTAAATATCATACAGTTGATATTCTAATTATTTGAGAGGGATTAAGATGAAAAGAATTTTATTAATATGCTTTATAGGCATGTCATTTACCTATGCGAATGCTCATTCTGGGGGAACGAACTCACAGGGTTGTCATACCAACAGTAAAACTGGTGATTACCACTGTCATTAATAGGTGCGCACACAGTTTTTTATTTAAAAGACTGTGCTTTAAAGTTATAAGTAGCGTTTAACTAAAGCTAAAAATTCATTTAGTTCTTTTTCCTTTATTTTCTCAGTATCACCGAGTACATGTTCTCTAAGATGAAGTTCTATTAACTCATTCATTAAGCCATTTATCGCACCTTTAATTGCTGCAACTTGCTGTAATACCTCAATACAAGAATTTTCAGAATTTAAAATATTCTGTTCAAGGGCATTAGTTTGACCTTGAATTCGTCTAATCCGATTTAAAATTTTTTTGTTCTGATTTAAGTGAGACATACTATTCAACCTCAAGAACATATACTATGGGGGAGTATTAATTGTGGTGCAATAAAATGTAATATCTAAATAATGTTAAAAGTGACCATTCGCATCAATTTGACGAAGGAAATCCTTTAGCACAAAAGAAAATTTTAATCGCAACCATCCTCACTGGTGTAATGATGGTGTTTGAAATTTTTGGAGGATGGTTCTTTAATTCCATGGCTTTATTGGCTGATGGATGGCATATGAGTTCTCATATGTTGGCATTGGGCTTAGCTTATTTTGCCTATAAAATGGCTCGAAAATATGCTCGTGATCAGAGATTCTGTTTCGGTACATGGAAGATAGAAATCTTAGCTGGATATTCGAGTGCCATTTTATTGATGGTTGTTGCTGTATTCATGGGTGTTCAATCGATAGAACGTTTATTCAATCCTGTGAATATTCACTACAACGAGGCAATTTCAATTGCGATTGTTGGCTTGATCGTTAATTTTATTTGTGCCTGGTTACTACGTGAAAATGGTCACCACCACCATCATCATCACTCTCATGATGACCATGACTTAAACCAGAAAGCCGCTTTTCTTCATGTAGTAGCAGATGCAGTAACTTCTGTATTAGCGATTATTGCACTTTTCGCAGGGAAGTATTTTGGATGGGATTTTTTAGATGCAATTCTAGGGATCGTAGGTGCAGTGCTTGTAGCACAATGGTCTTGGGGATTGATTAGAGAAACAGGTAAAACATTGCTTGATGCAGAGATGGAACATCCTGTAGTAAAGGAGATTCAGGAAGTTGTAGAGGAATTAGATAACCAAATTACGATTACTGATCTGCATGTCTGGAAAGTAGGTAGAAGTAAATTTTCATGTATTTTATCCCTAAATACAGTTAATGACTCCTTAACAGCAGAGGTAGTTCGTAAAGCTTTGTCAATTCATGAAGAGATTGTTCATATTTCTGTTGAAATTAACAAGAATTTCCATGTTGTTTAAATTAATATTTATTCCTTTTAAACTTTATCAGTCTATTTATGTAAATCTTAGATTAGAATTTGTTTGTTGTAGAGCGTCGGGGCGCCTCGGCAATTCTGCGTGTTGAAATAGAAAGGAAAATTCATTACTTTAAAGCGCAAAGCGTGTTGCAGATGCAGCTCTTATTCCGAGGAATTTTACACTGGTATCGCCCGCCGATAGAAACACCAGATCCGGCAGTCAGGACGTAAATAACCATTCCTCCAGTTTAAATAAAAAAACCTGCAGATTCGATGCAGGTTTTTTTTAGAGATAATCAATCGCGTCTTATTTGGCTTTACGCTCTTTCTCGATCAGGTAATTCACCACCTGAATGACTTTGGCATCATTACCCTGCACAATATATTTACCATTCACGGTCACTGCCGGAACACCACTTAACTGATACTGAGCAGCCAGATTTTTGGCTTGGGCAATTTTCGAAGTGATCGGGAAAGATTTATAAGTGCTGTTAAATTTCGCTTCAGGAATACCATAGCGGGTATAGAACTTGGCCAATTGCGCCTGTTCTAAAATTGGACGTTGCTTATCATGAATATCATGGAATAATTGTAAATGTGCTTTTTGACGCACACCCAATGCTTCAGACACATAATAAGCACGCGCTGCCTGCTCCCAGAGTGGATTCATTGCAGCCGGCGTACGTACAAAACGTACATCTTTTGGTAATTTTTTCAACCAGCCCTGCATATGTGGTTCAAGCGCGAAACAGTGACCACAGCCGTACCAGAAGAATTCACGTACCTCAATTCTGCCCGGTTTTTCGACTTTGACTGGTTTTGCAACCACCTGATAGTCCTGACCTGCCACAAAATTGGCCATAGCATTGCCTGAAAAGGCCAAAACAGATGCGGCAACAGCTCCTAAAAGGAATTTTTTCATTGGGATTATCGTCCTCTAAATCATTATGCTTAGTGTATGGGTTCACTATAAATCAATTATGCCGGTTCCGTTTTCATGCTGCGAACTTTTGTGCTATCAGAACCGCTACATTAAAGTATGCGACTGATTTTAAGTCAGTTAATATGGCCATTCGACCGCTATGTGTTTTTAGATAATCACAAAAGTTAAACTTTGAGTAATAAAAACGGTTATAATTTCTACGATTAAAACGTAGTGGTCAAACCTACAGTAAATATTAGCTTCTTACTATTCTCTTCAGTAACAGCCGCGTGGCTATGATAATTGCTGGAATTTACAACATAGAACTGAGCAAAAAATGATTTATGAAAGGTTTATTAAATTAAATAAATTATTTATATAGTTAAAATTCACCTGATAAATCACTTTTTAATTTAAATTACTATGTTAATTATTTGTTAATTATTTCTAAATTTTTCTCTAAGAAACGGAGTCCCCCATCAGCAAAACTACTGGTTGAAAAAACTATAGTAAAAATAACTAAAATAATCTTCATGTACATATTATTGAATCTGATCATATCTTGGACCAAAAAAATCTTTACTTATAATAATGAGTAAATATATACATCCGAATGACGACAAAATTACAAACTTGTAATTTTGTTAAGGTTTGTTCTCAAAAAAATAAATTAATACTATTTTAAAAAAGATAAATCGTTGCTGAAAAAGCTAGATTGCAATCGAGTTAATTAATTATAAATCAAAAACTTATATTGTATAAAATTAGTAACTCTTTGCTTTCTGCACTTATTATTTAATCAACGTTTCACGATTTTCATAAGCTAAACTAAATATAGTCGCCAATTTCAATTGAGTTATTTCCCGGCTTTTAAATACCGATATACCGCTTGGCGACTAATTCCAAATGCCTGGCCTAATGCCATTTTTGAAGGGTACTTCCCTTCCTTCCAGTCTTGTCGCAAAGCTTCAGCCTGATCAGGTTTCAATTTATGTACCCGGCCTTTGTACTTCCCTTGAGAAGAGGCAAGTTTAATTCCTTCCTTTTGCCGCTCTAAAATGATCTCACGTTCAAACTGTGCAAAAGCACCCATCAGTTGCAGCATCAAATTATCCATCGGGGTGGATTGGGCCGTAAAAGTAATATTTTCTTTTACAAACTGGATGGCAATCCCTCGTTTGACCAGTTTATCCACTTCAGTCACCAAATCTTTTAAGCTTCGCGCAAAACGATCCATGGAATGTACTATCACCCGGTCTCCTTCCCGGACATAATTCAACATTTCCTGAAATTTCGGTCGGTCGGTATTTTTACCTGAAGCACGGTCAACAAAAATCCGGTCGACTTCAATTCCCTCAAGTTGACGTCCCGTATTTTGCTCGACCGAACTCACTCGCACATAGCCTACTTTTTGGCCTTTCACTTTTTACGCCCCAATTGGATAAAAATGAACAATTTCGTAAATTATAAATCTTTAATACCAAAGTTACATGTTACTTATGATTAAAAAACATTTAAATGGTACATGTTTTTAAGAACTTTTAAAATGTAATTTTAGGGTATAGTCTAAAGTAACAGAATGAATATTCTACCCCCGATAGAAACAGCCGTACTCTGGGGGGAGATTTTTTTGATGTGCAGGTGCCGACCCTTACCAGAAGGCACTGTTGAAAATAACCACGAATCGTAAGCTGAATACTCTTTTAGCTAAAGGAGCAGCATATGAATTCTTTCCATAAAATTTAGGCTTGTATACCCAGAAAAATGTGGAACTTCTTAGGTTTCATACATGAGGATTTTGATAGGCTCACTGACTATTTTAAATTGTGTGCCTTAACTCTCTGTTCTAAAAGGCTATTCAGAATTTTTAGACTGTTTATTTTGAACATTCTTTTTACTCTGTGGTGGCGATGCCGTAATTGGACCTTGCAAGATGCATGGTCGTGTATGGGCGATGTCCAGAAAGAATTTGACTCAAAACTATTTTAGTTGGGAAGGAATGCTAAAAATTGGAGATTGATACATCTCATCGTTTGTTTAAATATTTTTTGATTAAATTTTCCCTTTAAAAATTCTATTTTTTTTAATGTCTTAACTTGTATTTAATATAGGAGATCCCCATAACAACAAAAGCACTACAGGAATACAACAATATGGCGAATCCACAAAAACACTATGCTAAGTTCCACACAAATATTCGATTAGGTCGTTATGACGAAGAAAGTACATTACGTGAAAAACGTGACCTTTTGATTAGCACCTTAAAAGATGAACTCAAAAAGGATCCAAATGGTCCTCAATTTGTTGAATACTTTAATCAAGGTAGTTATGCCTTGGGCACAGGGATTAAGCCTAAGAATGGAGATTATGATATTGATGTAGGAGTTTTATTAGATTGTGACAAAGAGGAATATGGCTCAGTAGAAATTAAAAAAATTGTTAGAGATGCTTTAACTCATTCAAATAGAACTGTAACGATCAAACGACCTTGCGTAACTGTCACTTATCTCAAAAATGGTAGTCCCGATTATCATGTAGATCTGCCCATCTACGCTGAAGACGACAAAGGCAATATGTATCTAGCTCGAGGTAAGGAATTCTCCTCTGAAGACCTTAAGACTTGGGATATTTCAAATCCTACTGAACTTACCGATACAATTTTGGGAAAATTTGAAGATGATTCAGATTTACGTCATCAGTTTAGACGATGTACTCGCTACTTGAAACAATGGCGAAATGAGAAAGGTCTAGATTTTTTTAAGAGTATTGCTATCACTACAGCTGTATATGAGCATATAACAGCTGAAGATTATGAGAATGATAATAAGGTATTACTTTCTATAGTAAATAATGTATTAGATCAATTCACTACCTTTAGCATTGATCCAGAAAATAACGAGTATTACTTCAGACTCGTAATTAATTTACCTGCACATCAAGGTGTAGACTTACTCGAAAAATTGACCCGAAAACAAATGGAGCACTTAAAATCAAAACTTGAAGATTTAAAATCATCTTTAGAAGCTGTAAATGAGGAAACTGATACAGTAGAAGCTTGCAAAATTTTAAATAAAACTTTTGGAAGACAATTCCCTATCCCTGAAATACAAGAAGTGTCCGAACCAGTAGTACAAACTTATTACACTCAAGAAGGAAAATCTGCTTAGGAAAACTCAATGTTTTTTGATAACCCAAAGTTAGACAATATTGAAAAGCTATTAAGTGAACATGGAGCTCAAAATATCCATGTCACTTCTATTACTAAGGATTGGGTTAATCTAAAATTTGATTTTCTCATTAATACACAACAGGTTTGCCTTGGTCTAATTTTTCAAAATAGAGCTAATTGGACGATACCTCCCATTTTTAGAATATTGACACGACCAATGTCTGCCTTAGATCATGTGAGTCAAAGTGGGGAAATTTGTACTACGGATCATCAAGGTGAAAACTTTGAAGGCTATAGACATAAAGAACTTATTACTGAATTCTTTGAAAGGGCTATAGATATACTCAAGCAATCTTTTATTAATTTTCAATTAAACAACCGAGTAAGCTTGTATAACGAACTAGAAGGATATTTAGGCAGCACTCAAAATATAAATGAGGATGTAATATTACATTGCGACCCTACTTCTACATTTAATTTATATGGTTGGTTAAGAAAATCATCAAAAGGGAATCATCAAATATTAGAGCATATTGATGATGGCGATAGTTCTTACATAAACCACAACCAGCTCACAAAAGTAAAAATTCATAAGATATTATTAGAAGATGCTTCTGTTTTCCCCATACCAGATATAGGAGATTATTTTAATGAGGACTATTTTCTAAAAATTGTTAATACCCTCTCTAATGAGAACAAACGATCTTTGTTAAAACAAGGCAATCATTATGCCCTAGTGGGAATTCCAAATGAACATGGATTTGCTTATGTGATTTTTTATTATGCCATTTGGTATTCTTTCAAAGAAAAAGTATCCTTCAAAGGCTTTAAAGTCTCTTTAACACAAAGAGCGTGGATAGATTATTTATTAAATAGAACGGGGCAAGAGAAAAAAACAAGACATATAGCGATTATCGGATGTGGGGCTTTAGGCTCAAAGATTGCAGAGATATTAGCTCAAACAGGCGTAAATAAATTTTCTTTCATAGATCCAGAGCTTTTAAAAACAGATAATATTTATCGTCATTCTTTAGGTTTGCAGTATGTTAATACCTATAAATCTACTTCTTTAGCTAATAAGTTTTTAATAGAAAGGCCCGGATTAACTATTTTTCCATTCGTAAGCCATGGTGAAAGCTGGATAAAATCAAAAATTACTGAAGATATTGATACTATCATCATAGCAATTGGCCATACTCCTACTGAGATTTCTCTCGTAAAAACTATTTATGAAATAAGTGCAAACATTCAAGTAATAATAGGCTGGTTAGAACCTTATGATTTAGGTGGACATTTTATTTCTTTCAATAATAAACATGTAGGATGTTTAAACTGCTTATATTTTGATGAAAAATCAAATAAAAGTCTTACCCCTATGTATAAATATGTACAATCTGGACAGCTAATTGCTAAAAATATTACAGGGTGTGCTGGTGCATTTACCCCCTTCTCTTCTTTAAATTGCATGAAGCTAGCAAGCTATATTTCTGAATATGTCCTGAATCAACAATTAGGATTTGTTTCTATTTCTGGCGACAATCAGAATGCAAATAAAAATGGAATAATTACTACCCCTTTTTATAATTCAGTAAATAATTCAAATGGAATTAATATATTGAATTTAAAAGAAATTTATAAAGAAGTATGCCCATGTTGCAATACATAACTCAAGGGAGGATTAAATGTGACACACCTACAGGCCAAGTCTTTATTATTCAAGCAAATGTTTTAAAGAGTTTAAAGCAATTTATACAATTAGAATCAGATTCTCCAGAATCGGGTGGCATTCTAATTGGAAGAACAGACATAGAAACTAAAGCTAAAATCATTGAAAGCTTTACCTCTCCTATGGAAGGAGACTGTCAAACACGTATGTCTTTCTTTAGGTCAAAGTCCCACCAATATGCTTTAATACAAGCTTGGAACGAATCTAAAAAATTCTATAATTTTCAAGGCCTATGGCATACACATCCTGAAGATGTACCAACACCCTCTCCAACCGATTTAAGGGATATAGATACTGTTCTAAATGGCATTACCAATCTTAATGACCCAGTTTTATATTTAATAATCGGAAGAGTAAAAACTGGAATCTGGATTGGTAGAAAAAATTTTAAAATCAAACTGTTAGGTTATATTGAGTTAAATTGAAAATGCAACTAGACCCATCCCTAAGTTTACAGACTTCTTTATCAGCAATAGATGATTTATCAAATGCAAATAAATATATAGAAGAAATTTTAAAGCATATTTGTATAGATTCATTAGGTGTATTAGTTGATGAAGAACGTAAAAATATAATTTTTGTCTTATTGAAAAATAAAAGCCCTGAAAGTTTTTTCCGTATAATTCTCAATTATGATGATACTTTAACTTTTGTCCGAAGATTGCTTGCCAAAAAAATTTCCATTTATGCACGCTTTCTTCAAGGTCACATAATTGATGCCCACACTCTACATGATTTTGAAAAGTTAAAAGAAACATGGAATTTAACCTCCTCTCAAGAGAGCGAAGTTAAAGATGTAGATTTTGTTCCTAGAAAGATTCCTAAACAAAAACCAAACCCTGTAAACCAATTAGAATATTTCATAAAAAGAATTTTTGATTTTGAGCATCTTACAGGTAGGGGTAACGATTTATCTGAAAAAGATAAAAACCAGATTTATCTCTCAAGTCATGGCCGATGTATGTTTAAAGGATGTGGTGCAAAATTAAACATAGATGAAATAACTGGATTTGAAGGTACATATGGCGTTTTAGCTCATAATGTTGCAGCATCAGAAAATTCTACTCGCGGTATCCCCTTCTTCTCATATCAACTATCAGATGATCCAACGAATATTTTATTATTATGTGAAAAACATCATAGGTTAATTGATAAAGTTGCTGGCGCAGAATATACAGCTTCAAGACTCTCGCAAATGAGAAGTAATTTCACAGCACAATGCGAAGATTTATTAGATTCTTTAAGCTTTACTCCTATGCCAGTGTATTTATTTTTCTGGCCCGTGAATCGCAATATTCCTCAGTCTCCTTCACGACGTGATATTGCAAGCTGCCTTCTCCCATTAAAATCTATTTTGCATAAAGATAAGACACTAATTCATGAACCATTACCAGCTCATTTAAGAGCTTCAGCTGATGAGTTCTATAAAAAGTATTTTTTAGAAGAATTTGAAGTTCAAACAGAACAATTACTTAGGGAAACTAAATTTGATGATAAGAGAGTAGCTATTTTTGGCTTCGGCCCTATGCCATGCCTAATAGCATTAGGAAGTAAATTAGGAAATAAAGGGAAATTTATACCTATGCTTATGTATAGGGATGGAAGTTGTTGGATGTGGCCTGATCTTATATGTACAACCAAAGCGTATGAAATTAATAATTTCAGTGAAATAGAAGATTGTACTGAAATTACTATTAGATTGAATCTCACTGCTGATCCAGAAACCTCTAAAAATAAGGCTGTTGAATTAGGACATCCGGTAATTAATATTACTGCTAAACCAGAATATATGGGGAATGGAGCAATAAGAAATCCTGAACGAGGACTAAGTTTCATGCAAGATATTCATGCGTTATTTCATAGTCTAACAGATAAAGGAATTACCAAAATTCATGTCTTACCATGTGCATCCAATGCTGCTTGTATATGGTTTGGACAAGCATTTGATCTGCATCATCCTGAAATGGTTATTTATGATTACTTAAATAATTCAATGGTTCCAAGACTTCAAATTCGAAATAATGGAAGCAAGAATGAAATCGCTGTAATTTAAACAGTATATTTGATAGTACTTTCATACCATTAGATTTAAATATGACATTAGTAAATGGAGTTTAGCTCTAATGGGGCTTTGTTGCATAAATATCTAAGACTATGATTTTGTTTAATTTATTTTTGGATTAAAATTTAAACAAATCCTTAAAAATCAGTATCTTGAAGAATGTTTATACAACAAAGCCGTTTTAAACTAAAAAATGTTTGTAATACTATTTTATTTAAATCACTCTGCGATCTAGGTATTAAATTTAAGACTTTCCATGGTTTTAAATAATCTTGCAGATTTTTTTGTGGTTCGAGAATATTTAAATCTTTATTAATATCAAAATTTGAGGGAATTCCATTTGTATTTTTTGCTAATAATTCCTTAACTAAATTTGTTGGAATAGCTCCATTTAAATGAACGTGTAAATCACCCTTAGGAAGATTCACTATCATATCTTGGCAGAGTAAAACTTGAAGTGCGACATAAACCACCTAATTAATTTAAAGGGTTTATGGAGTATATAAAATTGTCATACCATCATCTTAACTTTGAAGATCGTACTGCATTAATGCTTGAGTCAAGAAAAGAAGGCTTTTCAGCCAGAAAATTTGCTGAACTTATTAAAAGACATCCTAGTACGATCTATCGTGAGCTTAAAAGAAATAGCATCAATGACGTTTATCAAGCTCGATATGCTTCTGATAACACCTTCGCTAGACGTAGACGTGGTCACAGAAAACTCAAAATCGATTCAATCCTCTGGAAATTTATTGTTGAAGCGATCCGTTGTTTATGGTCTCCTCAGCAAATAGCAAAGCGTTTAAAGACATTTCCTGATTTGGATCAAACAATGAATGTAAGCCATACAACGATTTATTCAACGATACGCGCATTACCAAAGGGTGAGTTGAAAAAAGACTTATTATCCTGTCTGCGTCATGAAAATAAAAAGCGAAAAGCTAACGGTGAACCTAAAAAAGATTCTATATTACAGGATATTAAAACTATTCATGAGCGCCCAGCCGAAGTTCAAGAAAGAAAAATACCGGGTCATTGGGAAGCTGATTTAATTAAAGGTAAAGACAATAAAAGTTCGATAGCAACACTTATTGAACGAAATACACGGCTCTGTATCTTGGCAACATTACCTGATGCAAAGGCAGAATCAGTGCGCAAGGCTTTAACTGAAGCTCTGAAATATTTACCTGCAGAACTGCGTAAAACGTTGACCTATGACCGTGGACGCGAGATGGCAGAACATAAAATACTTGAAGAAGATTTAGGCATAGATGTATATTTCTGTGACCCACATTCACCCTGGCAAAAAGGCACATGCGAAAATATGAATGGTTTAATTAGGCAATATTTACCTAAAGGGATTGATTTAAATCAGGCAGATCAGCATTATTTAAATCAAGTTGCCATGTCACTGAATACTCGTCCTAGAAAAGCGTTAGATTGGCTTACACCATTAGAGAAATTTGCTCAGCTTGTTGATTATCATAAGACTTTTCAAACTGTCGCACCTCATGTTTGAATTCGCCCTTCATTAATTTTTTGTAGTGCAGACATAAGTGTAGAAATTAATATAGCTGATTGAATTTTATCATAAAATCTATTTCCAAGTTATTTATTTTTAAATTTTTCTATTTCAATTCTGAATGGCTTTGTTGCACAAACCTATCTGTAAAGGGTTTTTCAGCGATATAATTTTCAAATGAAGAAGCCTACACACAAAATCTACCGCACAACCAATTGGCCCGCATATAACCGAGCACTCATGAGTCGAGGAAATATTGCCATTTGGTTTGATCCTGCTACGCAATGATATGCTCCATCAAAAGGCAAACAAGGGCGAAATCAAATCTACTCCGACGCAGCCATCCAATGCTGCTTAATGATTAAATCCTTATTCCGTCTGTCTTTACGTATGGTCACTGGCTTTGTGCAAAGTCTGATTAAACTTTGCGGATTAAATTGGATAGCTCCAGATTACACCACGCTTTGTAGAAGACAAAAGCATATTGATATTGTAATCAGCTACCAAAAAAGTAGCGATGGGCTGCATCTACTCATGGACTCTACAGGCATGAAGTTTCTAGGTGAGGGCGAATGGAAACGCAAGAAACATGGACCTGAATATCGTCGCCAATGGCGTAAACTTCATATTGGTATAGATGCTAAAACCCTACAAATACGAGCAGTTCAGCTTACAACCAATAATGTCAGTGATTCACAGGTGCTTGGTGATTTACTTAATCAGATTCCACAAGATGAGCGGATTGACTCTGTTTATACCGATGGGGCTTATGACACCAAGCAATGTAAGCGTCCGCTGAACACACCTTATGAATTCATCCTATAAGCCTTAATTTAGTCCCCACTTAAAAACAAGTGGGGACTAAAATTCATGACTACAAATAACCAGACATCCATCGCATCTCTTGCGAAAAAACGAAGAACATACAGTGCTGAATTTAAACAGCAGATCGTTCAGGCTTGTAAAGCACCGGACGTTTCAATTGCTTCGGTCGCTTTGCAACATGGATTGAATACAAATCTTGTATCCAAATGGATTCGCTTAATTGATGGTAAGCCAGGGAATGATCGCTCACCACTACCGAATAAACCTGCATTTATTGCCTTATCTTGCTCTGCACCATTAGATCCTACTCCTACTGACATGTTAACGGTTCAAATTACTTTACCCCACTCAAAAGCAGAAATTGGCTTGAAATGGCAAGTATCAGAAATATCTGCTTTAGCAGAATTACTCAAGGCACTTGCAACATGATCAGCATTGATGAAATCTGGCTTTCTACCCAACCTCTGGATATGCGAGCAGGGATGGATACTGTCATGGCTCAGGTGGTGAGAGCCTTTGGCTACATTAAACCGCATTGTGCTTACCTGTTCTGTAATAAACGTGGCCATCGCATGAAAGTGCTGGTACATGATGGACTGGGCATCTGGCTGTGTGCCCGGCGGTTGGAACAGGGAAAATTCCACTGGGCGCAGGTTCACCAGGGTGAAAGCATGGCGATCAGTCCGGAACAGTTACAGGCATTAATCCAGGGTTTGCCCTGGCAGCGCATTGGACGACAGCAGGTGGTCACGATGCTCTAAACCAAGCTCGGCTATTCTGCCATCCTCCAAACGTTCTATTTCATTCTCTTCATGACCTCAGGCATACTGCGGTCATGAATACGCTGCCTGACTTAAGCCAACTGACCCATGAACAACTACTGGAATTCACCAGACAGTTGGCTCTGCAGCATCAGTCTCTGGCGCAATCAAATCAAGAATTGGATGCCAAAGTTCAACACCTCTCTGTTCTCACTCAAAAATACGAGCATGAACTGGCGCTGTTTAAAAAGCATAAATTCGGCAGTAAAAACGAACATCTCACCGCAAAACAAATCCATCTATGGGACGAAGCGGTTGAAGAAGATATTGCAGCGGTTGATCTGGAACTGGAACGACTGAATGCAGATAAAACCAATGCAGCTGCACAGAAAGCCCCAGTCAACAAACCTAAACGTCGGCTGTTGCCAGATCATCTACACACCCTCCGTATTGAGCATGAACCTGAATCAACCCAATGCAGTTGTGGCTGTACCTTGCGTCGTATCGGTGAAGATGTCAGTGAAAAACTGAATTTCAGACCGGCACAGTTCTATAAGGAACAGCATGTGCGTGGTAAATGGGTCTGTGATCAGTGTGACACTCTGACTCAGCAAGCGATGCCAGCCTATGTGATTGATAAAGGCATTGCTTCACCTGAATTGCTTAGCCATGTGCTGGTGTCAAAGTATGCCGATCATTTGCCTTTGTACCGTCAACGTCAAATCTTTCTACGCGCAGGTGTTGATCTGTCTAGATCAACGTTATCTGACTGGATTGGCCGCTGTGGGGTGGAACTGGAACCTCTGGCCAATGCCTTAAAACAGGTGGTACTGCAACAGCAGGTGATCCATGCAGATGAAACACCGGTGACGGTCATGCAGATGGGTGAAAATGAGAAAAAGCCCAAAAAAGGTTATGTCTGGGCCTATGCCAGCACACAGTACAATCCAGTTCAGGCAGTGATCTATGACTTTCAAGATAGCCGTTCTGGCCAGCATGCTGAAGACTTCCTGAAAGGCTGGCAGGGTCATTTGGTCTGTGATGATTACAGTGGTTATAAAGCACGCTTTAGATCAGGTCAGGTCATTGAGGTGGGCTGCATGGCACATGCACGTCGTAAATTCCATGAACTACATGTGACCAAGAAAAGTCAGGTCGCTGAACAGGCATTAGTGCTGATTCAGAAATTATATGCGATAGAAGCAGAATTAAGAAAAAAGACGGATGGTACAGCGGAAGACCGCTGCGAATACCGACAACAGCATAGTCAACCGGTCATGCAACAACTATATGAATGGCTCAACCAACATCAGCTGACGGTGCCATCGAGTTCTCCAACCGCCCGGGCGATCAATTACAGCCTAAAACGTTGGACTGCTTTAAGCCGCTATCTGGATGATGGCAATCTACCCATTGACAATAATTGGATAGAGAACCAAATGCGTCCCTGGGCCTTGGGGCGTAAGAACTGGCTATTTGCAGGTTCGCTGCGCAGTGGTCAACGAGCTGCCAATATCATGACTTTAATCCAGTCAGCAAAGCTGAATGGCTTGGATCCGTATGCCTATTTAAGTGATGTGCTGAAAAGGTTGCCAACACATAAAGTGCCCCAAATAGAAGAATTACTACCTCACCGCTGGAAACCTGAACCCCGTTAAAACTTGGCGATGGCGTTCAGCGGATGCTTACCAAGCAATGCCGTCAGGTCATTGCAGATCGGCAAGCGCATGCGGTGATTCCACCTAGAAAAAATGGAAAGATACAAAGAGTAGCTCGCTAGAGCGAAATGAATTACTTCGAACAATTAAACGTTTAGGCAGGACACTAGTAAGCATCCGCTGAACGCCATCGCCAAGTTTTAACGGGGTTCAGGTTTCCAGCGGTGAGGTAGTAATTCTTCTATTTGGGGCACTTTATGTGTTGGCAACCTTTTCAGCACATCACTTAAATAGGCATACGGATCCAAGCCATTCAGCTTTGCTGACTGGATTAAAGTCATGATATTGGCAGCTCGTTGACCACTGCGCAGCGAACCTGCAAATAGCCAGTTCTTACGCCCCAAGGCCCAGGGACGCATTTGGTTCTCTATCCAATTATTGTCAATGGGTAGATTGCCATCATCCAGATAGCGGCTTAAAGCAGTCCAACGTTTTAGGCTGTAATTGATCGCCCGGGCGGTTGGAGAACTCGATGGCACCGTCAGCTGATGTTGGTTGAGCCATTCATATAGTTGTTGCATGACCGGTTGACTATGCTGTTGTCGGTATTCGCAGCGGTCTTCCGCTGTACCATCCGTCTTTTTTCTTAATTCTGCTTCTATCGCATATAATTTCTGAATCAGCACTAATGCCTGTTCAGCGACCTGACTTTTCTTGGTCACATGTAGTTCATGGAATTTACGACGTGCATGTGCCATGCAGCCCACCTCAATGACCTGACCTGATCTAAAGCGTGCTTTATAACCACTGTAATCATCACAGACCAAATGACCCTGCCAGCCTTTCAGGAAGTCTTCAGCATGCTGGCCAGAACGGCTATCTTGAAAGTCATAGATCACTGCCTGAACTGGATTGTACTGTGTGCTGGCATAGGCCCAGACATAACCTTTTTTGGGCTTTTTCTCATTTTCACCCATCTGCATGACCGTCACCGGTGTTTCATCTGCATGGATCACCTGCTGTTGCAGTACCACCTGTTTTAAGGCATTGGCCAGAGGTTCCAGTTCCACCCCACAGCGGCCAATCCAGTCAGATAACGTTGATCTAGACAGATCAACACCTGCGCGTAGAAAGATTTGACGTTGACGGTACAAAGGCAAATGATCGGCATACTTTGACACCAGCACATGGCTAAGCAATTCAGGTGAAGCAATGCCTTTATCAATCACATAGGCTGGCATCGCTTGCTGAGTCAGAGTGTCACACTGATCACAGACCCATTTACCACGCACATGCTGTTCCTTATAGAACTGTGCCGGTCTGAAATTCAGTTTTTCACTGACATCTTCACCGATACGACGCAAGGTACAGCCACAACTGCATTGGGTTGATTCAGGTTCATGCTCAATACGGAGGGTGTGTAGATGATCTGGCAACAGCCGACGTTTAGGTTTGTTGACTGGGGCTTTCTGTGCAGCTGCATTGGTTTTATCTGCATTCAGTCGTTCCAGTTCCAGATCAACCGCTGCAATATCTTCTTCAACCGCTTCGTCCCATAGATGGATTTGTTTTGCGGTGAGATGTTCGTTTTTACTGCCGAATTTATGCTTTTTAAACAGCGCCAGTTCATGCTCGTATTTTTGAGTGAGAACAGAGAGGTGTTGAACTTTGGCATCCAATTCTTGATTTGATTGCGCCAGAGACTGATGCTGCAGAGCCAACTGTCTGGTGAATTCCAGTAGTTGTTCATGGGTCAGTTGGCTTAAGTCAGGCAGCGTATTCATGACCGCAGTATGCCTGAGGTCATGAAGAGAATGAAATAGAACGTTTGGAGGATGGCAGAATAGCCGAGCTTGGTTTAGAGCATCGTGACCACCTGCTGTCGTCCAATGCGCTGCCAGGGCAAACCCTGGATTAATGCCTGTAACTGTTCCGGACTGATCGCCATGCTTTCACCCTGGTGAACCTGCGCCCAGTGGAATTTTCCCTGTTCCAACCGCCGGGCACACAGCCAGATGCCCAGTCCATCATGTACCAGCACTTTCATGCGATGGCCACGTTTATTACAGAACAGGTAAGCACAATGCGGTTTAATGTAGCCAAAGGCTCTCACCACCTGAGCCATGACAGTATCCATCCCTGCTCGCATATCCAGAGGTTGGGTAGAAAGCCAGATTTCATCAATGCTGATCATGTTGCAAGTGCCTTGAGTAATTCTGCTAAAGCAGATATTTCTGATACTTGCCATTTCAAGCCAATTTCTGCTTTTGAGTGGGGTAAAGTAATTTGAACCGTTAACATGTCAGTAGGAGTAGGATCTAATGGTGCAGAGCAAGATAAGGCAATAAATGCAGGTTTATTCGGTAGTGGTGAGCGATCATTCCCTGGCTTACCATCAATTAAGCGAATCCATTTGGATACAAGATTTGTATTCAATCCATGTTGCAAAGCGACCGAAGCAATTGAAACGTCCGGTGCTTTACAAGCCTGAACGATCTGCTGTTTAAATTCAGCACTGTATGTTCTTCGTTTTTTCGCAAGAGATGCGATGGATGTCTGGTTATTTGTAGTCATGAATTTTAGTCCCCACTTGTTTTTAAGTGGGGACTAAATTAAGGCTTATAGGATGAATTCATAAGGTGTGTTCAGCGGACGCTTACGGACACTATGGAAAAAATGGTCAGGCTATCATCGGCGAAGTTTGGTTGAAACTAAGATGCATTGCATCAAATTATTAGGAGATAAACTCAGTGCAAGGAGTTTTGATAGCCAAGTGAATGAGATCCATGCACGTGTAGCAGTCCTTAACAGATTTACGGAATTAGGTCGACCACTTACCCAAGTTACGCCTTAAATTTGGCTCAATTAGGGGCGCTTTGCATTTCAAATCTTTGTGCAACAAAGCCACTTCAAAGTAGAAATGTCTGGTCTGGATTGTTGCCACTCTAATTTGAGTTTAAAAAAGCTAGCAAATCTGCTAGCTTTTTAAGATGATTATTCTATTTTTTAGAATTTAATAAACCAAAGAAGTTCTCTCCATCGTTCTCTAAGTCTTCAAAAAACTTATAAAACGATTGGGCAATAGCCTTATTTTTGACAATAATACCCACAGGCACTGTTGTTAAAATATTTGTGGATGAATCACTAACGTGAATAATCAAAACACAAAAAGAGTCTTTCATAACCAAAAGCTCAAAATTACCGTCAAAAACTACACTACTTTCCTTAAACGTTAGAAAGTGCTTGGCTCCTGCCTCAGCTGTGATTAGTTTTTTATAACTTGCGATTGATTGTTTATCATTTCTGTATGCCACTGGTAAGAAGCATTTAAAGTTTTTGGTAATTGTGGTTGTCGATAAACGATCAATAAAATCACTAAATCTATCTGACTTACCCCAAAATTCATCTGATGGAGCTAACCAATACAGCTGTTTATCATCATTATTCTGGTCTTGATATTGTTTGATTGTTTTGAAAAACAGGTCTGAATTTTCCTTAGAATATATTGGCCCGATAAAGTATTCATTGGATTTGTGTTCTAGCTTAAATAAGCGATCTAAATTAAGCTTATTCTCGCTAAAAATAGATTCAACTGAAAAAGTATCCTCCATATCTAATTCATGGAGTACCTTTAGAATATCCTCAATATTTTGTGGCTTCTTAGCTGATCTAAGAGCAGCGTAAAGAGAATCTTCGATTTTGTTAAGATTTTCCATGTGATTAAAATCACTAATCTCTGTAGGTGTATAATTCTCATCAAGCGTCAATGGTAATGTAAAACGACGAGAATGGTCTCGCAATTTTTCCACTTGGCTCATTTTATACAGTTGCAGCTTCTTTTCATCCACTGATGGATTCAACTTAACTAATCCTTGGCTGAAATAAAATCGAAAATTTTTCTGAAACTCCTTACTAACCAAAGACTCACCATTTGAAAGGTATTGGTTAGAAGCATCTAATTTAATTGAATTTGCCCCATTGTCAGATGCGTTGGGATTAACTGGCTCAGGATTCAAGCCAATCATCTCAAAACTCATCTTTTGAATATTGTCCTCAATCTTATTTACATAAGGAATTGCACAAACATCCGAGAATGCTTTCTCAAGTCGCTGAGTCAGAGCAAATCGATCATCTTCAAGATGTTTTATCTGCATTTGTTTTAATAATTTAGTTAATAGCACATCTGTTTCATGATTAGATAACCCTAAGAACCGCGCTATTTTTTCAGCAGAAAGTGGTGCAATTACCAATAGGCGCAATACCATAGAATCAATAAAATCTAAGGTATCTGTTGTGGTATAGCTAAATGCCACATTGAATAGTTGTGATGGCAATGTAACATCTACGTCATGATAGCTTCTTAGTGAATTTTCCATGAGTTATACCCCTGCCTTTCTATATTTTTTTGATCTATTTTTATTAATGTGCGGATTGTTTTGTACTATTTTGACAATGGCGCGTTTTGAAATATATCGATATTCTAAAGTCTGATTTTCACGGCACTTGATGTAATTTAATACGCGTCCTAAAGGTAAGTTACTGTTGACTCCTTGCCACATTTCTGACGCACCAAAGATTACAAGACGATCCATTGCGCGAGATAAAGCCACGTTCACACGATTTGGTGACTTCAAAAATGCAGGAAACTTAGTTGGATCATTTCGCGTAACTGAGAGAATGATGATCTTATTCTGTTTACCTTGATAACTATCCACCGTATCAATACGCACAATTGATCTCAATGCATCTGACACTTCACACAAAGAGAAGGCTTTTCTTAACCGGTTTTTTTGCTCAGCATAGGTACAAATTACACCAATAGCAGGCTCTTTAAGGGAATCAGGCTCTGGCACTAATTTATTTAACAAGAGTTTGTCTTGGTCAATCCGCTGAAGAAAATCGATAATTTCATTAATTTCATGTGGGTTATAAATACTACTACCTTTCTCCATTTTGAAATGCTCAGCATTCCCAGTATCCACCCAAGTAACTGTTGAATTCAATTCTATTACGATGTCGGATGCATAGTTATCAGGCACAATCCGCTTTAACTTAATTTCTTTCAGCTCTTCATCACTTAAACCACGAGAATCGACAACTTCAGTTTCAAGTTTTCCTTCATAAAAACAGTCTGAAACTAATTCGCCGATGCTCGGACTCATTCGGTACTGTGACAAGAGTTCTGAACTAGCCTTTAGTCCATAATGTGAATTAAAGATACGGCCAAAGTCGCTTTGTAATTTATCTTCCAAATCATCATCTGATATCTTAAGTTGCTTAGCTAAAGCCTTTATATGATCGCTCGAATATAGTGGAGGAAGTTGGTCTTGATCCCCAACTAATAAAATACGTGCACCTGACTGCATTGCAATTGCCAATTCTGAAGCGATTGAACGTGCTGCTTCATCAATAATCACCCAATCAAATACGTGATTGGCGATTCCAATACTTTGTTGGCCAACACCAACGCATGTGCCACAGACTAATTGCCTTGTTTTGACCAGAAAACTTTCATAATTAGCATTTTGGCTTTCAATTAATGGTTCATAATCTAGGGCAATATTGATCAAGGCTTTCGCTTTAAGTCCTTCCTCATTAGATACCCCGTAGTATTGATTAAGTGCTGCGAACGTAATCATGTCGATCTTATTTAACTGGTTTAATACTGTTATCTCTTTATCATTGATACAGTCTTCCAGTTGATCCCAAAAGTCTTGATTTCCGTCAAACATGCTCTTCAGCTTATGCATTGCTGATTTGAAAGCCTGGGTATACTCTTCTAATGAGAAACTAAACTTTTGATCAAGATCATCTTGGTCGATTGACTGATACGCAGATTTAAGACTATTTAAAATAGTGACTCTGATTTCATAAAGATCGCTCAAGTATTCAGCTTCAAGTGATAAATCTTTTGCAAGCTCAAGCACTCTTTCTTTAATATTAGACTTAAACAGCTCTATCTGGCTCGTAATAATTGAGCCTGTATAGACATCTTTTAATTCAGGAGACACAGCACTCTCTTTATTGCTTATTCGAGCAATACTTAATGGTGTGTCATACTCTGTGCATAGCTGACGTATACGCTCAACACTTGTATTTACAGCTTCGTGCGACTGACTAACAATTAAGATGTTAGATACATTTTGTTTATCATAGAGATAGTGAGCCAGTATAGAGATAAATTCAGTTTTGCCGGTTCCTGGTGGTCCCTTTAATAGTGATACAGGTCCATACTTAAGCACATTACGGAACGCTTTACGTTGTAATGGATTGAGGGCTTTAACCAATTCCCCATTTTTGTATTTGTTATAGTGATCTAGATCTTCATCAGGCACTTCAATCTCATAATCTTTTGCTTCAATCACTAATGATGGTTCAAAGTAATCTACGAGATTTTCAATGACAGCCTTATTACTCAGAATATTTGTCAGAGCATCTGCACGTTTCCGATTAGATGACTTATCTGCCTTGCTTTGTAGAAACAGTGTTGCTTCTTCAGGAACTTCATTTGTTTTTTTACAAAAATCGATCCACAATTCTCCGACTTTTGATTGCGCAATATTCACCGTACCTATGCAGAAAGTGTAATCACCTCCCGCCCCAGTTTCTTTAGTGCACATTACATCGACTTTATCGGTCTTTGAAAATTTAGCTGAAACATCTTCTGCAGAGTCATAGTATGCAATAGCACTCTTTGAATCTTTAAAATGTTTGCTCGAAACTATCTTTAACGGCTCAGACAGAGTGATTGTAGGATGTGCATGACGCTCAGTCGCCATGACTTTTTTCCACAACTCTTTCGTTTCAATATCAATTAAGTGGCTATGTGTAGGCAGATGACTCATTGGCTGTGCCATAAGCTCATCAGTAGCTATAACATCGCCTATCTCTTCTTGTAATGCTTTTTGTTCACGCAGAGCCCGTAATGTTTCCTCTTTCTCTTGAGTCCTTTTGAGCTGTGCTTGCTTAAACTGTTCAATAGCATCCTTAAAGTTTTGATCTTTTGCTAAGAAGTCATTTAACTCTACAATGTTGTCACGCTTACTCATCCCAGATATCGGGTGGACTTCAATGCTAACATCAATAGTCAGATCTGCATCCCTACTAGCCTTCCACCACAGGTCTTGTTTTTTGACAAAATCAAGGAAACTTAATTGATTTTCATGGGGCTTATAAAACCCTTTTAACATGCCATTGATTCCGCTAAGTGTAAATCGAAAATCCCCCTCACTTGCTGCCTCAAGTTGGATATAAACTTTGCCGTTTTCGGGATAAATCGTAAAGGGCGTCTCAACCTTACTTGTATAAATACTAATCTGAGGAGCTTCTTTTACAATAGCACCCTTACATTCAAATGCCTCTATAAAGCGAGAATTATCAATATAGCGTACACTTGGATCTTCCATTCCTTCTATGCTCAAGGCTGTATTTAGCCAGGATAAAGTAGGATCCATTGAAGCCACATCATCCACAGCCAAGTCTATATCGTATAGATCTGCGATTAATTTCAATGCAGTAAAGTTGTCACACTGAATGACTGTTGGATCTTCAATATCAGATGGGAAATAAGCATTAGAAGAATCAGGTTGTGGTACTTCAGGATGGAAGCAATCATTAAAACTAACTTTCAAGTTTGTTTTATCTACTAGAATCTTTTCATCATCCAAGTTTCCATGTTGAAAGCCATGCTCATGAAATTTTTTCAGAGAATGCAATAACTGAAGTGAAAGTTCATTTTTTTCATCCTCAGTTAAGCCCTCAATAACCGTTGACCAAGCTTCACCCTTTACCATTTCAGTTACTAGATACACACATGCTGTGCTAGTTGATAAACCAAAATCAATAATCTTAGGAAGGTATGGCAAATTGAGAGCCTGCGTCATTTTAAGTTCTTCAAAGAATCGCTTAAAACAACTCTTTTGATAAGTTGTCATTGCAGATGCAACTTTACCCATCCATGTTTTGACTAACATGTTGCCTGATGCATAGAGTGTAAAATTTTGGTTAGCATCAATAGGCGCGCCAAATATCGGGTAACTGATATAGGTATTTGTCTGATTTAAATATGGATTCAGTACATCTGCATCAAGTTCATAACTAACTTGTTCAGCAGGTTTTTGAGCTAAGAAATCTTGGAATACTGCACATGCATTATCATATTTCCCTGTCAAAGCTCGTGTTAAAATACGCTCTAACCAGTGGTTCTGATCTCGCTCCTCAAGACTAAATTTTTTCAATGAACGTGGGCTCAGTCGAGCATTCTTCCAAATATGAAGGATTAACTGCCCTAACCAATACACATCCTTTTGTGCAGCTGTCAGCGCAAGATTCGGAAGATGAGCTGTTGTATTCAAAAATGGGAGTTCGTTAGCCAGTTCAGGGTCAATTTTCGAGGGCTGTGTTTGATCATTTGCTGCCGAAAAATTGGATAGCAATATCTCCTTTTTATAAGAGATCCACACACTATGATCACCCACATCACCATGAGTAATTCCCATTTGATGTAGGTGATTAAATTTACCAAGCAAAATCTGGAATAAATCCAATTTCTCAGATTCAGACATTTTCTCAGCATAAGCGCCGATGAATTCGTTGACTCGATAGCTGTTCTCAGGCAACTCATACAACTCATTATATTTTGATGTCATGTCATCAAGACTTGGGTTTGTAATCGGGTGCAAACAACTTTGATAAAGATCAGGCTTTTCTGTTTTAATTTTTTGGAAAACCCGGCGCTCATTGCAGATCAAGTTGAATCGATGTTGAGGCTGACTCATTCTTGAGTTACTCAACTTGAATTCATTAAAATCCCAACAACGCATTAAAGATTTTTCACCAACGATGGTCAATGAATGCGCTTTATACTCGCTATAAATCTTTTTAGGATGCGGTAAGATCAAGTCACCTCGTTCATGATTATTAATAATCAAAGAGCGTGGTTGAATTTGGTCAGGCGCAAAAATTTCATCAATAATGGCGTGATATTCTTTTTTAATATCATATATGCGACCATCACGTTCCAGATGCTTGCGGAACATATTATTAAAATTCTTCTGTTGAGCTAATTGTATAAACTCATCTATCGAAAGAATGTGCTCTAAATCTTCTGGAGGCAGGCGCGAATAATCTGCTTTACCACACATGACAACAAAGTGAGAAACACTTTGGTAATGAAATGTAATGCCCTTAGCTTTCTTTTCTGAAACTTTATCCTTTAGTTTATTAACTATAATTTGCATTTTTTTTACATTTTTAGCTACAGGGCATGAATCTTGCTCTTTATTACCTACGTACCATTTTCCTGCAACTTTTGTAATTTCCTTACCGTTCCAGTCCTTGAATTCAATGACCAAAATGTTTGCATGAGTAATAATTAGGAGATCATATTCAAATTTCTCAGAACTACCTTTCGCTACTGCTTTTTTTCCATTTTTATGCATAAATTCAAAACCAGCATATGCTCGCCAGTTTTTAGTTTTTTCGCCACGATCAAAGACCTTTTTAATCTTATCAATTGCTTTGAGTTCGTGCTCGTATATACCTGTCTCTGGATATGTAACTTTCATATTAAAAGATTCTTTATTTAAAATGTCTTGCTTTTGCACATACAACAAATAAGCGTCAAAAATGATGCTAAATTTTTATTAACATAAAGTAATGCTATATGTACGGTGTCTTTTAGAAAAAATACTTAGCGTAAGAATTTAGTTTTTTCAGGTTGATGGTTAGTTTGGCCAAATAAGCCCTCCGAAGGTTTTTTATATTCAGTTTAGGATTGTATTTAAAATAAAGTCTGCCAAATATTTTGGTGTAAAACCTGAGTCTTCTAGCACGATCATCATTTAGATGATCTAACTCAATCATTCGTTTAAGCAAAACGTATTTCACTTAACGGTTCATAATGTGACTTATATTACATTTAATTTTTGAGTATTCAAAATTATTTTATTGAATTATAAGAAAAAAACTTAAGGAATTCCTTAAAATTTGATGACAATGGTCATATCTCTAATCACTAAAAAGACCAAAAATAGATATCTACCCATATCTCTCGGACAAATTAACTCTATTTTATAAAAGTATCAATAAATTCATTAGGTTCATGAACCAAAAATTTATAATTATTTTTTTATTTATATAAGTTATTGAAAATAATAAATAAAATTATTAAAAGTTTTATTAACTAGACTTCAGGTGAACATAAGTTAAAGTTCGAATTAAAATGAATAGGGTAGTCGCAATTTCCAAAAAATGACAGCTCATGTGTCGTTTAGATACTAACAATTTGTTTATTATAACAAATCTTAAGCATGTTAGCTGTCGTCATTCTTTGATACGGTCTACGTACTACCGTACAATCATCAGCTATATTCATGGTGTTACTTTGCATAATTTACATTTTCTGCATTCAAACCAATCAATCCAAAATTACGTGCACGTTCGAGACACATAAGCTGTCATTGACGACACATGTAATGTCACTGGTTGCGTTCGTGCGTCTATTTCCGTTGAACTATGCTATACCTTGAATAGCCAGCTACTCGGTTCACTGAAATACTGACCGACACGTTAGATTTCAGTTTTAAATCAAAATAGCGATCAATCGTCACAATTAGATGTTTTACATAATCAAAAACTACATATGTTAAATCCTTTAAATCATTGTTCTGGTGTGCAACTTCAATAAATTCTGAAAACAACGCTACACCTGTTTCGTTGGCCAGATTCGCTAACTGATTATCCAATCCGGCAATTGCCGTTAATTCTGATGCAATCACCACTTTATGCATTGCTGTTTCCGCTTCAATGCCTTTGTACTCAATCCCCTTGTATATATAGACATCGTTTTCTCGTTTGCCTTGGTTCCAAGGGTTATCCGTACCATCCAGTCTAGGCATGCTGTACGGTCGTTTTAGTTTTGCTGGAGGTGTTTGTTTAGCGGTGACTTCATAAAGGTTAAATACGCAATCTGTGTAGCGTTTAAGGCTATGGTATGTCAAAGCTTGCTGTTTGGCGGTCAACTCCCGTGGTGATACATGATTCACCAAGGTTTTGAACATTTCTAATGATTCTGGTGTGAACGATCCATCTTTTTTTGCATTGTCCATCAGGTCTTTTTTAGCCCATTTATGCTTTAGTTTTTCCGCTTCAGCATCAGATATTTTCTCTCCCCGATACACGTATCCACGCGCTGCGTTTGAATACTCAAAATCTGCTCGTTTTACTGCCTTGTAGACCATTGTTTTTGTCATTTGTTTTGCACCAGTTTTTCCCATAGTTGTGGCGACCGCTTGAGGGCTTAACACGTACCCATTCTTTTTCGCTTCGGTCGTAACACCAAAACTCGTACCCTAAACAACAACGTTTATTCACGACATAGCGGTAGGTGTTGCAGATCGTAAGCATATTCTCAGTGGCGTTAACTTCCCAAGGTTTAAACGCAATAAGCTCTGTTATTGCTTCCCTGTAAAGTCGTGTTGCTTTGGGATTATTGAATAAGATCCGTTCTTTTTTTGAGGTCTTAGTGATTGCATTCATTTCGTCCACGACCTCACTAATGCTTTTAGCCAATCATCCATCAAATCAACTAAAATTGCCCGTTCTCTGCCTGTTGGATATGCGCTTAACTTCATATTCCAACTATTTGCCGACTCTTCTGTGCCGTGCACCAAAAACCCATTTTGTTGATCATTTTCAGCCAGCTTATCCGTCACCCAACATTCAAACAGTCTGGCAAAGATTTCTGTTGGCTGTGACCAATACATTGACCGTGATTGATCTAGGTGCATGGCGTTATTCATAAAGCCCGTACCGCCTTGTCTTTCTTCGTAATCAAGGTATTTGGTTGACTTAAAAGTAAGATAATTAACCAGCTTGATAAACTTATCTGCAGTCTGGCCATCTTTAAGATGTTTGTATGCTGACTCTTGATGATTCTGTACTGAGTAACGCCCTTTACTGGTGTAAAGAAAGTATTCGCTAAAAAAGTTATTATTGAGTCCGTTTCGTTTTGCCAAAACACAATCAAATCCGTGCGCGAACTCATGGGCTAGTGCTCCAACACCTTGCGTCTTGGTCAAATGAATAAGCATATTACCTGGTTCAAAGTGAGCTGCTGCGCTATCAACGCCTGTGCCACGCGAACCGAATGCTATTCCTAGCTTACCGCCTAAAGATGCGAACGTAACGGGTAGACCTAGAAGTTCGACAAGATCCATTAGTGAGTCATACGTGCAATTCAGAAACCATGCACGTTCCTTTTGATTTACCCAATTGCCGAACTCGACTCCAGAAAATTTGAAATAGTCCATAAGCAACTGGCTATCGATGTTTTCACCCTTTCGATGGTCCTTACCCTCGCGCACTTCAACTCTGTCGTAGCGCGGTCTTTTGGGTGGTTTTGCGCGTCCTTTTTTGGGTTCTATGACTCGTTCATCTAAAATTGGCTGAAAAAATGTTTTTACTTTTTCTAGTGCTGCATTGAATGTGTCGTATTCCGTCCAATCATCTAGTGTTTGAAACCGCTTTGCTGAAATGGATTTAACGGCATACCACTTATGTTGACCAGTCTCAGTGTTTAATAATTTTTTGGCACCATAATTATCCGTATCAAGTACACGATCGTCTGGCCATCCTAAAGGGATTAAGTTTTTTAAGCGTAAACGTGTGTCTGAACTAAATGATAGTGGGTGTTTAACTCTGCGATTGGTATGTCGTCCAGCTGAGTAGCGTTCTAAAATATCTTTTTCACTTCGTCCAGCACCAAACTTAACGGTCATGTACGCATTAAAGTCGTCTGTCAGTTGTTCTAAACGTTCGTAGTGTGAGCTTTCATATTTGTTTTTTAAGAAGTGTAGCGTAGCAATGTAGGCATCATCCCATTGCTTTTGACCTATGCTAAACCAACCGCCCCCTAAAGGCTTGTTGGTTAAGTTTGCATAGACCAAAGAAAATAATAGTGCATGTTTTACAGGTTTATGGCCAGATTGGGCATCAGCTCTAAAATCAGGCTTTTGCCAATATTCCTTTTTAGTCACTAGGCTGTCAGACTTAATTCCATTCATGTTGCCTGAGAAGTCTGGTGATGGGTTGTCTTTACGTGCACCAGCAAACTTTTTACCTACATCCGTAATAGGACCATCTTTTTTTTCATTACTATTTATTTCTTCAGTCATAGCTAAACCACATAATTGTTAGTTGCGTATATCGTCCAAGATTTCTGACAGATCAAACAGATTAATATCTTTGAGTTTTGCTTCAGCATTGATGCACTCAAGTAAATTCATAAAACCAACAAAAATAATGTGTGGTATTGGTCTATTGTTGATATGCACGGGTGTTGACCAAGTGCGTACACGCGTTTCGCATATTTCAAGCCCTTGTTCTTCAAAAAGCTTGATCAATGTCGGGATGTCTTTGTCTAGTTGAGTAAGGGCTAATAACGACCGAAATACATCATTTAAGCTAATAGAGTGGTGACGATGGTTCGGATTGTGCTGTTTTCTATTGTCGCCCTGTTGTTGATTAAAGTAATGATGTTTTTCGCGATCTTGAGATGTTCTGTTTAAATATTTCATTTGGTATTAAGCTCCAAAGAGATAGCTGTAAATCAGGTACAAAATAAAAGTTATTGTTAATCCCGACACCAATAGAGAATTGATCGGGTAATTTTCTAAGTTAAAAGGTTTTCTGTGATAGCTCACTCCCCAATCTGAAACAGATCCTCGCTCTACGGCACTATAAAAGTTAGTTTGTGAGGCGTTTAAACGGTTGTTGTCTACTGATATGAATTCCAGTTTGCACAGCAATTCGTCACTCAGGTAGTTAAAGAAAGTCGTTGGTGTACCATTTGATAGGATGTGTATATAACCGACCTGTTTTTGGGTATAACCCATTCGCTCATACGCTTTTTGAAATTCGTGCGTTAAAGTCGCACTAAACTTATCCCCCTTATTTTTGGCAATCAGTTCAATTGGTGGCTCAGCTCCAGCCTGAATAAGCTTGGTGAATTTAGGACTACCACAACCCCAATTTTGAGAGATCCAAACACCGCGTTTTGTGTCGTGAATCAAACCATCAACAATGACCACGGCTGCATCACCGATGTCGCCGTTTTCTTTTTCTGTAAATTCGGTGTTATCAACGTCTTTTCTGAATTCTTCAGGCATTGGCCTTAAAACTTCTAAAAGATTGGTACTGTCACTTTGTACATGACCAGTAGCCAAAATCATCGACTCAATTTTTTTTAGGGCATGTTCAGGTACTATCAATACTGAATGTACACGCTGGTCATACGCATCAGATTGAATGTCTTGAGCTTCGGTATTCTTTTCAATAGTGCTTAATTCCATATTATTTCTCTGCCTGGGCTTTCTGGTATTCAACTGCAGTCTTCATTGAATATTCGGTATCATCTTCGTGCTCTGTACCAACCATGCTTTGCTGACCTTGGTATATACCTTTAACAGCATTGACGAATGCGTTATGCGCCGTAGCGTTGTAATACGTTAAGTTTCCAGCACTGGTCGAATCATTGAATGTCAAAGTATTAGGAACATGCCAAACTGCTGAATAAGCCTTGCCATCGATAACAACAATAGGTTCAAACTCGACCGCTTCACGGTGCTTGGTTTCATTCCATGGTGTATAGAAAACAGTATTGTTTTTGAGGTTGTAGACCTTGAATACGATCTGGCCAAGATTCCGTATTTTGGCCTCTTTGTTGTATGCCTCTAAAACCTTGTCTTTTTGGAAGTCTGTAATTTCAAGCTCAGGGTTCTTCGTAATCACCAGTGTTTCATCAGTCGTTTTAATCTCAGATGGAACGTAGATTTTTGAACCTTTAGGGAAACGTCCTGATTTCTCCAATGCGGATCTAAACTTGTTATTTGCATCCAAGAAGTTGCCAAACTCACTACTGAAGTAGCTGTAAAAATTTGATGCACTGGTGAACATGCCAAACTGATTCACCCGAACAATTTGCTCAGATACAGTGGATGCTAAACTTGCATATGGTTTGCCCGACACATCAATTTCGCGCCATTTGTAGTTACGTACACCTACTTCTTTGTCGCATGCATCATTAAACATAGATGTAGAAACAATATCGCCGTCCAAGCGCTTCACATAAGCAACCGGGTAACTGCGGATAGGTGCCATACGAACAGCTTTGTTTGAATTGGTGTAAAAGCCAGATGACGAAATGATATTTTGTTCAGATGATTTAATTTGATAACTTCGTAATGTATTTAACTGTCGATCAAAGCTATCAATTTCAGATTCATATAAAACATCACCCTCAACAGATGTCGCGATTGAATAAGGGGCATACATCACATCGCCCTGAACTTTATCCATGATCTGCTCAGCTTCAATACGATATAACGGCTGTGAGAACATGCCATTTGATGCCAAAGCTGGTAGATCTCCCCCTACACCAAAATTACACGCTACTTTGTGGCTGGTGGTAGAAAGGCTTGATTGAGGTAATTTGTAGTTAGATGGATTGTAAGTGGTAACACGTTCATCATATTTGCGAACTTGTTCCTCAACTTTCTTTTCAATGGGATCTATTTGTTCTTCTTGAGATGCAGTATCAGTATTTGAAGGCTTTAACTTATCACAACCAAATAGCAAAACTGACAATATCGCTATGGTAAGGGTTTTCTTATTCACTAATTAATGACCTAACTTAAAACTACTAATACCCCACATTATAATTAAAAATAAGTATTAATGAAGTGGTATTTAATAGTTTAAGGACTTTTAAGCGAAAAACCCAATATCATTAATTAGTTTTAACGAACATTCTTTTAATGCAACTTCATAACCGCCGTTATTATTAAATGTAAAAGCAAATGGTAGCATTTTATCAATCGCAAATATCTTCTCTAATAAGTCGTTGTTTTCTGCAGATGGCTTATCCTTTAAGGCATATTGCATGGAAAACTTAGCATTTATACCCGTGCTTTTATATAAAGCATTTATTTGTTCTTTAAGGCTTTTTTCCACTTCTTGCACAGTATTGAAAATAAAATTCTGATTAACAGTGAATTTATCAGTTTTCAAAGATCCAAAGGTCCACGCCAGACTCTCCGAAACCACATACCCTAGAACAGTCTGCAATTCTTCATCTTCAAATTTGTGATAATGAACGTATGATTTAGTTTTACCGTTAAAATATAAAATAGAAATGGAGAACAACACCTCTTTGTGAGCATATTTAAAAGGTACTTTAACAAGACTATAAAAGTTTAAGAGCTCAACGTTGGAGGCTTTAGACATATTTTTTAAAAAAATTTTAAAGACATTAAAGTGATTATACTAAAAATATCAAAGAAATGTTAAAGGGTTTTAAAATGGATACAGTTGTTCTAAAAAATAGTTTAATTGCTAGTTTAGTTTTTGTATGTGTGTTCCTGGTGTTCCAAAACATCGACCATAGAGTTTCTGAACGTATACAGCTTGAGTCAACCAGTGCAGCATTCGAGTCGCTTGATAAAGACTTTTCTGCGATCAAAAGAAATGTGGATACTGAATTCAATAAGCTCCCGAAGTACGTGAAGCCAAGCAAAGAGCAATCGATCAATGATGCATTGGAATTCATTAAATTCTCGAAACAGACCTTTACTGACACAATGGCCCAAAATGAAGAACTTTTAGCAGAAGTTAAGGGTTTTGAGAAAAAGGCAAATGATGTTTTAGAAAAATAATAGTTATTTTAAAAAGAAAAATGGGAAGCTATAAGCCTCCCATTCTTTTAATGTCGTAAGAAACATTTAAATTTTGTTCTTAAAAGTATTATAGTAAAACTAATAATTTATGCAAATACTTTTAACAGAAATATCTAAAAGGTCTTTAACACTCAACGAATCCGAATAACTTAGACAGTGTGAATAAATTGTTAAAGTAGTCGAGTGTATATGTAAAACATTGGTATACCCATTAGAGATATGCGAATTATTATATATGTAAAACCTAACATACTTTTTAGTCGTATCTTGCGTAAAACTTACCAGATAATCTTTTGTGTTTTCATTTATGTTATCTTCGTATTGCTCTGTTATGCTCAGGATCTCTTTGCTGTTCAGCCAATAACTGCCTGTTTTATCTTGTTTAATCTGTTCCAAAATCAAATTATTTAATGACTGGTACTCTTTCGTTATTGCTTTGGCATATCGTTTTGATGACTGATGTTCTTTCCAGTCAATTTTTGCTTTCTTAAACAGTTTGAAAGCTGTAACCGCGCACAATATAGCTGAGATGGTACATAATATTATTCTACTACTATCACCTATAATGCCAATCATTCCTAAATGCACATCTTTTGAGAATAAACCGTTCAAAGATAGGTATACGCCAAAGATACAAAAACTTAACGCAAAAACCACAACTAAAATTAAAGTTGCTCTAATTAAAAGCTCATTAAAAGTAATTTTTCTTAAACTTTTGGTATAAAGCTTAATCTTATCTTTTTCAGATTTTAACATTTTAGCCAAGAACTTATGTTCTCTTTTTCCTCTGCTAAAAGGTGGTGTTACAGCATCTTTAAAAGTCATGTATAATCAAAAGTATTTTAACGTTCCATTAAATATACACTACACCTGGGCCTATTTAAAATGAAACATTATAGAATTATCGCTATTTTAATACCTTTAATATTTTCAGGTTGTGCAGCAAGCCACTCAGACAAAGAGCTTGTTGACTCTTATTACAATGACCAACAAAAAACAATAGAAAGCGATGTAGATCAACTCGTTAATTCCTACTCCGCTAAAGTCGTTACTCAGTACTACCCTGAACCATACTTCAATCCAACCAAGCCAATACCGCATTATTACGCTTTAAAGCTTGATGAAATGGGTATCCCTTACCCAAAAGAGCTTGTATACGACAATGCCGACTATAATTTTTATAAAGAGCAGGCTAAGTTTAATGCAAACAATAATGACGTAATTGATACAGATCACCACGATCACTAAAACTTTTTTATCGTAGGTGTTTTGTTGAGGGGCGTTTCTTGCCGAAACCTTTCTTAACCCCTTAGTGTATGAGGGTAAAAGATTCATACTATATTTTAGAAAATACACTTGATGGAGATAAAGACCAAAAAATCAAAGTGTTGAGAGTAAGCCAGTATGATACTTTTTATTACCCTCATACATTATCTTCTGAACTATCTTCACTCCTTTTTTGATTGGCTTCTTTGATAACATTTTCAATAAAACAGATAACTAAATTTAAAGCGATTAAAAATAATACGATATAGCCAATAGTTTTTAGAGTTAGTACAAAGTTATTGAATACATAAGTTGATGCTTTTCCTATTCCTATATAAACCACATAACATGCAAATATAACCAATGCTATTGCACTAATTGAAATTATTGCAAGTCCAGTATTTTTTAAAAATGAGCGCAATAAGTATTTATCGAATTTAGAATTATTCATAGCCATATACTATCCTTCATAAAAATTTCATTTTCTAACATTGAACGAAGCGCAACTATTGCTGCACCACCGCCAACAATAATTATGATAAAGCCGAATAAAAAATTGAGATTCATGTTTGCAGCTATGTTTAATTATTTAGATTTAAGCAACTTAATTAGTAGCATTACAATAGTTATTGTACGAGAGTACTTTACTCTCGTACACTTAGAAGATAAGCATCTGGATTCGTTTTTAATTCTTTATCTAACATTATTAGCTTATTCAACATATCTTGGTTTGTCGTCTTGGGAATGATCCAACCGCCAAAACTAATATTGTTTAATTTGATGTTAGGTAGTGGATCTTGTCTATTTTGTTCCAGTAACCAAAGATAGTTTTCACTACAAACAAATAAGACTTTTAATTCCTGATCAATGCGCCGTAAATCACAATATCTGAATAGGTTTACGTTACCTGGTGCTTCAGCATTGATAATTGGTTTTTTTCTTGTTTTTTCACCATGTAACTTAAAGTATTTAACACAACTTTCAATGTCACTTTTTAAATTGATTGGTGCAGTTTCTATTGGTGCCTCTGATAATTGTTCTTCAGCATATTCAAAATAGATCCAACATACATCTTGGTCTTTTAGCTTTTCAAAAAGCCAATCTGGAACGTCATGCAATTTTTGTTTTAGTACAAATGGTTTTCCTACATTCGTAATCTTGACGCTTCTTTTCTTGTACGTGTCCAGCTCCCCTATCTTCTTCACGCCACTTTTATATAAATAACGGTTTTTGAGAACTACTTTACTCTTTTTTACCTCTTTTTCAGGTTTAGGATCAGTACTGGATTTTTCAGGCTCAACATTCAAACAAAAGTAATCTATTCCTTTGGTAAACAATTGAAACTTCCCCTCCTTTTCAATTAAGGCAAAATTCCCTCTGATTTCAGCACCTACTATATCTTTAGATATTAGAAATCGATCATCAACGGTTTGTTCATTTAAGAGCAGTAAAGCCGATTTAAAATCTACTTTGTGTTCTGGTATTACAACATAACCGTGGTCAAACAACTTTTTGCTCACTCGGATAACTGTGTAAATATCCATAACCAGCTCCTTATATTATTTCCTGTAATTTTGGTTGATGTATTCTTGGATCGCTACAATTCTTTTTTCTGAAGTAGGATGCGTTGATAAGAAATCAATTTTAGTGCCCTGTTTTTCTTGGGCTACTACTTTATTCCAAAAGCTGACTGCGCCCTGTGGGTTGTAACCAGCACGAACCATAATATCAACACCTAGAAGATCCGCTTCACTTTCAAGTTTGCGCGAACCAGGTAAGTTAACCCCATAATCGCCTAGTAAACTTGTGCCAGATACAACCATGTCACCAAGACCAGCCGAACTAGCTGCAAGCACACCTAAACCAGTTAAAAGCTTTTTACTTACCTTTTCACGCCCATGATCACGTAAAGCATGTGCAATTTCGTGGCCGATCAGTGCAGCCAATTCATCATCAGTTGCATTAATTTTTGTGATAGAACCAGTCAACACACCGATCTTGCCTCCAGATAGACAAAACGCGTTGATTTCATTATCTCGGATTGTATTAACTTCCCAATTCCAATTTGCTGCGTCAGCTCGATAATGTGGAACTTGTGCGATAAGACGTTTTGCTACTCTATTTACTTGAGCGTTATTCACAATCAATCCACGCTGTTTAGCAGTCGTGATGATGTTGTTGTAAGACTGAGTACTTTGCTGAAGATATTCTTTTTCAGAATACAACATGATTTGTTTGCGTTTAGAACCCATTCCATCAATAGTACTAGATACGCAACCAGTTAAAAGAGATCCGGCAACAGCCAAAACACACAAAGATTTCATCTTAAAATCAAACATTTTGTTTTCCTTTATGTTTAAAAACATTTAACAAGTTAAAACTGCGCTTATTAAGCTTGTTTTTATCTTCCAAATCAGTAATACATTTAAACTCTTTTAAGATGTTTTTGTAATGCTCTTTTTGTTCATTTTCTGACTTATTAAAACCTTTCAAAGCTAACTGTTCAATAGTTTTAGGGCTGAATAATTTCAGAAGAACTATATTTAATATTAAAGTACCAGCCAGTAAGCCCAACGCATAAAGCTGAACAACTGAAGTACTGTATTTAGGTTCCATCGGACCAAGTGAACCAAAGCATATAAAGCTAAATACAGATAAAGTAACTGCAGCTATAAAACTAGATACCGTAACTCTAATCTTGAACTTATATCGTGCAATTAAAGCGACAATTAAAAAACCAAAAAGTATGGTACCAATTGCCGTAGCCATTATGACTAAAAAGAGCCCAGGGTTTGTGTTTGATGGATCTAACATTTCCATAGAATATCCTTAAATAAAACCCTTGCTTTCTAATAGGGTGAAACGATCTTTAAACAGTACAAAGAATGTTTTTTTAACGCTTTCGTACTGGTGTTTGATAATGTCTAAAGCACTATCATATGCACCTAGTTTCACGTAATTAACAAAATTGGCATGATCAAAACCTTTAAGTTTGTGACGTTTAATAAAGCCCTTAAAGTCTTGCTCTTTTTCTTTAAATTGATTCTCAAATTCAAAGAAAAGTTTGCCTAATTTCATGCTGTATAGTTTTAAATTGACAATAAATTCGACTAAAGGTGTTTCATTTCCTCTAATCGTAACCAGCATGTCTTTATCTTTTGTGATTTCGAGCGATGGTAAAAAATTAGAAAAATTAACCAGTAGATCACTTAATAAAACTTGTTTATTAAAGTATGTGACCAAAACAGGTGCGCTATCTGGCACATACGCTTTGATACGTTCAAATTTACTTAAAGCTTCTGGAGAAGCATGACCACTAAGGGCTAATTTCACTAACATATAATTCACTCGACATCTAATTCATTTTTTAAAACCAATTTGTATTTTGGATGAACCCCAAGTCTAAGTTGAAGTAATGTCCACGCTTGCTTTGTTATTAACTTTTCGCCACTTTCAAACTTTGACCACTGTATATTGTTGTACAATCCTGTGTGACTAGACATTTTGGTTTTACTTAAACCACTCCAGACTCTTAGTTGTTTTCCTAAGACTGGTATTGGAACCAGCATTAAACCATTGTCCTCTTGTTCCTTTAAAATCTTTAAAGCTGCCTTTTTACCTACTAATTGACCGCCATCTTCACAAATATAAGTAATACGAGCTGTATATTGTTCAGAGTTTAAGCACTCTTCTAACAATGCTAGAACTTCATCCTGAGGATTCGTTAAACCCCCTCCAACCGTATCGCCTGTATCAGTTTTAATCACGAGTTATACCTTTTAAGATAGATATTCTTATAGTATATACGAAAAACATTTAAAAGATTTTTTTAAAAAAACAAAATGTTCATTTTTTGTATTTTAGCTAAAACCACTTATAATATGATTATTGGTATTAACCAAAGTTTAAAACATATTGAAAGGTGTTTAAAATGACTAACTCTAAAACTAACGCTAAAACCAAAGAGAACCGCTTAAACCAAAATGGCAGTTTAAGCAAAACCGACCAACGCAAGCTTAAACCTATTTCTTTTTGCTTATTAGATACAGAACAAGTGACAATGCTGGAGAAAATTGAAAAGTTTCAATATGGCAATTTCTTTAAAAACATTATAGCTTCTATGACTGATGAAGAAGTTGAACAGATCGCGAATAGCAACAAGAAAAGCGATCCAATCATTCCTCAAAAATTACTAGATCTAAACATCACAAAAGGTTTCTTATCTTGTCGTTCAATTGCAAAGGTGCTTTTTAAACACAATAAAGTTGAATCTATGCTGCATGAGCTACGTAACTTTATCTCTGACGAATTCATTTTAAAGTTAGCTGAAGACCGCAACTTAACACTATCTATAAGCGACTCAGAAGTCGATTCTAATACCTCTTCAGGTATGTTTGATGATCGCTATGCGATGGCTGATACTGGCTATAAGAGCCGTACAACACCTGTTTTCAATCAGCAAAATATTGAATCTATAAAATCCATTGTTCGTGAACATGAGAAGCTTCCAAAACATGTCGAATTAGACAATGATTTCATTGAACAGTTTATGAATGACAATCCTGAAGTATTCGCAAAATTATAAAAACACAAACAAAAAAAACCATCTAATTTTTAGATGGTTTTTTTATGTCTTAATTATTTCTAGAATCAGCTATAAAGCTTCGCTGGCTCGTCTGCAACTGGTATCACTGGCTGTACTTCTTGCATAAGAATTTTAGTCACTTCATCCAGTGGTGCAATGTTGGAAGGTAAAAACTCTATTGCTTCAGGAAATTGTGATTTAAGGTAAGCATCTATGGCTTTGTGAATAGCTCGGTACCATTCTCGCGATTCGCTCTCTAAATTAAACATGCTTGAAATTGAAGCTTCTAGATCCGCAATATATTTACTTGGTAGTAAAGCTTTACGCTCCATATAAGCTTGATGTGCCATAGCAAGCCAGATAAAGCGATTTAATTCCTTACTACTTCCCTCTACGCTATTATCTTTAAAGTTCAACGTTCTAAATTTGCAAATGTGAAAATGTTGCTCACTAAAATATTTAAAGAAATCTTCATACTCAATTACAGAAATGGATTTTTGTAGCACCAATGGTATATCTAATGCGAGATCCACTTCGACTTTACGTGTACCAATGCCATTTTTAATAACAAATTTCATATTCACCTCAAAATAAATTAAATTGTTTAAAGGTGTCTTTATCATTAAAAGTAACCAGGTGATGCGATTCAATTAACGATTTAAGGTCCTTAGCCTGAGCAACTGGCTGTATTTCAATGCTGGCGATTTGTGCAGCTTCATGAATTAACCCTATGATTTGAGCACGGCTTTCTAAATATGCAGATAGATCGCGAGTTTCTTTGAATGAAGAAATGACAAAGTTAATATTCTTTTCTAAATTCTCACTCAAACTGCTTAGTGTTTGGTTAATTGGTGCATACTTTTCTATATGCTCTAAGACTGTTGCATGATCTAGAAAAAAACTAACTTCCAGCAATAATGAATTGTAAAAATCAATAAAGTTCGTTTCTTTTTCAAAGATGAAAATTTCTTGGCCATCTTCGTCATTAGGTATCTCAATTGAACCTTTTGAGATCTCAAAACTTTCATCCCCCAACAATGTATGCAGAATTCGGCCTAAGTGTTCTGCATGTGGTTTGCTGTTAGTAAAGTTGATTTTCAAGTTTTCATTTGAATCAGCAATACGGACTAAAATATAGTTTGTTGTGTGAAATAATTCATCTGCATTGTCAGTAAAATTTAACATTGAAATCTGATTATCTGTTCCAGCATCAGAATCAAGTTGCTTATCCAAAAATTCATGGTTATCAATAAAAAGCTTAGCTACACCGTTTGTAATAATGCTTTCGTATTCACCAAAGTTTTGTGCAAGGTATTCGCTCATTAAATTTGGCAGAACTTCTAATAAACTTTTTTTAAGATCCGATAATTCAATAGCAGAATTGAATAACGAATCTGGCACAAGGTTCTCTACCTCTTCATCAAGTGCTTCATCGTTTGGTGACAACCCTTTTTGCTGTGCAATTGCATTACGGAAGGAAGCCATAATTGAGATTGTCAAAATTGAAAGTGTTACCGTTTTAACCCATTCACTTTTCACATCGTTAGGCACGTAAAAAGCGCAATTACTAACCCACTGGTGGTTATGATTAAGAATCCGCTTTAAAGGGGTTTTAGTGGCTGGAAAAATTTCAAAGACAGTATTTAAGATTGGGTTTTTACCCAATTTGATGCTTTTATTATTACCGTAAAAATAGATGCTGCGAATATCAGACATAATATACTTTCTTAAACTTAACGTTGGTTACATATTATCACTGATTTAGTTTTAAAAAATATTTTTTAAAACTATTAATTTTATTTTTTTGTGTTTTAATTCTGCCCTTGTTCACTGCTTTTAAAACCCAAAAAAACAGGTAACTTTTGCTTAGGCTACGGTGGGAACTTGGTATTACAGTGTTATTTGGTAGCTAAAAAATTAAACATTGATAAACTATTGATAGTAAAAGAGATAAGGAATAGATAGATTTCTTTGCGTGTAGGGATATACTTTTCATCAAACATTTTGTTTATCGCATACAGAAGTGAAGAAAAACATAAAATGAATATGATGATTTGCAATATATATGATGGAGTATTGAGGGTTTCTGGTAGATATTTAATCTTGTATATCGTTGTATTTAAAAACATTTCAAACACAAAGAATACAACTACAAAGATGTAGCAAATATTGAAAATGGCAACTAAGTTGTATGCCGATTTGAGTACCAGGCCTGTCATCGATTGTTCACTTGAATCAATCTCACCCGTTTTTGGAATTTTAAAAAGCACAACGCATTCCAGTTTTAAGAGTGTATCTATTATACTTTTAGAATACCTTTTATCAACTATAAAACTTTGTTATTAAAATAAAAAAATGGCCTTTTAAGACCATTTTAAAACACCCTACCCTCCTTTTAAGACTAGCCGTTGTGCTTATCTTTAGAATCACGGTAAGTAGAGATATGGTAGAAGAAAAAGCACGATAAAAGTGAGAAAAGCACCACCCCGAACGTGTTCCAAAATCTGCTATTTGATAGTTCAGAAATACGTTTATTGATTTCTGAGATAACACATGGATTCGCTTTTGCAACTTCAACATTTACATTGCAGACTTCAGCATATTGGAATAGGAATGTTTTATGGCCAATATCATACATTTCTTGGATCTGGTTAATATTGGTCGTATTCAGAAGAACCATAACAAGAGAGATCAGTGCTACAAATATAGAGATAACAAGAAAGCACTTCACAATGATTTCACGAGCCACATCATCAACACCACTTAAATATCTTTCGAGCAATATATTTAGCTTAGTTCGACCATCAAGGATAATGTTATAGTCATGTTTTACTTCATTATTTCCTGTATGGTTTTGATTTGTTGGTTCAACAGGAATGTCAGATAATTCGGCTGGTAAAGTGACTGCAATTACATCTTTTTGTTCTTCAGGTGCTAAACTTTTATTGCTGCTGTTTGATACAAAATCTTTTAATAAGGGTACTGGCTCACTTTTAAGGTGTTCTGTTTTTACAACCTCGTGAGCCGACTCATTTGCATCGAATAAGATCTTGTCTGTTCTTTCTGGATGCTTGAGATGTATATATTGATAAATAAAATAATTGATCTTTTGCTGTAAGACCGGGCTTTTATCAACTTCACTTTCCACATCTGCACCAAAAGTCTCAGTTATAGATGATTTTAATTCTTGTACTTCGGATTGATTCAGCAATTGATATAGTTCATATATTGTTTTAGAACTGATCATGATAAAACCCACATTAATATTCATTAAACTGTTAGTAGTATATAGAATGTGGTTTTAAAATAAATAGGTATGTTTTAAGAATAAAAAAAACCGCCTTTTAAGGACGGTTTTAAAAGGGGGTTTAATTAGTATAAACAGTTGCCGTTTGCACCAATAGAGCGTCCATTCTGGCTTAAATACCGTTGTACGGTGTTAGCAACATCTCTTGGGAGTTGATTATTCACTTTTTGTATAACATCGACTTTGTATTTATTCTGACAACTCACAATACCAGCCAACATGTTATTGATCAGTGATGTATTGTCTTTACCATCCAATTTACGTGTTTCTTCGTTTATCACTATGAATTGAACAATATTTAGATAGTTATTCGTGAGGTTGTCACCACTTTTTGATGACTTGTTTAGATTCTCAATGGTCGAATTCAAGTTATTCATTCGTGCTTCAAGGCCAGAATCACCAGTGACATTTGCATTATTGTTTTGGTAACGCGTAGCTGTGGTGTTCCGATTAGAATTATATTGTCTTTGCTGTATCGGCTGTTGCTGAACCTGAACTGGTGCTTGCTGTTGAATTTGACCAGGTGCTTGCTGTTGTTGAGCTGGCACTTGCTGAGTTGAATCTTCATTTGAAGTTGCTTTTTTATACCAATCACTAAAATCGGCATTTGCACTACTACTCAATATAGTAGCCGTAAAAATTGCACATAAATAAAGTTTATTATTCATTGTCTGAACTCTCTTTACCGTTGTAGTTCGCTGGACTAATAGCTTTTAAACTGAACTCATTTGCAAGTTTCCACAACCGCATAAATGTCTTTTGCTTTTCTTGTACCCAATAGTCCTTATCTTTTTTTAGAAGATTCTTTAATACATCTGAGTTCAAGTGGAAATTATCATCAAAAAAATGTTCAAACAGGAGTTCTGTTAAATAGTTTTGAGTTAACGTTTTTTTATTTTCATTACCCGTACCAAAGAATATTTGGCAAAGCTTTGTGCTTTCACACACGAGATCTATGTATTTTTTCTCGTCTGCATTTCGCTGGTGGCGCAAATGAGGATGTGTAATAAAAATAGAATTACGTATGAAAGCATAATCAATAATTACAGTAGCTTCCGTTTTCTTTGAAATGTACTCAGCGTTTGTAAGAATTTCACAAGTGGTAACATCAACTTTGTCGCGAATATTAATGAATTCGCTTGAGAAAGTAGATGCACTTTTGTTTTCGATCTCAACTTTCTTATCACGATTTCTCAGATAAAGTAAATTATCTGCTTGCTTCATATCGTTTAGGAATCTTTCAAAGAAGTGATTACTTTTATATAGATCTTCTAGAGCTCGCGTAACATAAGACGCAACCAAATTAAGATTTTTAGCTAAATATGATGGTCCATTCTTAGTTGTATAAGCAGCTAAACGATCCTTAACAAGTTCTATTACTTTTTCAGGTTCACCATTATTCAATCGAATTGCTGAAGTGAAGAGCGCATTACTGATTTTAAGCTCATTGCCCTGTTCATCCTGAACCTTTGCACACATTTCATTTAATGTATTAAGCGCTTTACGATAGTTGGACTTCAACTGAATCTGAAAACGATAATTGCAAAAATTGTCACGATCTGGTGTACGCTTATTGCATGGTTCATACTTAACAGAAATAAATAATTCAATAGATGGATTGTTATTCAGTCTTTCTAATGAAACAAGAAGTCGTTTACGGTAAAAATCACTTGCTTTGTATTTAAATTCTACTGAAAACTCGGTTAATGCTTTGAAGTCAATGTAAGGAATAACCACTTCGCCACGAAACTCATTGATCTTCATCAAGTTATACATATAAAGATCAAAACGGTCCTTAAATCCAAGAACCGTTAAAGTGTCGAGAACTGTGTAGCGCCCCTTTTTATCAAAATCTAATTCAGATAGATTGGCAATCAACGTTTCTTCAAGCTGATAGCAAATAAACGCATTGTTATCTAATTCAAAATAGCCCGTACTGGCAAACATTCTTTTATGAGTTACGCTGTCTACGTCATTTCTTGAAAATGGTTCGCTGTCCATTTGGCGTAAAGAGCTCATTGGTAGCATCACTTTACCAACACTATTTAGCGTATTCCATGCCAAAGATTTGATACGGCCATTGCTAAGGTAATTAGCTTTATTTTTGAATAAAAGAATTTGACGGATGTATTCAAAATTCAGAACAAAGTTGTTCGCTAGTTGTAATGCTTCAATTTGGGATAATTCAGGTTTTTCAGCGATAACGCGCTGCAGCTGATGTGCATACTTATTTTTGGCATTCACCAACATTAAGTAAAAAATGAATTGATCAACAACTGGAATATCTAGATAACATTCGACTATGAAATTACTGATTTTGTTGCCGTAACCCAAGAGATCCATGGTTTTTGTTTCGGCATTAATAATTGAGTCTTTGATTGACTGCGATAGTCCAAAAATTTCATCTTCTGAAATTCCTTTACTTATGCAGACTTGTGAAGAATCTTGCATAACTGCTCCACTTTAGACAACGTACAACGTACATTGCCTGAGATTGAATTAAAAAATAAAAATAAAAATATATTTGCAACCCAACTAACGTTGTAGTCTTTTCGCTTTAAAGCTGTGTATATACTAACTAAATTTTAGACAATAAAAAAGCCTCGTCAGAGGCTTAATTACGCAATTAACATTATTTGTTGACCGATCTGCGGTAACTCTAGTTTAGAAGTAGTGAACCTGTATGGTAGCTTCTCATATATGCTTTTAAAACTAAGAGAATTTCTAAAAAAATCAAAGCTTTTAGTGAGTTTAAAAGTAATATCGCCACTTGATAAGATTTGAATTTCGTCAATCATAGGTGCTGCAGCTTGCTTCGCATCTGTATCAATCATAAATGATAAATCACAAGCTTCACGCATGATCTGGTTGATAGTTTTCTTATTAAAATCTAGACCTGTAACGTGGTTAACTTTTTCAGCTGATACAACGTATCTACCGTCTTCTGCAGAATAAAATGCATTTAAATTATCAACTAGAATAAGCAATTCGGCAGATAAAACACCTTTTAGCAAAATATCAGACGAGCCAGAGCTAAACACATTGAAGTCAATGAGTATTTTTTGATGTCTAAGACTAAATGATTGATATTGCATATCTCGAATTCCCATAGGCATTCTGAGTAGACATTATAGCATCAATTCGTTAATTAGACTACGATTAAAAGCATTTTTAACAGTAATTTCTTAATAAATAAGACTATGAAAAACAGTGCCTTATATGAGTAATATTCACAATTACAATGTAAGTTAACCAATGTAATACTTGATCAAATAAATATGTGCTCAAGATAGGCACCCAGCGAAACTTTTTTATAAATGGTTTGTAAACTTTCTTCCGTCCTAATGACGTAAGTTATTGTTTTATAGTGGTGCCAAAATACGAGCGAAACTTTTTTATAAATGGGTTGTAAACTTTCTTCCGTCCTAATGATGTAAGTTGTTGATTTATAGTGCTGGCAAATTTCGAGCGAAAGTTTTTTATAAATGGGTTGTAAACTTTCTTCCGTCCTAATGATGTAAGTTGTTGATTTATATTGCTGGCAAATTTCGAGCGAAAGTTTTTTATAAGTGGGTGTAAACTTTCTTCCGTCCTAATGATGTAAGTTGTTGATTTATAGTGGTGCCAAAATACGAGCGAAAGTTTTTTATAAATGGGTTGTAAACTTTCTTCCGTCCTAATAGCGTAAGTTATTGATTTTACTTTTTTGTCCAGATCCAATAGCTCAACTATCATAGATAGTATGTTTAGTATGTTTTAAGGTTAGGTTATAACTTTTTGGCTGTACCTAACTTCCAGCGAAAGTTTTTTATAAATGGGTTGTAAACTTTCTTCCGTCCTAATGACGTAAGTTATTGATTTATAGTTGTGTCAAAATACGAGCGAAAGTTTTTTATAAGTGGATGTAAACTTTCTTCCGTCCTAATGGCGTAACTCATTGATTTTCTGTTATAGTCTGAACTCAGCGAAAGTTTTTTATAAATGGGTTGTAAACTTTCTTCCGTCCTAATGGCGTAAGTTATTGATTTGTCGTAAAACAAGCTAAATAGCGATCGTTGGGTCATATATAAGGGCTATTCCTCATAAAATCTGAAAGTCTTTATTATCAAGGCTCTCAGGAAATTGGAGAAGTTATCCGCAACGTTTTGAATTTAATTTGCGCTCAAATGAATTTAATTTGCGCTGGAAGTATTTTTTATTCTATTTAATTTTATTATAAACAGCGACTTACAACACTTGCTAGTTTGCAAATTTCCAATATTGCAAAAAGCTAAAAAATGAACAATATTTTACTCATATTTTTAAATTCATTCTAATATACAAGAACTTAATTTGTGGATAGAATTTAATAGGAAAGTGGATAAAAACATCAAAAACCAGCTAAAAACGCCTTATTTTCTAAAAATTCAAATTCAATTTGCGCTCAAATGAATTTGATTTTCGCTCGTACCATTTGTGTTTTTCCGTACTAATCCTGTAATATCATGAAAAATAAGCATAAAAAATGTCCCTAATTAACTTCCCTTAATTAGAAAGATAATAAACAAAAAATTTCTTTTTAAAAATTTACTCTTAAACTTTTTAATATATTTTTTAATTTTTTATTTGCCTCCTTAGTATATACCAATGAGGTTTTGTAGTATTTTATAAATAGCTTGAGTCAATGACCAGCAATCAAAAATATAAAGCGTGGAATTTAAGAAATGAGTAAAAGTGATAATACGATTAAACGTATCGTCATGACTGTAGATCAATTTTACAAACATGATGAACAAGACGAGCTGTATGCATACGGCTTTGATATGTCTACCAATGAACCAGTTCGCATACGAATGAGTTCATCTGAAGAATTCACGAAGATCATTAATAAACTCAACAAGCATCATACTGAGAATGTTTCAGTAGATGAAGTCCACGCAAAATTTGATTCTGGACGTAACCAACGTACTTCATTAGACACACATAATCGCGGTGCTAACCGTGGTCGAATTATCTGTTTTGACAAATGTGTTGACTCACCCTACGAATCTCTTGACGGTTATAAAACTTATGTTGCTCAGTGGTGCAACGTAATGAGTAACAACCCGAATTCACAATTAATCAAAGCAGTCACTTCTATCAATGTGCATCAACAAAAAAACGGCGATTTCTTTGTTAAAGCTCAAATCATTGAAGATGCAGCACATATGCAAGTGCCCAATGTAAAAATTAATTCTCCAGCACTTCATAACGCTATTATTAAAAATAATTTACAGCTTCTTGTTAAATCTTTATCGAATAGTACTGACAACCAACCTGAGCGCATTCCATTTTCAAAAATTGTTGTGCGCTATGAGTCTGGTTCTGTATTAACTACAATCCCATTGATTCCAACCTATGACAGTGCTGATCGTGAAAGTGTTAAGCAATTCGCTAAGCCAGATCCGTTGATGCAACGTGGCGGTATTGATAAAACTAAAAAGTCTTATCGGGTTGCTAAAGATCCGATTGAAAGTATCAAAGATATTTTGAACGGCAATGACTTTCACACCGCAACTTTTGATCCAAATTTTGTACCATCCAACCAGCATGAAAAAGACCAGTTCGATAAACAGGCTCAGAACGTTTATGTTATGGACCAGGCCCGTATTGCCCTGTTTGCATTACTTGGCGATCGACAAATTAAAGTGTTCTACAATGAAGATGTAGACAAAGAAAAAAATCAAAATTTAAAACGTCTTTACGCTGGCTTGGTGAGTCAAAAATTACTGCCTGAGGTTTATCATGGCCAACAACTACAACTAGGTGCGCTTTACAAAGACACGTTCTTAAAGAAATTTTTCAACAATAAAACGCCTCACGCTGGTTTTCGCAAGGTAGATCCAGAAATAGATTTACGTACTGGTGAGGGTGTTCGTGGTGTTGGTGCACCTCCCCTAGTGAATCAATTTACCGATGACTACGGCAATCCAAAACCGCACGACTTAAATCCTCAATTTTTAAGTCAAGTTGATCGTCAGACCATGAATAAATTGACGCATGCAAAACAGCAATTTGCTGAAGCGTTTATTGTTATTCAACCACACCAACGGAACTCGAATAATTGTTTTGTCTCGTTTATCGAGCCTGTTGAACTTACTCAAACCCGTATGAATGCGTTGAACTTTTCAGAAATTACGGTAGAGCATGTACAGCAACATAAAGCTTCAATCGATAGTCCGTTATCTAAGAACTTCAACCACGATCTTTTACCTGATCCACAAGAGTTAATGATGAAAGTCAGACAGCCAGAAATGGATGTTAAGAAAAGCCAAGAAAAGGCTGCGACTTCTGATGTCTATAACGACATGACTTTTTAATCAAATTTAATAATTCTTCTTCAGGTTCGCTATGACTACTCATGATTTAAACGAAAAAATTAAATGGATCGACTTATCACAAGCTGGTGTATATCTCGATGTACGGCGTGTTGGCCAGACGGATAGCCAATTACTCTTATTGGACGTTCAAAAAAAACTATCTAAAGAAAATTTGAATAACATTGGTTTTACACCGATGAAGTTTGAGGCTTATCCTCACTTTGACGGTCACTTGTATCAATACAATTTGAATGAAACGATCAAACCAAGACTGTTTCATGAAGTTTTGGGTATTCCAAAAGAATTTATCCGTAGTGTGCTTGCGACTCGCCAAGAATTGCATGATTTGTTCAATGCCCAAGCAAAAACATTGGTGCCACAACGATTGAACGTTGCGTTGAATAGTGCAACTCCACTCGGTTATAACTCTGATGGCAACAAAATCTATGCTTCAGCTCATAACCGTTTTTACGTGAATGCCCAAGGTACGCAAATACCTGAAGGTCCTAATGATCAGCCGTCTAGTCTGTACTTACGTGCGACCAAGCAAAAAGATTTAAAAGAATGCTTAAGAGGCTATATCTATCAATTAGAACATGAAACAAAGAGCCATAATCACCAGGACTTTTTAAAGTTTTTAGCTCTAATCACGCAAGCCAAAAATGCTGACGTTGATGTATCCAAGGTAACAGATAAACAGATCCATACTGCAGAAGAAGCGCTTGAAACAGTGATGGTCGAAAAGTTAGGTGAGCTTGATTTTACTGAGAGCTCATTTAAAACGAGTTTAGCGTTATACAATCGCATGCCGACTAAGACCATGCGAAACAATACGATTCGTATGTTACAGCAATATTCGACTCCAATCCCGATGTCACTTGTGGCTCAGCGCTTATTGATTGAGGGTGATAACCGAACAAAACAAAACTTTTCCGTGCTCGAGCCAACTGTGGGTAATGGATCTTTAATCGGTTTATTAACCCAAGAGCGTAATGCTTCTGTCTATGCGGTTGAGTTAGATCCCAAACGTGCTGAACGTACAAAAGCACTGACTCAAAATTATGAATGCACGGTTGTTACTGCAGATGCTACACAAATTGATTTTGAGCAAACGTTTAAGCAAAAAGTTGACTATGTGATTGCCAACCCTCCTTTTGGTGCTATGGATAAATTAGAACGTGTTGCACCAATTTTGGTTCAACAGCGTAACGGCGTAGATCCAAACCCATTATTGGTAGATCCATCAGAAAACGTCTGGTTCAGTACGGATAAATTGGACCATGCCATTCTGGTTAAATCACTAAACGCACGAAACGATCAAGGGCGTTCAGTTTTCATTATTGGCTCAGATAAACAGATTTCAGATGGTAAGGTTGAGCGTAAATCAAAGAATTTACTCAATTATCTCTATAAGCATTATGAAGTTGAGGCGGTTGTAGAAATCCACGGCAATGCATATGCACGAAACGGCGCTAATCAAAATGTTCGTATGTTGGTGGTAGGCAATCGTAAAAATGAACAAGCGTTACTACAAACTTACCAATCTTCTGTGGTACCAGATAAGTTGAAAGTCATAACGGACTATGACGAACTTTGGGGATGGGCTAATAACGTAATCTATAAACGTTTGAATCCGAATAAGGATCTATACTTCAAGCCAACTACTCCGACTCCAGTTGAGCAACAAGCACCAGTGGTTGAACCTGTTGTTGAGGTTAAGCCTGTTGAAAAAGAAAATGACGATTTGTTTGCCAGTCTAGGTGATGAACAGCCTGTTTCGCCACTTGAAGATATTGCATCAAGTGTAACGCCTACGTCTGCAGTCACTATGTTTGATGAAGTCGTGGTCGCTAAAGAAGAAGAGATTAAGCAAGAGGAAGCTGTCAAACCAAAACCGATGTTTGGTCGTAAACCTAAATCAAAACCGAATAAAGTTTCTTTTGACTTCGGAACCGTTGAAGTTAGTACGCAAACAACCAGTTCAGATGATGATGTACCTACACCAACTGAAGCTACACCAACGTTTGAAAATGAAAATGACAATGATTTCGTGCCTGAGGTAAAGAATCCGCACGAGAACCAAAATCAGGATGAAGACCTTGACGATGACGTTAATCTTCAAGTAGGTGATACCACGGCGACCAATGAGGGTGAAACACCTGAACAAACACCAGCTGAAGAACCAGCGGTAGAGCAAGTAAAACAGGAACCGGGTTTAACTGCTGAAGAGATTGCTAAGTTAAATTCTGAATTAGCGATCGGTACTGAGCAAAAAGAAGAAGAACCGACTGTTGAATCTGACCAATCAAATTTACAGCCGATTGTTCCTGTTCCTAATGCTGAAAACACAACAGAACCAACTCCGGAAAATATATACCAAGTTAAGTATATACCGATGTCCATGGCATCTGAGCCAATTGCTTTAGTGGCTAAAAACCAGATTAAAGCGATTAATCAGGCAAATGCTCAATTGACTAAACACATCCAAAATGTATTAGGTTTTGGGGGTATCAATTTCCAAGCTGAAGTCGATAATGGTAACTACCCTACTCTTGTTGATGCCTATGTCGCTAAGAAATTGCAATATGACAATTTTGATGCACTAAAGTCCGCTTTTGCATGTGAACAGGTCGATGCGGTTGCCCATATCATTTTACGTTTTGACCAAAACTTACCTGTGCTTATTGGCGACCAGACGGGTTTAGGTAAAGGTCGTATTGCAGCTGCGTGTTTACGATATAGTGCGTTAAGAGGAAAGCCCCCTGTTTTCCTTACAGATACAACGCAACTCTTGAACGACATTTGGCGTGATATTGTTGCTACAGACAGTGACAAGTTCTTTAAAGATCCGTTTATCTTTAACTCGGATGCTGTGATTAACCGCTTTGGTACTGAAGAGGTTTTATTCACTGGCCAAGATCTGCCTAAGGAAATTGAAGATATTCCAGCGCAACATGACTTGGTATTGGCAACGTATAGCCAATTTAACCGACCAAACCGTAAACGTGCGTTATTGACTCGTTTTATTAATCAAGACACTGTTTTGGTGATGGATGAAACGCACCGTGCAGCATCCTTGAAATCAGCTACAAGTCAATTTTTCTTAGATGTTATTGATCAGACCAACCTAATTAATTTCCAGTCTGCATCGGCAATTAAGAAACCTGAAAATCTTGAATTCTTCCATAAATTGTTCCCTCGATCCGTATCTCGTAATGACTTACAAAAGGTTATCGATAATGCAGATGGTCCAATTTTGGAGTTTATTTCTGAAGGTTTGGTAGACAGCTCTGCCATGATTCGTAGAGAGCAAGATCTCTCGCACATTACCATTCAAACCTTTGTGCCAACTGAAGAGGAAATTAAGAAATTTCACAATTACTCAGATGTTCTTTCTGACATCTTGACGGACATGGTGAAATTTTCTAAAGACATTCGCCTCGATGCGCTAGAAAACATTGCCAATGATGATGATGCTGTTGCCAATTTAGACTTTCATCAGGATTCAGACGATCCGAAAAACCGTTTAAGTTTGAGTGTGATGAACTTTGGATCTCGAATGTACCAGATCCAAAAGCAATTCCTATTGGCATTGAAAACTGACTCTACAAGTGATGCTGTGATTCAGGCGTTACATGAGGGTAGAAAGCCCGTGATTGGTTTGGAAAATACGGGTGAGAGTCTATTCAACATTTTGATGCAAAGTCGCATGGAAGCGATTTTAAAAGCAGATACGGCGCAAGACGTTACCGCTGATTCGCCTGAAAAAGAAAAAGCGTTTAATAACTTCAAGTCGGTATCGTCAGAAATTGAATTTCTTGAAAATGAGCTTCAAAAACTCATGATCAAAGAAAACCGTGACGCTGGCGATGAAAAAGCAGCGAAAAATATTCAAAAGGAATTGACTAAGCTTGAATATAAGCGCGGTAGCTATCTGCAAAGTCAAATTTCTGTTTTAGATGAACTCCCACAATTCCGTGACTTGCTTGAAGTGATGTTAGATCGCATCGATGTGGTGAAAGCTGAAGATAACTACGGTAACTCGTTCGTTAAGAAGCTCAGTACGGAAGTGACATTTAATGAAAACGGCGATCCAGTGGTAAGTCCGTATAAAATCATTTTGGATCGTATCAAAGAAAAGATTCAAAAGTTCCCTGATCTACCTTTGATGCCTTTGGACGTACTACGTAACAAGGTGACAAAAGCTGGCTTCAAGATTGATGAAATCTCTGGCCGTCAGATCCACTTAACGGAAACAAGAGACGGCAAATGGAAGGTTAATAAACAAGAGAACAATACGACACAAGGTAAGATTTTGGTTCAATCAAAATTCCAATCTGGTGAAATCGATGTTGTTATTGTGACTCGCTCTGGTTGTACGGGTATTTCTCTACATGCAGCCAAAAACCCTGATCCTACAATTCCATCGGATCACTTGCGCCAACGTGAGTTGTTTTTCTTGCAAAAACCTGAGAACTCTACCGATACGATTCAGATGATCGGTCGTGTGGGTCGCCGTGGTGAAGAATCACATCCGATTATGACGACAGTAGATTCGGGTATTCCAGCAGAAACACGTATGCACTTAATGATGATGCGTAAACTGTCTACCCTATCAGCGAACGTCTCTGCCAACTCAGAAACCAAGTTTAACGAAAACGATTATCCTGACATGCTCAACTACATTGGCAACCGGGTATCGTTGGACTATTTGAAAAATAACGTGAACTTGGCGAACACACTTGATATTGATATTTCGGATGATGAAAAAGGACCATCGTATCGCACGGCGCAAAACTATCATGTGAACCAGTTGCTATCTAAACTGATTTTGATGCCGATTAGTCAGCAAGAACAGGTTTATCAAGACTTGGTTGTTGACTATAACGATAAGATCCGTGAATTAGACTTGTTGGGTCGTAACCCACTCAAGACCAACTTTTTAGACTGGAAAGCTAAAAAAGTCCGTGAGTTTGAAGTGAAGGACAACTTCTTTACCGTGACTTCAGAAACAGAAGCAGCCAAGATCAATACCTTTGATCTACCTGTGCGTTTTGAAGGTCTGCAATACATTGAACATGTTGAGCCATTACGTGCTGACAACCTAAAACTCATGTTCAAAGAAAGTGATGATTATCTGGTGCGTCAATTTAAACGTATCAATGAAAACATCAATGAAACGGTACACGGACTACTACACTATGCCTATAACTTTGAGGCATTGATGTACCAAAAATATGAAGGCTTTGCTAAGCAAAAGTTATTTTTCAAAAGTGGGCAAATGCGTGGTGAAGTAATTCGTGATTATCGACACGAAGTATTTGATCATTTCGGTGTTGTTGAAGCCAATGTAAAACACATTGATGATATTCAATTTCGTAAACCTGATGATCACTCTGCAGATGCCTTTGAAAAAGTAGCTGAAGCGGTTTATCTAGCCAATGATCCTATTTTGACCTCTAACTTTGATCGCATGTATCGAATTGTTCAGGATCTAAAATTCTTGGCTCGTTCTATGGAAAGGAACGAAAAAGAAGGTCATTCAGCGCATGGGTTATTGTTCCTTATCTCAAAACCTAGTCTTTTTGATGATGAAGTGACGCCAGATCACAAAACAGGTGCTTTGCTACGTCTAGACCTACCGCCGTTACGTGGAGGTGCAATCACACCGAATGCGGTTAAGCTTGATTTGGTTTACCCTGGTGATAAGAAGTCGTTTAAAGTTCCACTGATCAATTACACCATGCAAAATGCCAAGCAAGACTTGGATTGGGTAGCTCCAGTGAGTGAAAAAGGACGTATTATCCTAAAACGCTTCAATCCTGAATTTTATTCTTATGCTGATGTGAATAGACGTCATGTTGAGGATCGTCAACCCTTGGTGAACTTATTTACTGAACAAAACAATTATTCCCGTTATACGCGTACCTATTTTGAGAAAGCGCCGTCTGGTGATGTCACACGACAAGCGATTACCTTAACGGGCAATATGTTCAAGGCACATAAGATTGTCAGCTCACTAGATCTACGACATTCAACCGTTATATTTACCGATGCTGATGGTATGCGTAACCGTGCGTTATTATTGCCATCAAATACACCAACTGACTTGTTTGAAAGCTCTCTTGAAAACCAAGTGACGTTTAAGCAAGTTAAAGAGATTGCGAACTTCTTTAATCAATTGCCTGTAAACATTGATTTCAACCGCAATAACTATGTGGGTACTAAGGTTAATTTCCCGTACAAGAAAGCAAGTATTGAGTTCTACTACAACGGTTCAGACTGCTTTAATGTGACGGTGAAATCTGTTGCAAAACAGTTCAATCGTTTTATGTCGAATACCAACGTATTCCATGATCCTAAAGGCGGTAAAACAGATGAATCGTTGAACATCCACTTTACTGAGCCAGGCCGTAATGAGTTTAGATTTGCGCTTGATCTCAAGGATGTTGAACGCTTTGTTGACGAGCTGGACAGTACAACCAAAATTGAAGCTGCCTTTTTGGATTTAAAATCTAAACTTCCTGATGGTAATGGTTACTTTTTAAATGAAATTAACCTTATGCTTAATCCTCCAGAAGAGCCAGCTTATAAGGCTGAGTTACCTGAGGGTAAAACCCTAGATAACGATCAAGAAATCCAGCAATTATCTTTCTAAAACCCTCCCTTAAAAGGTATATACCAGACCATACGTGAATAACAATTACGTGTGGTCTAGTTCGTATATACCATGTATCATATCTGTGACGATCACATTGACGTTTTAAAAAACAAATACAGGTATTTTATGTGCAACTCTAATCCCTTAGAGGAATCTTCTAATAACTCAGATTTAGTGGATTTTGACAGTGAATTAGACATCACAACTGGTTTTAATTCTGACTTTAAAGAAGACTTTATTTGGAATGTTGATACAGATTCTAAAAAGGACTCTTAAAATCAGAAAGGCCACCTGTCATAAGGATCAAATATGGACCAAAGCCCTAAACAAGATAATTTTGACGAGCAAACACTTGATCAACTGCAAGACGGCCAATCATTAACTTTCAATGAGGGCCTGGAACAGTGGGATGATTTAAGTTTGGACGGCGTGAAATTTCAATCCATCCAGCCTACGCCACAACAAAACAATGTTGCACAAGATCAATCGCAACAATACCAGTCTGAACCATATAGCAATGATCCCCTATCTGAACCTCCATTAATGGAAGAACCGCCAGTCATGCAAGATGATGGGTATCAATATGATCAGCCTATGGGCGGTAACTCTGTACCTCCTGGGCACCCAGATTATGATTACGCTCCCCCTCTTGAAGATACTCGGTTGAACGATGATGAACCGATGTTTTTTGACGAAGGTGATTATGAGCGTAGTAGCTACCCGAACTACGAGAATGAACAGTCCATCATTCCTGAAAACACGTTTGATCTTTCCGCTGTCACTGTCAATGATTTAGCTGAACTTGATCCTGTTCTGATTGGTAAAGTATTTGATGCACTTGAGCAAAGAGATCCAGCCAGTCAATTAGAATTCTTTGCAGACATCGGGCTTGATCTGCAGAATGATGATGATCTTAAGTTTATTGCGGATCTGAATAAAATCCAGACTAAAAACGCACTGGACCAAGGATTAGGCAATATTGCTGAAAATAACAGTTCATTGCAAGTTGAAGACCGTGTATATACAACTGCAGACTCTAAATTATTCCTATCAGACAATGATCCTGATTTCCTCCTTTCCAAAGAAGAGAATCCATTTGAAGCCGTTCAAGTGGCTGAAAAAACCCTCTTTAACTTTGAGACAAAATCTTTTGTCACTCAGCCCTACTATGGTTTAAGCCTGAAGGGTGCAACTAAAGAAAATGCCCTCAACTTCCTGAGTAATCGTCAATTCGCGATTGAAGGCTTGATTAACCAAAACCAAGTCGTGCGTGAAGCAAAACAGCAGATCTACAACGAAGTTACGGGTGCACCGAATACCTATTTTTCAGGTGAATTAACCGATAAAAACCAAATTAACGCATTGATGCGCCAAGTGCGTGATTTTTGCTTAATTCGTGGGATTGAAGCTGAAGAACTTGGCTTAGTGCCAAAAACTATCGTCATGGATCAATGGCGTGTGAATAGCGACCATACAGCTGCTCGACTTGAACAACTTGAGATTCACTATCTTGAATTCAATACGGACACGTTAACCAAGGAAGTAATTCAGTTATTAGAAACCCGTGAACATAGCGACCAGTTACAAGCTGCTCTACTTTTGAAAGAACATAAAGAAAATCAGAAGACTAAAGAGACAGTAAAGGAAGATGTTGAATCAGCTGATCCGAATGCACCAAAAGGTACACCAAAGAGCACATTAAACATTGCTGGTGGTCCACAAGACAAAGCAAGTTTGGCTGCAAGTAGCGTTGCCTCTAAAAGCTTTAAGGATATGCGAAATGAGGAAGGTAACGAACGTCCTCCTTTAGCGCGTGAAAATAGCCACGGCCATCCACGCACGGTCGCTGATGAACTCGCTGCGCTCAGTGCAAAAATGATTGCAGTCATGATTGAACTGGTTAAGAAAACAATCAAGTTGATCATTGCAGCGATTATGGCCATGTTCAACAAGAACAAAAGCCTTGATAACCTGAAAAATATTTGGGATAAACCAATCAATCCTGATGTTACCGTTAAAAGTAACCATCCAGACGCACAACAACCCGAACAGCTTGCCAATACAGCCGATAAATCAAAATTGACTGAACCTGGTAAGAATGCCGATATTTTAAAACCGATCTCAAAAGAGCAAATGTTGCCTCTTTTAAACGATCCATATACCACTCAACTGAATAAAGACCGTGACGGCGTTACCTTAGAAGAATTCGATCTAAATGTCGCTAAAGTCTATGCCATTGACGGTGAACAATACATCGTGATTGATGTAGTCGGTAAGGATTCTGTCGAAGGTGTTGAATCCTCTACCCCATTTATCAAACTGGTTAAAGAAGCAGATTTACCGCCTCAAGTGGAAGGTAGCGATGCACTTACCCCGATTACGCCGTTCTATTTAGAAACGATTGAAGACAAAGTAACGTTTCTCTCAATTGAAGAACTGCACGAAGGCATTAAGTCTGAAAAGATCCATGAGTTTGAAGGTCGCTTTTTTGAACCCATTTGTTCTCAGTATTTAGAACAAGCACGTATGTTCCTTGGTGCCGAATATCCATTAGGGCAAGATCCAGAACAAATGACTGAAGAAGCCAAAGCTTCATACAAAGATCAGTTTATTCAACGTGCCTATCAATCAGGTCAAATGATTTCGGATCAAGTAAAGAAAGCCAAATCTAAACTTTCAAACCTTTTGGGTAAGTTTAAAGGCAATACTGCAGAACAGTCGGCAACTCAATCAGCACCGCAAAGCCAAGACCAAAACAATGACGGTAAACCAATGAACCCTTATGACAGTATTTATGTTGATCATGATTCTGACTTAGAAGCATTCTTTAAAGACCGTCACAACAATGTTTCTAATGCTGAAATTGAACAGTTTGTCGGTATGGTTTATGAAGATGAAACAACCCAAACCAATATGGTTGTTTTGGATATAGCTTCCGATAATCTGGATAAACGTGCGATCGTTGTGCCTCTTTCGGTGATTGAAGATCTCGAAAATATCACTGAAAAAGATGTGCTTTATCTTAAAGACATCGTGAATGAATCCTCTACCGTTCCACTGTATGAGCTGGAGTCTGTCGAGCCGATAGACGAGTTAAATGCGCTTGGTAAATTTTCAAGCGAATACTTAGACAAGCTCAAAGCCGATACCATCAACAATACTGCAGAACAGACTAATACTTACGCCAGATCTGCCGAACGTGAACTTGAACTTTTAAAAATGATTTTGGAAGGCAAGCTCAGTGTTGTAGGTGCTATGGTGAAAACGGATTACGGTCAATTCGTGGTACTGACTTCAGATTCGGAAGGTCATAAATCAATTGCACCCGAATACAACGCCGTGGCCATTACCAACCTTGATCGTCAAATTACCACGGAAGATATTATTAATGCCGGTATTACAACGATACCGCGTAAAGATATTTTAGAGTGGAATACTGTCACGGCGCTCAATGAAGAATCTGCCAATCAGGTGACTTATTTAGATCCTGAAGTTTACCAAGCAGTAAGTAATGCAATTCATCAAAATCGCGAAAAAGAATTGATTCAAACCTTGAGTACGTTACAACCCTCTGCAGCACTCAATAGCATCGGTTCAAAAATCATTACGCAAGATGGCAATACATATATTGGTCTATGCGCCAAAGATGATGGCAAATCAGGCGAGTACTACGCCGTAAAAGCTCCAGATAATCAACTCTCCCCGATTGGTGCAAGCTATATCAATGATGTTGGTGTTGAAGTCATTAGCCGTAGCCAAATTGCTGAATTTCAGAATGCGGAAAATAATCAGCAACAACTAATCAGCCATGATGTGTTTGTTACATTGCTAAATGCAGTCAATAACAGCAATGAACAAGAAGTACTTCACCTCTTCTCTAACTTGGACCAGGTGAAACAACAAATTAAAGATTCGTTATTCAGCGAAAAGGAAAGTGAAAAAGTGATTGAACAAAATCAATTTATTGAACAACTGAAAAACAATAACCTTGTGAAAGCCGATCACATTAACGTGCTTAATCAAATTGCTGATCAGATTCAAAATACGCAACTGAAAAATGTTGTTAAAGGTATGGCCTCAACCGTTGTTGCGCCTGAAAACTCTCAAAACGAGATGTATGTTCAAAGCTTTCTACATCTCAACCAACGCCTAGACACGTTACAACAAGATTTAAAGCTTCAAGCAGCATCAAATCTTATGAATGCTGAATATAAGCAACTTTTTGAATGTATGGATGATCATCTAGTACTACCTACTGCGTATGGTGATGCCAAGTTTGTAAACCTTAATAGTGTTGAGCCTCGTATTGTTGAATTTAGAAACTCGGCTGAAACAGGTCAAATCTTTGACAGCTTCAACGCCGTGATTGCTGAAACAGGAAACGTGGAAATTGCGCTTCAGCACTTAAAGCAAGAGATCTTAACCGATCACTATATCGCTGCGATTCATGAAGATGTGAAGTTACACCGTCTAGAACAGCAAGACATGGACAAAATCAAAGAAGTGAATCAGATCCTTGAGGCTGATTTTGATAAAACTGGCCTACGCTTAGAAGCGCTCCAAGATGGTTTGAATCTCAATACTAAAAACTACTTAGACCAAGTAAAGCTTGAGAAAAATACGACATCTCAATTTTTGAGTGACCTTGATAAGCATATAGATTTAGAAGTCGCACGTAGAAACGATCATGACAATGATCAAACATTGGGGCGTTAATCATGGATCTCTATAAAAACGTAACTGGCGACATCGATGCGATGATTACTTTTGATAAAATCTTAGGTGGTTTTGGTCAAAATACAGTGAATACCACGCGTGAGCGTGTTCAAATCAACTCTAAGCATGAAAAGGTAGAGCGTGAGATTGAAGGTGCCAGTCCGTACCTTAAAAGCGATTATGAGCTATTTGTCGAGCATCACAATATGTTGATGCAAGAGTATCGGGCAACTCAGCTACATTTACGCAATATCTTAGAAAAGAAAAATGAGGTTAAAAGCATTCAAAAGCTTGCGGATCTCTGCGAACGACACCAGTGCTCCAACATCGCTCAATTATTCGTTGAAAAAAATGAAGATGAATATGTATTGCAATGCTTTCAAGACTTTCAGCAAGACTTAGAAAACAATAATGCTCTCCGAAAAGACTTTAATCACTTTTCAGACTCGTTTGAAGCCTACCGATACAATATGGAGATCTGTAATAAGCTTTCTGGTATCGATCAGCCGTTTACCCTTGAACGTCCGAATGACAGACAGTTGAATTTCGTTATCCATAGTCATGAAAACATCAATAAAACATTGTTGGACTATCAGGCGAAGATCATTGAGCAACAAACAACTGTGGACCAGCTCAAGCAAGATGCTTCCTATACTGCCCTATTTCCGATCGCAACCAATGATAAGAACATGTTCTCAATTGCAGCGACCGAAGTTTATGTAGAACAGTCACCGAAATATCAAGACTATCTTAAGGTCATTAAAAATGAGCTTAAGAACATAAACGAAACGGGTAAAAATGCGTTTAGTCAGCATTACAAAGATACTATTACGCAAAGCAATCTTGAAAACGTTAAAACTAAAGAAAGCGCTTCAACTTATAGCAATGGGTTTTAATTAATTTTAAATAAAAACATTTAGGGTGTTTTAAGATAGAATCTAAATACCCTTTAATGGAGTTAAACATGATTCAAACTAAAATCACTGAACCGACAAGAACGCCGTTTAATCCTCATGGTTTTGCAGATGCAACGCCTTTACATGCGTTTTACTTGGAATTATTAGAAAAGGGATTAATCAATAAAGTTCTTGAAGAAGGTAATTTGGAATTTGAAAACCAAAATTTGTTCATGACGATCGATTGGGAATCAATAGACGTTCAAATGGATGCTTATACGTTTGATGTGAAATTAGATATTGTATGTGGCGTCATACTTGATGAACAAAAGGTCACGAATAGCATTCAAGTGTTTATTAATGAGCAAACTTTGTTTATAGCTTCAGCTAAAACCTTTAACCCTAAATCTGGTCTAACGCAAAGTCTTAACTTTGATATTCCTTTACGTGTTTTAAGTCAAATGGGCTATTACGCCCTACCTCTCAAAGAGGAATAAATCGTGGGAATGAGCATAGAAAGCCAAAACATAGCATTGTCTCAAGAGCCTACAACCTTTGTACCAGAAGCTTTTGTACACTCTATTAACTACTTTTGTCAGACCTTAGAGAACACTTTTCATTTTGATAAGCGTTCACTCAATTTCTTTGAATCAGGTACACCAAAAGAATACGGCTTGTATCTTACTGAACAGCATTGCCTTGTTTTTTTGAATGCTTGCAGTAGTGGCTATCTTGGCGAAACACGCAAAGTTACCAGCTTCACCGCTTTTGTGCTTTTAAATCAAAAAAATAATGAATCTGAAATGCTCGACATCACGTTAAACGATCCAAAACGTGTAGAGGAACATTTCAAAACTGCGTCTAAAGATCAGATCAATATTTACTTAAAGAACGTGCATGAATTAAGTAATTTTCTGAAAAATAAGTACTCGGATTCAGGTTTTTTAAAAGATATTGTGACTGAGGAAGGTTTTTCTAAAACCCTAAAGCCATTGGTTTTACAGGAATGCTTAAAAGAGGAAGTAGAGCTAATTAATACTTTAATGTGTTTGGTTAGTACTCAGTTTATATATATTACGACAGATATTATTTTTAAGCGTCCTATTTTAAAAGAATTCATAAAACTATGTTTAACCAATGAGAAGTATATACTACAATATGGTGAAGAATGGTATTATGATTCTATATATAAGTTCGCTAAAAGGATATATGAGTTAAAACACCTTATAGCTACCTTATATTTAAGTAGTGAAGCTGTAGTAAAAGATGTTGTAGTGCTTTGCGAACTTGCTTCTAAAAAACATTAATCATAACTCTTTTAAAGGGCTAGATATGCGTAACAATCACAAGAAAGCTAAAAGGCTACAACAAGTTCGGGGCAATGTTTTAAGGACTAACCCTAATCTACAAAATGTTAAGCCAGCTTTTAAAACTAAAAGTGCTTTAAGCATTTTTGTTGCTACCGTTGTTGGGTGTTCAAGTGCTATTGCAGTTCAACAAAGTTCCGTTGCTTCTGTTACCAGTAATACTCAAAACATGGGTAACTTAAACATCGCAACATCATCGACCATTGCAAGTAGCTCTGGTGGTGATACGCCTTTGTCGAATTCAAATAGCGGATATTATTCGTCTACCAGTTCTAATTCGTCATTCAACTCTACTGCTGCTGAAAACAACTTCATGGCGGTTAAAAAAGGTGAACAAGCAGCTGCTCAAAACATTCAAACCAATATTGAATCATGTGCAACTGATGGGATCGGTAAAGTCGTTAAAGACAACTTAGATCTACAAATGACGGTTTGGGGTCGTCCAATCGATATTAACAAAATGTTCAGTCCAGCTAGTCAAGGTGGCTGTTTTGCTGACATCGGTAAAATCATTGACCTTTCTGTGACTATTCCATCACTTGATACAATCATCAATGCAGCGCAACAAATGGTTGTCGATTACGCGACTAAAAAAGCGTGTGACGCAATGAAAACTGCAAGTACTGAACTTGTTGGCCCATTGAATGATGTTATAGGTGAAATCAACAAAGCGGGTCAATACACTGATGTATCGGGTGCGCTTGGTACTGCTGTGAATGGGCAACTTGGTAAACTTGATCCTGGTCTAGTTATGCCTAGCGGTGCTTTTGAGGGTGGAGATACTTATACAATCAATGGTAGTAGCTCGACTGGTACAGTTTCTTATTCAACTGATCAAAAAGCCAGTACTAGCACACCGTCTAACGCAAAAACTTCAAGTTCAGAATCTACTTCTGTCACCCAATCAATTAAAGACTTTTTCTCTTAAGTTGGGGGTGGTATGAAAAATAGAAATAATCTGCGTAAAAGAAGAATTACTGTTAATCAGTTTTCACCTGTTAAAGCAATTGCGGTGGGTACTTTAACGGTTGGTCTATTATCCGTACCACTTTTTACCAATGCTTTTAGTCTTGGCACTATCCTTTCTGAGCTTGCAATACAAGCTCAGCAATTGATGGTACGTTCTGCTGTGCGTGTATCTACTCAACAAACAGCGGTCAGTGCAAATCAAATTGTTGATAACCAAACGCGTGATTCAGAAATGATCGTTGCTGGTATTCAAAGTGTCGATAAAAATATTGAGATCAAAAAAGCGATTTTAAATTCTGGTACGAATGCTGCCCTCCCTGATTCAGCTTTTTGTACGGCTCTTGAAGAACGTGAACAAACCGATCTCAATAGAAACTTAAAAGACTTTAACGTTTTTAAATACATGCAAGACGTTTCAGGGAAACTTTTCTCAAATTCAACAGATGAAGCAACCTCACCATATGCGTTTCACTTGGCGACCTCGTGTGGCGTAGAAGAAGCAAAAATGGGTGTCTGTAATTTGATTCCAAATGGTCTGCAGTATGGCGACATTGATACTGCTTTTGTTTTTTCTCGTTCTCGACTTTCTGAACAGCAAGCGACTGTTGCATTGAACTACTCGTCAATTGCATCTAACAACGTTGTTCCAGTCGGATTGATGGAATGCTCTTCATCAACTTGCGTTGATTTTCAAAATAAATACATGGCTGGAAGTACTCTTTCATCACTGGCTAACTATTCGGTGGCTAATAATGTGATGCAACGCACTACACCAAACTCCAATGCTTCAGCCAAATTCTTTGAGTAATGACTATGAGAAAGCGTAAAAATACTTTAAGACAGCCTAAAGGAAAATCAAAGTTTGTACCTGTCATTTTAGGTGCAACTTTGGTGATTAGTAGTCCTGTTTTTGCTGAATGGGCTACGGTTGGTTTGGGTACGATTATGAGCGAGATGTCTTCTCAGATTCCTAAGCATGCAAGCAACCAAGCAAATGATATTCAAAAAGTATCTCAAAGTACCCGTAGAAAGTTAGATGATTCGACTGAAAACATCGTTGCAGCGCTTAAAGTTGCGGTGAAGCAAAAGGCGCAAGCTGCTAACCAAATTACCGATGCGACAACTAAAAACACCCAAACTATTGCCTCTGGTATTCAAGCGCTTTTACAGTCAGATACCATGAAAAAAGCACAATTTGCTTATGGTGCCAATACTGGTCAAGGCTTTAAGTCTTGTGAGGTTTTGGCTGAAAATACAAATATGTCGAGTGCATCTGGTCAAGTGATTGATCAAGCAGCTGATATGGCGACTCAAACTTCTCAAGTCGGCGGTAAATTAGTTGGCTCTCAACAGGAAGTGATTAATCAACGCCTAAACGTGCATAAAGCTGAATTCTGTACGGTTGCTGAAGCACAAGCTGGTCAATGTACGTTGTCTAAATTACCGGGTGGCGATACCAATGCTTCCCTACTGTTTAAGTCTGTTGCACCTGGCTCAAAAGAAGCTCTTGCAAGACATTACGTGCGTGAAAACATTTTAGGTACACCAGATAAATCATTGTCTACTGCAACGGCACGTACTCCAGCTGGTCGAGATTATTTGCAAGCGACCAACCAAAAAACAGCTTTACTTGCTATGCCAGCGTATAGCTTGGCGGTTATTGACGCGCAAAATACAAAATCATTCAAAGATATTGACGGCAAAATGGTGTCTGCCAACGATTTGATCGACCAAACAATCGCACGTTACTACGGCGGTCCTGAAGCTAAAAAATGGCAAATGGCGATGGCGATGCAAGATCCACGCGGTCTACTTAAAGAAGCCAATATCATTAACGGCGTTTCTGTTTATTTAGATCTTCAAACTTACAAGCAAAGTTTGCGTGAAGAAGGTTTATTGTCTGCATTACTTTTAGCGAAATCTCAGCCGATAAAAGATGATGTGAAAACGAAATACGGCCAGTCAGTGAAAGTTAAGCTTTCACAAACTATGCCTCAATTTTAAGGAGACTAAATAATGCGTACTCCGAAAAGAACATCACGTAAAGTTATGAAAGCGCCACAAGCGCACGGCTCTCGTTCAAAAATTAGTGCACTCGGTTTAACCCTCGCCCTCATTAGTGGTTCTGCATCTGCTTATTACTGTGCTTCCGTGGGCAACCCGATGGCAGTAAATACCTTGAATATGCTTCTTCAACAGGCTGATGCGGTGGAAAGCGCTGCGTTACGTGCGTTGGACTCAAACTTATCTTTGGGCATTAAAAAGCAACAAGATGATGTGACGACAGCGATTAAGATCCTGACGAAACAAGAGGCTGTATCTGCTCAAGGTATTTCAGATAACGCACATAAAAACGCACAAAGTCTTGTAACGGCGTACCAAGCTGTTAAACAAAGTGAGCAAATGAAAAAAGCTCAATTTGAGTTTGGTGCACATGGCCAAGCATTTAAAGCGTGTGAAGTTTTAAGCGATCGTGAACAAGCTCAACAAGACAATAAATCTGCTGATAGTTCAATTTTAAATAAAGTTGGCTCTGAAGTGATTGCTGCGCCTGGTGTCTACATGAACCCTCACAAAGCACAAGAAGCTATGTTACAAGCTCATAATGAGTTTTGTACCACTTCTCAGGCTGCGTCTGGACTATGTGGTGCTGCTGGTGAAAATGCTAGTCTAAGTTTACAAGCTTCAACTTTATTCACGACTGCAGCGCCAGACACGGCGATGGCTCGTGCTCAAAATGCATTGATCAACAACATGGTTGGTCTACCTGATGCCCCAATTGACGGAAAAATTGCGAAAACATCTGCTGGTCAAGATTATGTGATGGCTAAACTGGCGAAAGATGCTTTAACTTCTCCAGCAATTACCTCTTTGAAAGCAATTCAAGCGCAATACTCCCCTGTTGCTGGTGGTGGTACCAATAGTCATGATTCAAGTACCAAACTTGCACCGATGCAACACTTGGAAAAAAGTGTCGCTCGTTATTTAGGTTCAGGGCAAGATTACAAAGACTTTGCTAAATCACAAGCGATTAAAGATGAACGTGGTTTGATGGTCGATGGTTTAATTCAAGGTACTGAACGCTTGAACTTGCAATATCAACAATACAAGTCAAATGAACGTAAAGAAGCGGTATTGGCTGCGCTAGTTTCTGCTGAAAGCAAATTATCTGACGGCTCAATTGAAGTGACAGATCGTTCTAAGTCTACGGGTAACATTCGTAGGATTGCACTTTCACAAGCAATGGCAAGTAAATAGCCTGATTTTTTCATTATCAGACTGATAATGAAAAAAACTTAAAAAAAGGGATGGTTTTAAGCCATCCCTTTTTTTTGTTTAAAACCCTTTTAGATAGTTTCTTTATATAAATTCTCTTATAATCTTTAGTATATACCGTTCAAAAGTAACCGATGGTGCTTTGATATTTTAATTAAAAGATGCTTATACATATTGCCATGGAGTTTATATGTCAACTAAAAAGAAATGGTTGGATCTGAGTAGCTTTGGCGCTCAACTTGTAGTAACCCCTAAAACTGATTTAAGAAACCAAGCAGCCATTATTAAGATTAAAGATGTTGAGCTTTTAGAGAAAAAGTTGAACACATCCTTAAACAGCTTCTTAACAGGTTTAAAACAGACTGGAAAGTTTGTTTATATCACCAATGAGCAAAATAACGACCTTAGTTTTATGTATAAGAGTTCGCAAGATAGTCTCTCTCTTGCTGACATAAAATCTGTTTTTCCTTACGACTCTAAAAATGACCTCATTGAAATGGATATGTCAGATATATATCTGCAAAACCCAATGAGTAGTGCTGAAAAAAACCAGTGGCAATCCCTATTTGAACTCAATAATCAAAAGTCCGTTGTGCTTTACCAAGCAAAACAGCAAAAACCGTTTGCCCCAAATACAACCATTATGGGTGCGGTTAAACAATTCAATAAAGCAGATTTAGGCTGGAATAAGCTACCGACATTACTGCAGTCAGTAGATCCATTGCCGTTGGCTGATTTAGACAATTACGGGTACCAAGCAGATAAAACACTGACTCGTTATTATGTTGATAAAGAAGCAGCGCTAAATGCTGGACTCATAGAAGATACGATAGAGCCTATTGAACTAAGCAAACAGCTAGTGATTTCGGTTAATTCAGGCGGTGAAGTACTTGCCCTAAAAGATATTACGCAAATCCCTGAGCTGACCAATTATAAAATATCTTCACATCCAGCATGGCCAGCGTATAACAGCTTACCGAAGCAATTTATTGATATTCGAGAGCTGAATAAGGGGCTGAATACGAGCATTGATCCAATTGTGAATGCGCTCAGATCGGATGATCATGCCGTTAATCACCAAGGATTGATCAAGCTTCAAACCTTAGTCACGAAAATCAATGACTGTTTGTATTCATACGAAGAAAACAGCATTCCGTCAGCATTGGCACCATTTGGTATAGAAACAACTGCGTTACAGCTGGTGGACAATGATTGGAAAGTTTGGGAATACAACAACCAAACTTTAGATGTAGAAGAATTCGACCTTGCCGATAAGATTAAGGACCTGATTCAAAGCGTTCAAAATAATATTAATAATTTAAGAACATTTGATCCCTACTCTATTGGTGATAGCAGTTTTGATCGTGAATTAATTTCTGAAAGTTTGGATGACATCGGTACAAGTTTAGAAAGCTTGGATCTCAATCAAATTAAGCAAACCATACCGCCTGAACCTAAGGTTCCAGTAAAACGTTTGTTCAATCGAATTGATCACTTTTTTAGACACACCAAGTTTAAGCCGAACATTCCAGAACCAGTCATTAAGGACTCTTTGACTAAACTCGCTTTAATGCGAAAAATTAAGCAAGAATACCTACAAAAAATTGCAAAGCTCAAAGAAGAACGTCAAGCTATTGTTGAAGCGAAAGCAACACATACCATCAGTGAGCGTATTGAAAAAGCGGTTGCGATTCAAGTCGCTGTTGCTACTGAAAATGCGTATGTTTTGGATCAGCAAGCCTATGACGATCAAGCTTATGAAATGGAATTGGCATTAAGTCAGTTAAACATTGCTTCTACGCGTCTGAACAATCTTTATGATAGTTTTTTTGATTCAGTGATAGACCGTGAAGAATACGGCACGGATCTTGATAACTTCCTACAAAGCGTTGTCACCGATGATGAATTGCAAGATGAAATGCAACGTCTATTGGATGAAGCGAACGAGTTTGAAGCTACTCACACCTCAAATGACATTGACATTTATCATTTCAACGTTGATCTAGGTGAAGAACCGAACGGGCTTTGGAATGAAGCTGTTAACCAGTTTGATGTGGTTCATTATTATGATGAACAAGATCAAGAGTTATCTGCAGTTGAAAAGTTTGAATATTCTATTTTGGGATATTCACCATCTCAAGAATCTGCAATGCCAGATTTTAACGATATGGTGTTCTCGAATGCTGTATCAGTGCTGGATAACAGTATTGAGGACATGATTGCGACCAGTGCTGAAAATGTAGGTAAAAACTACTTTTCATTTCATCAGCAAATGCCTCGTATTCTTCAACAACTGCATAGTATTAATAGCCAATTTACGGCGCTTGGTGATGGTGATGCCCATAGCATTGCATCACAATATTTATCAGATGAAAGCTTAGAGCGATTCTATAACCTGTTAGAACAGGACGGTAACTACAAGGGTTTTAATAAGCGCATCGATGTGGCTCATGTGCTTTCTGAGCTGAGTAGCAATATTGGCAACAATCCTGACTCCCCTATCCTTAACCGATTACCTGATATTAGGTCGCAACTCAATCATGCGATAAATGAGGAATTACGTGTACGCACGAATCCTGGTAATGCACTGGCCAACGCGATTGTTTTTGCTGCGACCAATGAAGTTTTGTCTTTAAAAGAAACACTCGAAAAAGATGAAATCTATGTGGTAGACAGCTTTCAAAACTATCTGCCTAAGGTGATACATAAAGACCACTTCAACTCAAATACACAAGAACAGCTTTTTGCCTTAAATAAAAAGGTCGCGGTAAGTATGGCGTATAAGCGCTATCTACAAGACTTTTATCAAAATGCCGTGGGTGAAGAGTCTAAATCTGAGGCGGTTATTGCCATTATTAATAATGAGCACAAGCATATTTTGACGGCACTAGGTTATCTAACACCGACCTACAATGAAGTCACGGCACCAAAAGACTCGAAAATTGAAAATGTCGTCACGTTGACTGAAGAAGCGGTAAAAACCTACCTAGCTGAAGGTAACGCTTTGATGGTTGAGCCTGAAGTTAGCGCACGTTCTTTGGCGGTGTATAGCAGTACGATAGCATCTGATCAGAACTTCATTCGCTTACTACCGATGGATCTAGGTCAAAAGGTTAGTTCATTACAAAAGCAAAAAACCATTATGATTAATGGTGCTTCTTCGTTTGAACATATCCTGAGCTCTAATCCGATCAGCGAAAACAAGCTGACCTATGATGACCTTAAGAATGTAATTCTTAATCGTATTTTGACCAAGGAAGCGGTACCGAAATATGAAAAAGGCTTAAAGCTTGATATTGAAGTTAAGAATGTCTATGAGCATGCATCAAGTTTCTTGCCACTTGAAAAGACCGATGTTAACAGTGAAAATGACTTTGGCAATCTCTTTAAACATGGGCTTGTGCTTGAAGCATTACAATCGACTCCAGACTCACTCAAGAATGGATTTAACCTCAACCGTGATTTAATCAATTCTGCCCTACTGCAGTCATTTGAAAATCGTTCTATTGAAGAATGGACGGCACTAAAAAATAAATCCCTCGAGACAAAAACGGGATCTCTTTTAAGCATTATCACCAATCCTGAACGCATTAAAGAGTTTGAGTTTCCTGAGATAAATATTTATCTCACGGTTTCACCAGCTGATGAACAAAAGCACGGTGCGATTAACTTATATTTCAGCGGTGAACAGATTCCGTCTACCGATCGCTTAATCGTTAAATCAAGTCTGAATGACTTAGCTGCAGACGATAAGGCGCTGTTTAAAGCTTTGACGCTTAGCAATGATTCAGTTTTAAGTACGCAAGAGCAAATGCAGTACTTGATCGACTCATTAGAAAAACGCTATCAGATCTTCCAGTCGATCGAAAACCTACACCTTAAAGAAAAGGTATTGTTTAACCCTGAGTTGGACGATTACAAGGCATTAACTTTACGTGATGCCGATAATCAATACATCGATCCAACGGCGAAACAAGATCTAATCGATTTTGTGAAAAGCAATGATGTGATGACCAATGTTGATTTGATGAACGTCTTTACCGACTACATCAATCAAAAAGAAATGGATCAAGCGTTTGAAAACGGCACCAAAATTATTGTGGCCAATGACGGTGCTGATTTAGTGATTTCTGTCATTGATAAAGACACACCAGTTTTACAGCATGATCAATTACGGGTTTTTGATAATGTTGAGCAGTTTGCTAAATTCAACGAGCGTGGTGGATTGTTTAAAGACTTCCAGTTAAACGGGATAAAAGCGCATCTTGTGGACCAAGTATTAAATGATCTTGGGTTACGTGAAAACATACTGCAGACAATCAAGGTGCCATTATCACCAAGTTTTGAAAATATTGATGTTAAAGGCCTTAATGAGATTGTGGCTGTTAATATTTCAACATTGGTCAATAAAATTGATTTTGCCTTTGGTGAAAAGCTACTTGAATCTAAAGACCGGTTCGATCTCGCGATTAAAGTTGCCGATGATCAAGCTCCGTTAAAACTGGCCATTGTGAATAATGCCGAACATCAGCAATTTGTTGATCAAGGCTATAAAATTCTTCCTACGCCAAAGCACCCGAACTCTAAGAACTTCTTAATTACTGATTTTGCAAAATCATTCAAAAAAGCAGAATTATTTAAGTCTCGCGATCAAGTATATAAACCTGAACATATGGTTCAAAGCGCACCTGTTGTAGAAGTTGCCCAAGAACCATTGGTTGAAGAACCGACCGTAACTGAGCCTGAAGTTCAAAAGCCTACTGAACCAGAAGTACAGGAAACAACGGTAGAAGTTGTAGAGCCGACTGAGCCAGTTGCTCCAGAACAAACATCACTGTTTGAGTCTGAGGGTAAGCCTGAAGCTGAAGCACCAAAAGAGCCAAAAACAACCAAACCGAAAGCCACTGAGCCACGTTCTGAAGTTGGACTTATTGAAGATACGGGTATGAAAATGCCTGGTGCGAAAAAGGATCTGTATGGTCCACGTTTATCGCTCAGTCAGATTCAAGATATGTCGCTTTTGCAAGTCAAAAACCTAATTACGCGTGACAAAATTTGGAAAAAGGAATCGGTTTTACAAGCAAAAGAAGCTGGTCGAGATATTTACATTCACTTGCTGACTGACGCTGTACGTAAGATGACGAATGATCAGCCACGTTATCCGCTTGAAAATGCCACTGAAGAACAGTTTAAAAAAGTAGGTGCTGGATACTATGACGCTGTTTTAAGTATGCGTGATGCATTAATGGAAGCAAAAACAGTTCGTGAATTTATTCCTAATGCATGTGATTTATACGTTCGTTTGAATGAAGACAAAGATCTGTTCACGGCGTTTAAATCATTAGATCGGTCATTATTTTCATTGGTAGAAAGCTATGCTGAATATGCTGCCACTGACATGATTATTAGTTCTGAATTGGCGAAAACCGATAGTAGTGAAGCACGTAAAACGCTCACTGAAGCACTTCATCATTTAAGGAAAGAGTTACCGCCAGTTAAAGGCACCTACTCTATCTATAAAAAAATACGTAGTGCGATTGATGCCAAACCGTTCCAAGACAAAGTAAAAGCGACTGTTACTTTTAGAAGTGGCAACATTATAGATTCGAGTACGCTATTTAGCAGATCTGATGCTGGTCTATCTGAACAGGTCATGGATCTGTTAACTGCTAAAAAAACCAAAGACGCAACTGCAGAGAATGATGATACTCAAGAAGTCTCGTTATCTGAAAAGAATGTATCGCACATTGTAGATGACACGGCGAGTACCTTAGATGCCCTATTCAAAGAGTATGCTAAGCCTCGTACTATGCGTAAGGCATTCAAGCTCAGTGATGTGGTTGTGACGGAAAACATTGCTTCACGTAATGGCCAAGATGTTACAGCACATACCTTGCAAGCGACCTTTGGATTTAAAGCCGTAGAGTTTGGCGAGTACTTGAACCAGAGCGATCGTCAAATCGCGTTAAATAACGCATATGACGGTTGTTTCGCTCTTGCTAAGGCACTTGATATAGATCCGAAATTTGTTGGCTTTAACGGTATGTTGGGTGTTGCTTTTGGTTCGCGTGGACGTTCCGCTGCGATGGCACATTATGAGCCATCTAACCGTGTGATTAACTTAACCAAGAATTCAGGTTTTGGCTCGTTTGGTCATGAATTTTTCCATGCCTATGACCATCTCATTTTTAGTGCGATGACACGCAATCAACCAAAAATGATGATGGAAAACGTACAGCCTTATCTAACTCGTTTTGCAGAATTGAATAACATTAAGTCTGAGAAGTATGCCAACATTAACCAAGATTTGTTGCAAGCTGCAGCCAAAGTAAATCAAGCGATGTATTACTTGCCAATGAAAAAGGATGACTCGATAGAAGTACTTCGCACGAATCTTGAGAATCAAGTCAAGTTTTATGAAACCAGCATCAAAACGATTTTGGATAAAACATTGGTAGATCAACCTGACATTGTTGATTTGTTTACGCCAGATAGAGACAGCATAAAAGAGAAAATTAATACGTTTATTGCGGAACGTGGCAAGTTGCATACTGAACTATCTTCATTGATTAACTTCGCTAATCGTCATGAAGATCCTGAACTTTTCCAAAAGGACGCCATACAACATAGACGTTATATGCACGTTGCCCAAGGCTTGCATAAGTTCTTGTCTGAAAATGAGTATCCAATCCCACGGACTGAGCTCAACAAATATATCTCGCAATCTCGTTCTGAAATTGATCATGATCGTGTCTTTGCAGCGCAAGTACTTGGTGCAGCGAACAGTACAGTCTTTAGATCAGTTGTATTCCGTGATTATCGACAAATGTTGCGTAGTCAGTTTGCGATATGTGCACTCGACTTCATCAAAGAAAACAGCCCTAAACCATTGTCAGATGAACACTTAAAGTTAATTTCTTTAAGCTTACAGACGAACGATCGCTTAACATCAACTAATCAATCTCAGCTAAAAACTGATTTCTACAAAAATGCGATGGTATTAGAGGGCTTAACAAGTGCTAAGAAGCCGTATTGGACGACCGCACATGAAATGTTTGCCCGTAGTGGTGAGCAGTACTTACAAGTGACCTTAGCAGAAATGAACTTGCGTAATGATTGGCTTGTTTACCCATGTCCTGAAGGTGGTTCATCTTCTGTAACTCAACCGCATGGTATAGAAAAAGATGCAATCATGAAGGAGATTCGCGAATTTACGGTGAAAGGCCTGGACTATATTCAGGAAAATATTGCTGAACTGCGTTTTGCTGATCATCAGCAGTATGTCAGAAATGCAATGCACTTCTTCCAACCGGGTACAGATCAGCATGAGAATCTACTTAAATGGAATGAGGTCATTAATGAGATGTCACAAGCTGAATATGATGAATATTGGTCTAAGCTTATGACTAACATTGAAGAGCAAGCAGATGTTGAGTTGAGTAAACAAACGAATAATTCAGAATTAGCCATTTAACTTGATTTTGAGGGTGATACTCTTTAAAAGGGTATTACCCTTTTTCATAAGATTTGAAGGTTGTTTAAAAAAGTTTATATGATGAATATGCTAAAGAAAAAACTAGTTCAAATACCGTTTTATTTGACAGACTGGATGGGTTCTAAAACTATATTTATTCTGTTGGTGTCGGGTATTTTGTACTTAGCAACTACTGAAGCTCAATTAGATGTCATCAAGACTACAAACGAATACTTATGGAATCTGTTTAACTTATTAATAATAATTACATTTCTGTTTTTGGGAATTCAGTTCATAACAGAGCGACCGCAGTTGGATTCAGAAAAAAGAAGCCAGTTTAATAGATTGTTTTCAAGAAAAATCTTTAGTTCTTTGTCTCGGCTTTTTTTACTATTCACTGGTGCAAATGCATTTCTAAATATTGTTGTAGAGCAACACTACACTGAATTAAAAAACCATCCTGAACTGCTGTTGCCGGCTTCTGTTATTTTAATAACTGGATACTTGGGCTTTAAATATTTATTAGATTCATCTATTCATTTAAATGAATCAGAATATGCACCTTATACATCGTCTGGGCCAAACTCAACATTGACACATACAGACATTAAAACAGTTGCAGCACATGAATCAGGCCATCTAATTATGTGTTTTTTTTACGGTTGTATTCAGCCAGATTTTAAAGCACAAATATTTTTGGGTGGACATCCTGATATCCCGTATGTTTCAGGAATGGTTAGTCACATACCTGTAAGCAATGTCGTTGAAGAAAAAACGTATTGTGAGTGGCGCATGCATGTTCTACTTGCTGGGCAAATTGCAGAAAAACTTATACGTGGATTTTATTCTACAGGCGCAAGTAGTGACTTTACAACATGGCAAGAAATGGCTAAAAAGTATTTATCTAATCAATTCAACGGTTTGTATTTTATAAATCCTGAATCGGATTTTGAGAAATGCCACAACATGCAAAGTTTTGAAACTTTAAGAAAAATTCAAACAAAAAATATTGAAGAGTTCTTTGAACTAAATAAAAGTGTGTTGTTAAAAATGTGTGATGCACTTGAAAAAAATAAAGTTCTCAACAAAGAAGAAATTTTGTTGTTCTTTTATGAGGTTAAACACCTAAAGTCGTTACCTTATCCTAATGGTGAATTTCTCAAGTTTTCAGCAAACTGGTCATCTAGTGAAGATGAAAATAGTCAAAAGCTTCATTGTTAAAACCAATTTGGCTCGGATAGTCAGTGTCATTTTAAGTTCGTATATACTATTTTTAATAATAGTCCTTAAACCCTCCCTAAAGGTTATTTATTTAGTTTAATATAAGCACATATAAGTACTCGTAAGAGTCATTAAGAAGTCTTGGATCATGCTATGTGACCAAGTAGGAGACTATAAAGTGAATGAAGTTAAATGGCCTGATTTAACTGGTCTTGGTGCTCGTCTTGTAGTATCGCCAGCAAATAACTATCGCCCAAAGACAGCGATGCTTGTTGTTAATGAGTTTGAACACTTCAAAAAATCGATTGAACAAAACAGTTCTAAGCAATTTGAACAAGTGTTAATGGATGCCCATTTTTATGAAGTGCAAAATGATGATGGTATTCATGCGTACTACTATAAGAACCCGGCAAAGTCTGGTATCGATCTAAACGATCTTCAGAAGGTCTTTCCAGCGTTTACCAACGATATGAAAGTACCGACTAAGCAAGAAGATATTTATCTCACCAATCTACCGTTTAAGAAGAACATTCCGAACTGGAAAAGTTACTTCGCATCAGCGACCGAACGCCTTTCCGCTTTCCCTGAAGTGTATGTCAGTAAGCTAAACAATGGATCTAATATCCTTGATACGCTGAAAACCAGTCTTCAGGAATCGAACAAATCCTACTTGGCTCAATTTCAGTCTTCAAAAATTCCTTTTAATCGTCTTCAAGATTATGGCTATGAAAATATCTTCTCTAAAGTCTATCTAGATGAAGAATCGGCGATGGCCAGTGGCGAAAGTCCAGATAATCTAGCCAAAATTAAGTTGTCTCCATTTGCAGTACCCGTCAATTACGAAAAAGATGGTTCGTTACTGATTATTGATGACTTGCGCCATATTCCTGAAATCTTTGCTCATGATCCGTATGAAGCATTGGGGTTAAATGACAATATTAACCTGGTGCATTTTGCTCATGAATACGAGTCCACTTTTAATCAGCTGATTGAGCATGGCCGTGGCAACAGAATGTTTAACATGAGCTTTAAAGATGTTGATGCTTATGTACAAAAATTAGCTTCTGATCTTGTTGTGATAGACCGTGTGTTTAATCAACAGCAATTGCCGTATCCAAAGCTATTAGAATCAGCTAAACAAGGTATTCCAGCTTTTTATAAAGATGAACACGGCACATGGATGGCGTCTAAACAAGGTATTGAAACACGCCTTGTAGATAAGATGGTGTATGACGCTGCCATGCTTCGCCATGATGTCTTACAACAAATGGTACGCCAGATGCCAACAGGTAAAGTTTTCTTTGCCGATCTGAGCCAAGAGTTCTCTGAATTCTCTGTAAACATCGTTCCTAAGTTTAATGCGCTCTATGATCACCAATCTGCTGAAATCAAACAGCGTAAACTAGAAGAACAACTCAATGAATCAAATGTTAACGAGATCTTGAATGATCTTGATGTTAATTTTGAGGCAACTGAGAAGGCATCTATTACTGAGTCTGATCTACTCAACATTGCAAATGACCTCCCTACTCCAGAAATTGATGATGTTGCCGTACTTAAAGAGCTCTTAAAGTTTCCTGAAGAATTATTGGATGCAAGAGGCAATGACAAGGTGCGTGATTTCGCGCCGTCTATGCTTGAAATTAGACAGATCTTGGATGTCTATGTCATTCCTAAGGCTACTGAACAAGCTCAACAAATTGAGAAGCAATATAGTGATTATCTAAATCAGAAATATGCTGAAATTCAAGATGTCGTGCGCTCAGCTACACAAACAAAAAGCTTTAGCGTAGATGATATTCAAGCGATCTCTGACGAAATCGACACACACAATGTTGAGATCTCAAAACAGTACAATGAAGTTAAAAAAGTCTTATGGCAAAGTGAAACTTTGGTATCTGGCATTACGTCTGCAACAAATACCTTTTTGTTTAATAAAAACAGCTTCTACTACGCTAAAGATGAAAACGGCAAATTTGTAGGTTTTGAATCTGAAGTAGAAAGCAATCAACACAAAGCGGATCTGTTCAAATTACTGTCTAAGCAATTCGACAATCAATTGGTTTCAATTAAAACGCCTGAGCTTCAGGAATTTGTGAATAATGAAACTGCAGTTGATATGTTGATGTCACGCACGAACAATTATGTTGAGCAAAATATCAATGATTTTGTTGCTGGTGATTTTTCTGCGCCGTTAGAGCTAGAGCAAGATGCACAGCGTTTAGAGTTAAGCGATCTGTGCACGGCTGATCTTGCTAATAACGATAAATTAGCTTCAGCGTATTTTGAAGAGTTTACTCGGCTTCTTGATGAATCAAACTTTGATGAAGCATTTTTAAAACAATCTCTATCACAAACTAAAAGTGCGTCATTCTTAAAGAACGGTGTAAATGAGATTTTATTCCGTAATTTATTGGTGCCAAATGCAAGTGAAAACTTCAATCGTAAGACTAAATCTGATTCTGTTCCTGAGGATATTTTTGCTAAAACTTCATCACATACAGATGGGTTTAGTCTGGACCGTCAGTTCAATCGCTTTGTTGAGGTTCAAAGCTTCCAAAAGGCATTAACAGCCAAATATCCGCAACAAGACTGGTCATTTATCACAAAGGATGACCGTGGCGAAAACATCAAGTCGATTGCTGAAGATATGCAGTCTGACATGGAAGAAGACCGCAAAGATGCAAAGGATCTGTTGTCGAGTATCGAACGTCAGTTTTATTCTAAAAATTCGACCTTATTTGTCTCGAACATGGATCTCGCTGCAGATGAAATCTATGTTCAGATTAAACCAACGGGTGACATTGACGATTTAAAAGTTAAAACCGTTAAATCAAATGAATTTGATGAAAACAAACATTTTTCATTGTCTACCGATGGCTACAAAGCAACAAATCAAGCGTATGCGAACATTGCCAAGTATTTTGTTGAGAAAACCCTATATCTAGAAGACGGCGATTATGACAAGGCAAAAAAAATAGCTGCCTTAGTGATTGCTGGTGAAGATAAAGAGCTCAAACAAGAAACTAAGAAAGTCTTTGGTGTAGAGCTGACTGCAGATGACTTGAAGCAAGTCCAAAGCATGCAGTTAGAAGATGGTAAGCTCCAGTTAAACAAAACTGCCCTACCGAACCACAACTACAACAACATTCAGCTATTCAACTATCTGAACCTGATTGATATTAATCAGCGTACAGTTTTTGGCAAATTTGATGTTGAAGTACAAAAAGAATTTGAGGTGATTAAGGAACTTCTCAAACCTAATGTAGCTTTTCAGAATAACGTTAAATATTTTTCGCTATCAGCTGAAGAAGAGAACGTACAGTTCAATAGTGAATCTGAATACTTTAACACTCAGCTAGAAAATGCTGTAAAGCACTATGAAGATCACCACGGCGCAATCAAGATCCCTGATCATGATATGTTTATCACCGTGTTTCAAAAGAATGATCTTCAGTATATACGCCTCTACAATCATAAAGACAAAAATGCGCCGTTTATTGGGCATTCAGTTTCCCTAGATGCCAATATGCATAAGGCTACTGGCTTTAATGATAGAGATGCGGTTAAAACGTCTGCGAATGCTTTGTTTAAGTTATCGACTTCACGCAACAGCATGACGTTTATGCCTCCAGCTAAGTTCACTTTTGAAAAATATTACGAGTCAGATCTCAACTTCTTCAAAGCTAAAGACAGTCAGCAAACTTTAATCAATAAAGTGTTTACGTCTTTACCAAACAAGATGTTCCAGTACATTTCTGATCATCCATCTAATTTCAACTCTAAATTAGATTTCATCAGCAATCTTAATTCTGCAACATACGAAAAGTTTGAGGATCTTAGCTACGAGAAAAAACCGAATGAAGTCACTGAGCTTCTGAGCAACATCTCTCCAGCGTACACCTATGTTATCGCTCATGTAGATGGCCAGACAGCAATCATGCCTAAAAACTTAACCAAAGTTTTTGATGTTCAGGCATTTGAAGAAGTTCATCCGTTTGATTTGGTGAGCTCTAAACTGCAGAAAAGCGATCTTAAAGAACTTTTTAGCAATGGTATCAATGGTGAACCTGATCCATTCATTAATAACCTTAAATTTAGTGTTGTATTAAAGCGTGTAGGCAATCCAGAACTTGAGGATATTCAGCCTAGATTTATGTTAGAGCAGATCGCCGTGAATGAGGCGTTTGCAGAAAAATATAAATCCTTAACCGCGTTAAATGAAGTCAATACCGTCATGCTTGAGCATGTCAAAGCTTTACAAGATACGGTTAAACAGGCTTATGCTGAGCATTTTGTAGGTTCCAACCCTAAAGTTCACCAATACAAGTTGCTAAACAAATCATCTCAACAAGATGAAACACCGCAATTGTTTATGGTTGATACGGACTATGAGCCTCAATTGACTGCCGTGCTTCTTCGTATACCGTCTCATGACTTTCAGTATCAATTGATTACTGGTTTTGATGATGTAGACCAGTATAGTCACGAAATCTTAAATGCTATCGAATCTAAGGTTAATTTCGGTACCACTTTAGAGCAATTAGCACTATCTGACTTGCCTGAAATTCAGATTAAACACAAAACTGACTTTGAGAATAAGCGGTTAGCAAGTTTGCATTTCCAAACTTTGATTACGAATACGCTTGGTGCTCTATACGATCAAACCGCACACATAAAGCCGTATATCAAAACTGAAAATCACAAATTGTTTTTGGCCATCAAGCCATCGACCGACAATGAATATGCATCGGTTAAACTTTTTGGTGATAAAGCCGATATTCACGGTGATTACAAGTCTCTGTGCGTTTTTCCTGTTAAAAGTATGCGCTCAGTTGAAGATGTCTTACAACTTCAAAACCGTGTGTTTACTGACTTCACGTTTATCGATCAATTGGTACCAAAAGACAAATATGTGCCTGTTGATGTAAAGGTAGAGCCAAGTGACTCCCCGGCTACGTACTTAGGTGATGTAGGTGCCAAGTTTGGCGGTGCACATAAAGATCGCTACGGTGAATATATTTCATTGGAATATATTTCAGCGACATCAGCCGATCAAACAGCTACGGACTATCGAAAAGCAAAAATCGTTGCAAATAAAGAATTCCAAGCTTGGTACACCAATACGCCACTCGGTATTGATGACAAAATATTCGTAAAGGCAATGTATGACTACTGCCCAACTAAACCGTTATTCTCTAAAAATGCGTTGATGCTTGATAGCCAACGTGCGACAGAATTACGTGCGTATGTGGCTGTTGTTTCTAACATCAGAAATTTGATGGTAGATACTCAAGAAGAGTTGATTCATGCGGTAAGAAACAATAAAAGCTTATCTCCTGAAAGTCTTGGTATGACTGATCGCCAACGTAAAGACTATATCGGGCTTTATAGTAAAGGTACCAAGAACAACTACAAAAACTACTTCCAATTGCTTAGCAATTTGAATGAGTACTACATTATGCCAGAACATACAGGCGGTATCAGTGTTCAGCTTGAGAAAATCATCGAAAAAACGATTGATAAAGAACTCAGTGAGATTCTATCAACAGGTAAGATCTTTGATTTTTACGGTAAGTCGAAAGTCACTAAAGATGTGAGCGATGCGATCAGCAACATGCAACGTACTGGCTTATATTCAACTGTGCTTGAACCATACGTTCTGAAAAGTGCGATTGAAAGTGGTTTAGTTAAAGCTGAATCTGCACCTATTTATGTTAAAGATCCTGTTGCACCAGTTATAGAAGCAACGACTGAAGCTGTGAATACACCTAAAGCACCACGTTTGCCGTCATTTACCAGTGAAGTGAAAAAACTTGAAAATGGTTTTGTGACTGAAAAAGTCCAATCAAGCATTTACGGATTGTTAAATTACTCTCGTACTGGTCCTGATCACCGCCAAGGTGCCGATGTGGATTCATTCAAGCTTAAAGATGACTTTTCTATCCGTGGTGTTGAAGTAGGCAATAAAGTTAGTCCTGTGGCTCAACAGTTGGTTAATGCCGTGTATGACTCATTGGCTGACTTAAAACAACTCATGGGCTTTAAATCAAACAATGGTTTATTGAACTTGGGCGTTGCTTTGGCTTCACGCGGAATTAAAGGATCTGCAGCGCATTTTGAGCTGTCTAAGAACGTGGTTAACTTAACTCGTGATAGCGGATCTGGAAGTTTGGCTCATGAGTATGGCCATGCGCTAGATGCACACTTAGGGATGTTGGAAAAAGCGGAAGTATATAAAAATCACGCTCAAATGAATCGTTCTGTACTTCAGGACTATTATGAAGACATTCCTAATTTTGAGATACCAGGTGCACGACACTTCTTATCAAATATGTTGGATGCTGGATACTCCCCTGTTACTGAGTCCGGTCGTGCTTTTGAAAAGTTACATCGTGCGATGATGAATGAGCCAGTTCAGGCAATGAAAAATTACGGTCAAGTACTTCATGAGAATGCTGAGAATGCAATCAAGGCGTACCACACTGTTGCTGATTCAATGCATGATGAAGTGATTAAGAATAAAGAGAATTATCCTAATTCTACGCGCAAAACTTTAAACAGCTTCTTTGACTGGCACCAAAAGCACTATGAAGATCTCATTCGCCGTCAGTTTGAGAAAATTGAAGAGTACTTGAAGAAGTATGAGCGTGAATATAAAGCTGATACAAACCTATCTTTCTTCAGTACGGTTCAAGACAAGGTGGATGTCATTGTCTCTAAAATTAACACTGACATTAATGCTATAAGCTTTAAGTCGTTTGAGCGCTATCAGCAAAAACTTAATGATATGCGCCAGCCAGAACATCATTTACCTACAACCGGTTTGGAAGAAAAAATTACAGGTGTTGCGACTGCAGCGAATGTGGATTTAAAAACACTATCGCAAAACCTATCTGAATACTTGATAGAGTCATCTAAATACAAGTTCTATAACCTGGTAGAGAAGTACATGCCTGAGGGTGTTAAAAATCCTCATACTCAAATGCAAAACTTCTTTGATAAGTCACAAGACGTTGAAATAAACGTAGGTGATATTCGTTTTAGTGACAATCTATCGCGTTATAAAAAGGATTGTTTAAATATCGACAGTGCTGAAAATCGTGCAACGCCGTATTACGCGACCAGTACCGAAATGTTTGCCCGTTATTTTGAGACTTATTTGTACTCTAAAGTTTCAAATGAAAATGAAATGAAAAACTCATTTTTAATTGACGGCTACCCTACCGTACAACCTAAAGGTTTAGAGTTTGAGATCTGCAGAAACTTGACTGAACAATTAGTCGAAACTTGTGTGAATGAAATATTTGATCAAGATCTGCAAAACGAAAATACCCAAAAAATTATTGCTGAAGTTTCGATTGAAAAAGAAAATGAAGCTGACCAATTAAGACTTGAGATGTGAGATAACTAAATGCAATACGAAAATATTCATGAAGCAAAAACGCCACTTAAAAGCATGATTACTCGTAGTCATGCCTATATTCGCCTGTTGGTAGAAAAAAGTATGGCTGATGGTATTAAGTTTAAATATCACAACGGTAGACGTTTAACTCAAATTGATGATCCTGAGCGTGTTGTTTCTCAAATCTTCCCTTATTTTTTCCGTTTAGTTTTCTTGGAAATATCTACTTATTACGGTCAAACATTTGATGGTCTTAAGTTTCATTCTAAGAAACGTGCAACAGGAACATTGCAATTAGAGGTCAGTATTCTTGAAGACAAAATACCGAACCAATTAGAGTTTTTCACCTTTATTAGTTACGTTTTTAACTATGGGTTTTTAAAAAATCAATTCCATGAAGACTTAACCCTTTTAACCAAAGCAACAAAGTTTGCCAGTTAAAAGGTAGATCCATTTTAAATCTTAGATTTAGGTATATACTAAAAATAATTTTTAAATATTTAAACTTTCAATGTGGCTTTATAATCAAATAAAGCCATATTGATTTAGAAACAAGTTAGATATTTTTAAATTAAAAGTGTGGCGAAAGTATCAGTTTTATAAGTCAAACAGTCTGCAGTCTTTTAGGTAGCTGTTGTAATGAAATAGTCATAATTGAGTCGCTGTACATTTGATGTGTATGCCCTTTTATTAATCCCATTGGAGATGATCGAATGCAAAAACCATTGCATGAAAATCTTGAAAACTTTCTGCCTTACTTGAAAAGTGAACTCGCTGCCAAAGGTATTTTAAGTGCGTCACTCAAAACCATCTTTTTGAACTACATTGATCAGATCACAAAAGAGAATAGATTCGTCACCCATACCAATACCACCGATCGACAAATTGTATATATAGAACGTGGCGATGATGCATTGTTGTTGCGCTTTAAATATTTTGTTGAAAATAATGAGTACTTAGAAGTTGAGTTAATCATCACGGATACTCATGTAAAGTTGGTTTATGCTGAATCACCAGAATTACACTTGCTTTATGATGATGAAACACCAATTTGCTTAGATGCTGGCCAATTAATCAAGTGTACCAATGACTATGGCACATCACTTGCTACTTTAATTAGCGCCCTATTCCACTGTTTACTCAGTGATGATCCACAAAAAAATATCCAAGACGTACTTAATCAAACTAATCTTTTTGACAAAGTTTCAGATGAAAATGCCGAATTAAACAAGGGTTCACATGATTTCGATAACCGACAAAATCAAGCAAATATCTGGGTTTTCTGATTCAGATTCAGAAGTTGTTAAGGATAGTGTTTTATCCTTATCTACTGCTTTGTGGATCATGAATATACTCATGTCCACAAATTTTGTTATTGGTTTAACCAAGAGAGATCAGAAGCTTTTTGATAATGCCAAAGAAACGCTGATTACTGAAATGAAGCGGTTAAATTACAATCTTAACGATTATAAAGTACTCCCTGTTTCAAAAAAGAATGAACCGCTTTTGCTTCAAATTAAACTTGAACAAAAATCAGATCGGATCATAGATTTAGTCAATGCCAATTTAAAGGATTTATCCAAAGACGAGTCCATGGTTATTGAAGTTCTTTATGCAAATTTAATGAATAGTAATAGTGGTGTTTGCATCACTATAAGCGATATTCATGATAAAACAGCGCTTCAAGTCAGTGAGATTCTTACTGACATTTCAAAAGAATTAAAGGTATCTACTTTATCCGATGTTCTTGATATTTATGCACGACCAATTGAACATAATAATGCCAAGGTGAGCTTTAACCTGGTGAACCCATGGGCATTATCAACCGATAGAAAAAAGACTCTTTGCATTGCTGCACCCATATTCAATGAATACAACAGTCCATTTAAATTGATTGCACTTCTTCAAAATCTCATTTATCTAATTAATCAGAAGTGTACTAAAGAAACGGACCTTCTATTCGATTCCATTAACCTACCAAAATTTCAAAATAGACTTTTTGGCCAAAGCTTTTTTTATATTAATTAGGACTAACCATGAAAAACCAAACACGCCCATTTACTGTAGTGTTGTTGGCTCCTATTGCAGAACAACCTATTCATGCTTTAGTTGCGCCATCAGGTGATTCAATTCTGTTATCACAAGATACGAAAGTCTCTACTCTCGCAAATATTCCAGATATGATCGAATCTGAGTTCGGTACATATGATGAATTTCTTATCGAACATCGCGATCAATTTATGCTGTTTAACCAAGTCGCATCTGATTTAGATCCTGATCTAATTTTTCCTAAAGTGCATTCAGACCTACTTGAAGATAGCTTATGTATTATTCGTTCTATTTTCGCTTTTGAACGTTTCAAATTAGAAGAAGAACAAAAGAATGCTACTCGTAAAGAGCCTAAAGAAATTAATCAAGAATATTTAATGAAACGTGCGATAGACCAGGCAATGACTTTAGAGCAAGATGTTTCTGACCTTTCATCAAATGTAGAGCGCTTACAAAGCCCGATGTCTTAAACTCCATTAAATATATTTAAAATTAACTTTAAACCCTCTCTTAAAACTTATATGCTTATTAGTAATAGTTTAAGGGTGTGGTTTAAAGTATTTTTAGATGGATACAAATTTAGTTTTTTTCGATGACTTTAACGCTACTTCTAACACCTCTTCTGGTGAAAATCACCGTTCTTTAATTAACGTACTATTCTTCTTTCTCAACTATCATAAAGGTACGTTTTTAGCTGATACGATATTTTTTGATACCCACTATCAAACAATTGACAACCGTAATATTGTCGGGGTTTTGCCTATTCTTTTTAGTATCTGCGAGATTGACCGTTCAAAAGGTCACACCGGGCAAATAGTCGATATTCAACAGGATCTAAATAACGTAGATGAAGATGATTATGAACTTGTAATTGATATAGATGATACGCAAACATTTAATTTGTTCTACCACTTCCTTAAACCATCCAATGATGCACCTGTAAAACCACACCTTAATCAACTAAAAGTATTCCCAGACAACTTAATCGATTCGATTAAACACCATGAGCTTTTAAATTACATTCTTGCTCTCATTGAGAATAAGATCTGGACCGATTCTGATGTATTTACGTATGAGTACAAAAATAGGTTTTTGTATTGCGTTTTTATCTATTTGTCCAAGACCATAGATCTAAGTTTTAATAGCTCTCACGATTCTTTCACGAGCTGGCTTGAGCTGCGTAACCTATCTTGGTTTGGTGCTAATGAAGTTGATACCAGTGACTTTGCAACATTAGAGCTTTATATACATGCCCTATCCTACACGCTAAAACTGGCAAACCATGTTGTAAAAGCAATCATCAATAATAATGTGACGCCGTTTAAAGTTGCACCGCAAGAAGAATTGTTTTACTTTTTTGCTGAACGTACAGACGCACGTTCTCCTAATGAAGAGACTACACCGCCGTATACGCCAGCGGAAGATGATGAAACTTTTTCCACTGAACTTTCTAGTGCTCCAGTACCAGCACCGTCAAATAAGGAAACACCAAAAGTAACCGATGCTTATTTATTGGTTGGTGCGGATCTTGAGGATTCTGAGTCCACAACACCAGAAAAGAATGTGATTACTCAAGACTTCAACTATCAAGCACGTTTAAATGAATTGTATGAGCTGTCAAAATCCATCAAAGATGAAATTATAGATGCTCCAATCATTTCTATTAATCAAGCGTGGAATATAGTGCAAGATAAATGGAAGTTTTATCTCGATACTTTTTCAAGTAGCTACTTCAATATGAATGATTTTGAGAAGACGGCTATTCTTAAACAATTGAAATCACTCAAAGCCAGTATTTTTATGAACTGGTTTGATATTAAGTCGGGTGCTGGCCAGCAAGTATTTATTGATCTAGTGTCATACGACACGTTTAAGATTGAGTTTCTTTCTTCTGAAGCTAAGATGATCCAAACTTACATGAAGGACCGTATCAAAAATCAGATGTATTTTGAAACTACAGCGCCACAACCAAAGTTTTTGAGAAATCTAAAAAACTTATTTAATGAACGTGTCGATACGCAAAAAATTAAAGACATCGAAAACACTGAACTTTTGTTGAAGGTGAATGGCATTCTTGACGGTGTTACCAAAGATCTCATTGACAATATCAATCTGCATTTATCAAATGACATTTATCTTGTGAACTACTTTTCTAATGTAGATAAGGAACTGGAACCGCCCAAATATCACTTATTAGATATTTTGCTTCGTACTTCAGTGCTTAACCTTATCTATGTTTGCCCTACCGCATCACTCAATGCAACCAAGGATCTTCTAAATGCAATCACTGATCCTGAAATTGAGGTTTCAGCTTTTGATACATTCGACCGCAAACAATATCAAAATCAAATTGTAAAAGAACTCGCATGTTCATTCCGTCAGCGCATAGATCCATCTGAACTTTTGAAGCTAGATATTACGTAGATATAAAAAATGCCCATCATTCGGGCATTTTCTTTTTAATGGTTAGGCTTACCAAGGTCTAGGCTCTGGTGGGCGTGATGTGTATTCGTTATCCGTATTGTTTTCAGATTCATTGTCTTGGTCCAATTCTGGATCTGTTTGTTTGTAGCGGTTTTGGTAATCTTGCTGCTCAATTAAATCTTCTAGAGCCATTTCTTTAAAGTGGCCAACAAGTAATGAACGTGTTTCTTCTTGGTATTCTGGTTCTTGCGCTAATTGACGACCAATTTCATTCGGTAGTTTATTGTCGTAGATATATTTTAGGTTGGTTCGTTGTGTTTGTAGTGTGGGTTGTGGGTTAAACTCGTCAGTAAGGGAAACTACTTTAGCTTCACTAAAACTAGCACCACAATTAAAAACGGCTCTGGTCGCGTCTTGAAGTATATCTTCTTCGTTCTGAATGTTTTCCATTTGGCTTAAACCCTTTATTAAAGTCAGAATCTTAAAATTAAGATATGTATTAAGATACCCAATTATACTTCAATAAATTTTCAATTTGTACCTTTAACGCTTCTTGCTCTAATCTGTCTAAACCTATTGTTGCGATGTTCTCTAAAAACTTGTCTTTATACTCGTTGTAACTTTCTATATCGTCTTTTTTAATGGTTTTGTCTAGATTTAACGTAAGCATGAGGTTTAATACTTTTAATATTTTTAGGTTCTTGCGTTTTTTGAGAACTTCAATAGGATCTAATTCAAAAGTATTTATTTTATCTAGTTTTTCTTTATAAGTTATTGCCATTAAAGGGTTTATGCTTTGGTTGAGTATGTAGGATAACTCTAAAACAGTTATATCTTCCCCCATATCTTTAGATACAGATTTCTTAATTTCCGACAGTAAAATTAAGTGAGATGTAAACTTTGCTTTATCCATAATAGTCTCTTGTATTTAAACTAAATCATTAAAACAATTAGCAAGTCATGTTTAAACTTTCTGTATATACCAATAATAGTTTTGTGGTACATTATTGCTAATTTAAAAACCATTGTTATTTGTAATAAAATGGTTTTAATGATTCTTTGGTTAAAAGGTATTAAGCCTTTTAGTTAAACGTCTAACTTGTAATTTATAACACTTTGCTTTTAGTCGTCTTAAGTAAGCGATGTATAAGAAGCATTAAGAAAAACGGTGAGTTAGCTATGAGTTTATTTTGTCAATCGACAAATCCGAATTGTGATGGCGACCAAGCCGTTACTCTTCTCTCATCTATCTTTGGACACGACTTCATCAATGCGTTTATCAATGCGTCTGGACCAGCTTCGACAGTACCATCATCAGGTTTACTCACTAATATATTATTAGGCGGTGTAGCTAGTGTGGCAATGTCGTTGGTTTTGGTTTTTGCGATCGGTATTGGTTTAACAGCACTTTTGAAAAGCGCCCAGGACGGTGAAGCTTTCGGGAAAGATTCAAAAGTCACTACGATGTTTTCCCGAATATTATATTCGATTATTTTACTTTTACCTACGGCGTCCGGCTACTGTTTCATTCAAGTAGTCGTGCTAGGTATGGTGCTATGGTCAAATAATGTATCCAATACAATTAATAATAGAACGTTAGGCGAATCCTTAATGGCTTCGGCTAGTTTGTCAGATACGCACGATCATCAGCGTGACATCTTTGGATTTAGGAAAAATGCGCCTGTTATGCTTCGCCAGTTGCATTGTATTAACGTTTTAAACCAAGAGTTTTATACTCTACCACCAGCATTCGGGCGCTATTTTAGTGATGGTGCTTATGGGGGGAATGCTAATCCTGGTGTTAGCATGACTGCAGTAGAGAAAAAGCAAAACTACATTGATAAAACCGCTAAAACTGCAAGTAACTGGACATCTGTTACTTATAACTTCGCTTACGCTGACAGCCGTTTAGAAGTTGGGGGCAAAAAAGAGCCGATCTGTGGCGGTGCTTCAATGAACGTTGTTAATCCAGCTGCGGTTAATGCTGAATTAATGGACATTCCTGTTTATAAACTTCGCCAATCAGATCAAAACAAGATCAACGTTGCTTTGGCAAATGTTCAAGCTAAGTTACAACAAGAAAAGAACAATCTATATCGTCAATTCTTTATCGATTTAGAAAAGTGGTATATCGCGTATCAAGTAAATGCTAATGCTACTGAGCAAGAAGGCACATTCCCTATTAGTAAAGCTGGAATGGATGCCTTTAATGCGCTAGTTGATAATTATGTGAATAAGAGTCATACCGTAACGAATAATGTTCTGACTTCTGAAAATGGCTATACTGCGGTTCAAACTGTTGTTAATACGCTAAATCAGCGCGGTTGGATGATGACGCCTGAAGCTCGTATTAAAGTAGGTCAATATCGCGCTATTGTTGAGAAGTATATTACTGAACCTTTGTGGACGTTCACCCCTCCTACACTGAATTCAGCAATCATGAGCAACTCAAAAGGTGAAGCAATTTATAACACCGTTTATGTTGCAATGGATAATGCTGTTGGTAGCCTTACATCCAACAATAATTGGGTGGCAAACGGCGATATTGCCGACTCTACCAACTTAATATCAATGTCTACCGATGGTGGTGACTCAAACAAAGTATCCAACATCGATCAAAAGTTTTCGGCGTATGGTTCTGCTTGGGCAACAAACATTACTAAATCATTGGTAATGGGTATATTGGTCGGTGAAAAAGGCGATGCGGAATTATTAAATAATAATTCGTCTAGCTCAAATATCAGCCCTACTACATTGCACCGCAATACGAATGTTATCCGTAATATTCAAGATACTGGTGAAGCAATCTTAGTCTATAAAGCTGTGGCTCAAGGTACTGTTGTCGGCATGAAATTAGTCGTGCTTACTGCTCGTTCTGGTTCTGCACTTGTTCAATGGGTACCAGGGCTTAAGGGCGTAACTGAAGAAGGCACCAACGCTTTAGAATATGCCGTTGAAAATATCTTTGCTCCTATCCTTGGTCAGCTAGTAACATATTTGACGATTCTTGGTGTGTGGATGGCGGTTGTTATTCCATATATGCCAATGATCTTCTTTGGTCTAGCTTGTGTGGGTTGGATCATCCATATCCTATACGCTGTGTGTGGTTTGCCTTTATGGGCGCTAATGCACATGATCCCTGAGCGTACTTTTGTCGGTAGCCAAACACAAGGTTATGTCACGGTATTAACGTTGTTCATGCGACCAATATTTATCATTGTTGGTTTCTGGATGGCTGAAATTATTATCGGGCCAGCTCTCGTTACGCTTACTGATATGTTCTTTAGCTACCAAGGTGCAATGAGCATCGCTTATTCATCTAATACGTTTACAGTTATCTTTACTGAGCTGATTACGTTTATCTGGAAGTTCTTCTTATATCTATTCTTGATGACTTCAGCGATCTACCTGATTTACGGGTTGGTATTTAGTGTTGCTGACCAAGTACAACAATGGATTGGTTCTGGATTGAATGGCGGTCAGTGGGGTGAAACAAACTCAAAAGAAGCTATTCAAAAGTTTGGTGGCGCTGCAAGTACGTTGTCTGGTCCATCTCCAGCATCTCGCCGTCCTTTACCGCCTGGTAGACGTCCTGATGGTGGTAAGGGTGGTCCAAACAATCCGAAAGGTGGTGGTGGTGGCAATGGTGGTACAGGTGGTAATACATTAGGCGGTACTGGTAGTACGACTGCATATAGCCCTGTAAATATGCCAGCTAGATCCGCTTCTTTTGGCGCTGCAACTGGTGGTACAGGTGGTATTACTCCAAGTGGTGTCAGTGGTGGTACGGGTGGTACAACTGGTCTTGGTGCTAAACCAACATCACCTAGCCCAAGCCAAGGTCAATCTACATTCGGTATGGGTGCTACAAGTGTAAGTGGTACAAATAATACGCCTACTACTGGTGGTGGTCTATATGGTGCAAATGCTTACGGAAAAACAGCTTCTACGTTTAATCGTGGTGTAGCTAAAGCATCAGCATCTAAGACTGGTTCTACTTTCGGTAGTGTGAATGTTGCAAGTAGTACTGGGTATACGTATGGTACTGGTTCGACTCCTAATGCACGTTTTGGTGCTAGTTCTAGTGCAACCAAGAAATCTAATATTTCTGGCCGTAGCTCTATGACTAATCGTGTGCGTTCAGGTTTAAGCTCAACTCTGTCTAAGTTTAAAGGTAAACCTTAAAATCTAGACAATAAAAAATGGTGCTCAAAAAGCACCATTTTTTTTATCAAAATATTCATAATTAAAAGTTAATTTTCTGAATGTTGTTTTTGCTTGTAGAGTTAAAAATAAATCTACGAACGCCGATATTAACAAGTTGCTGTTGATCTTTCTCTAGCTGACCAACTGCATGACTGTAAGCACGGTTCAAATTGTTATATGAACGGTTTTGCACAAGTAAGTCAAAGTTGTTGATACGCTCTTTTTCTAACTCAATTTGCTTGTTATTAAGCTCGATGTCTTTTGCTTTCATTTGGGCGCAAACATTGTTGTACTTGTTCGCCAGCTCATTGTGCTTGCTTGTAACGTCATCAATGTGTGCGTTCGCTTCAGCAACCAATTCGTTATACTGATTTGTAATACCTTTGATTTTGTTTTCTAGCATTTCAATGTGAGCTAACAAGGCATTTTCATTCTTCTGGTGTACTTTGTTTTGGATTAAAAAGTCTAATCCCATTGAAGCGCGGTCAATCGCTTGGTCGAAAGTAGCGCTTAAAACGTGTGCGTGATTTAACATATTTAGATACCTCACTACTTTTATTAAATTAAAATATTAAAACCATGTAACCTTATTCTTAAACCTATCAATAAGATTAACGCTATATGTATATACTATCTTAAAACAAAACCTAAAAACTTTTTTTAAAGTATAAAATAAGTATTTAATCGTATATACTTAATCCGTCCACTTAGATATTAGGGACATTTAATAAGAAGTTAATTTATTTTAAGAACTTCCTTTAAGCCTGGCGATTCACTTATGAAATTTAGACCCTCATTTCAATTAAAGCCCTTGAGCTGTGGCATTAAAGTCGCAATTTTAGTGACTTGCTCGGCTTTTATTTATACCGCTAACGCTGATCCTATTTCTGAAAACGTAACCGCTACAAACGCTAATACGGCAAAAGTTCCTAACAACGCTCAAAAAATGATTTTCCATAAATATTCGATCATGCCGAATGATGGGCGCCGTAGTGCTGGTCGTTTTGGTGAATTTCGTTTGCGAGGGGGCGCTGCTGGTAGTCATAACGGTATTGATATTAGTCGTGCGAATCCTAATGACCTTACACTTAAAGCAATTGGTTCAGGTTCTATTGTCTCTTATGACACACGTTCATCTGGTTCAAGCAACCAATCAACCACTAACCCACTAATTATGCAGATGGATACTGGCGATCGAATCATGTATCGCCATACTGATCCATCGTATCAAAAAAAATTTAACGCTTACCCTGGTCAACGTATTCAAGCTGGTCAAAACATCGCACACATGTCAAATAAAGGCTGTGGTTCATGTGCCGTGCATTTGCACATTGAATATGGTGTAAAGGCAAAACGTGGGCTAGATGTTTGGCTGAATAAAAACTTAGATCAAGTTTTTAAAAATCCATCCATTGCACTTCAGCAACGCGTTAAAGGATCTGCGCCATTTGTGGGTAGTTCTGAATATAAGTTAACAGATCCTACGCCATATTTACCTCAGGACGTTGTGATTAGTGTCTCGCCACAAGGACAAGCATTAGAAAACAAATACACACCGTACTTGGGTAACACCATTAGGACTCAATGGAATGCCTTATATTCATCATCAACAGGAATCACCCTCCCCGTTTCTTCATCGGTAGATGGCATTGCAGTAAAACAAGGCAAAAAGCTTCCAGCACTTGCATTTAGTGGCGATGTTTCGATGGATGCTTATGGATCTGCACAAGTGCAAGTCGCTCAAATGATTGCTGACGGTACTATCTCACCTGAAGCAGCTGCAAGCGGTACCATTTATGCAAATGATGTTGCTCAATATGCACCGCCTAGAACTATATTTGGTGGTACGGCTGATGATGTGGGTTTTGATATTGGTGCACTTCATTCTACGCCAGCAGAATTAATTGAAAACATTGGTACTGGACGTTATGGCAACTCTAAATGGTTTAATGAATTAGCAACCATGTCGATGATGGGGCTTTTGATTGAAAAGCTAAACATTATCAATGCACAAAACTATTTGACTAAAGAGATCCATAAACAAAATGAACGCTTAGAGGCTCTTTTGGCAGCTTATACAGCGTCAGAAACTCAACGCTATTCTGGCCGTGTAGATGAACTTTATACGAAAGCTGAACAACCAACTGTTATTCCTGAAGTAGCAGTAGTTGAAATGCAACAGCTTTTTGATGAAGGTGGAAACGGGCAAGTTTATTCAGATGCACAAATCTTAAAAGGTGGACAAGGTACTCCAGATCGTAAATGTGGTTGGGGTATACCAGGTGTTTTTGGTGCGGTTAAAGATGGTATTAAGCGTGTTGCTTTAAAACATGGTTATAACCCTAATGACGTTGCAGCTATTCTTGGTTTTGAATCTGGCGGTTTTAATCTTAAAATTGACAACAACGCTGGTGCATATGGTTTAAGTCAATGGACTAAAATTGGTATAACAGATATTAATGCTTCAGATTTAACAGCGAGAGGAATACCAGCTTCAATTAAATCAAACCCTAAGCAAATCACTACCCTGAGTGCTCAACAACAAGTCGAATTATTAGATTTATACCTTGCAGTAAAAGCACGACAACGTAAAAGCGACTATAATAATAAAACAATAGCTGGGTTTTATGCTCTAGTTTTAGGTGGACCATATAAAAGTCCTAGTCGTGAATATAATGCGAACAGAAACCTTGATAGAAACCCTCGTGATGGTGTTGTGACTTTAGGTGAAGCCGTTACATTTGAAGGTATTGTTATGCGTTTATGTCCTTACTATTCTGAATACCCTTAATAGAGCAATTAAAGGAAATATTATGAAAAACAGATTTTTGTCTTTATTGGGTTTTAGCCTTTTAGCATGTGCATCTTTTAATGCTAGTGCTAATACTAGCTCAGACTCTATTCGTGCTGAACTTGAAAAACTGCGCTTAGTAAACGTTAAATGTGCTGCGGTTTCTAACGATCCATTTGATGCAAAACACCTAAATTGCTATACAAATGTTTATAACCGCGCAAGTCAGCTTGGTAGCCTTGCTTCTAAATATATTAATAATGAAGAAGCTCCGCGTGTTCTAGCTGATCACAATCGAAACTTTACTCAGTTACTTGCTAACTGCGATCAGTTATACGCTGGCCAGACTGCAAAGTACAAAACACTAAGCATGCAATGTAAAGCGACCAACAAATTAGGTTGGGCAATGTTTATTCCGGCATTAATGAAGTAATAAAGGATCAGATTATGAAAAAGTTTTTAAGTTTAGCTTTGATATGTGCTGCTACCATTATTACGTCATCTGCCAACGCTGGTTATAAGACCAAAGCTGAAGCTATTCAAGCTTATAACAAGGTACAAGCCGAGTATCAAAAATGCGTATTTAATTATAATGAAGCGCGTGATTCTGAGTACGGTTCACCAGAACTTAAGTGCAATACACCGTACAACCAATCATTAACACGTTTCATCAAAGACGTTCGTGCGGAAAGTCAAAAGAATGCTGCAGCTTGGCAAGCAATCAATATACAACATATTAAATTTAGCCAAAACTGTGATAGTCAAACTATGGTGAGTTCATACAATCCATCGTTTTTTATTCGTCAATCTTATATGTGTGAATCCTCTGCTTTTACATCTTTAGCACAAGTGGCAATCGACCTTTCTTATTAATTTCAAAACATAAAAAGGGCATCTATAAGATGCCCTTTTTTGTCGTTTGGTTTTAGACTTTTTCTATAATTGTTTCGGTATCTGGTGTTTCAACTTCAAACCCAAAGTGAAGATTACCGTATTCAATTGCTTCTTCTACCCAATGCAAGCCCATGTTTTGCTCATTTCCTACTTTGCTTGAATCATAAGCCTCAAGGGGCATCACCCTCTTAATATCATTTTCGATGAAAAAATATGCATAACAGTGAGGGTGCACGTAGATTCCATCAAAATAAAATGGAATTAAATATCTCCCCTTTAATTCCTTAAACTGCTCAATTGTATGTTTACTTGAAGCAATTCCACCGCCTGAATCTATGACAATGCTTCTAAAAGATCCTGAAGGAATATCAACGATAGCTAGGCCATCGAACGTTTCTACACCATTTAATATCTCTTTAGTTTTGAGAAAAACACCTGGTTCAAAATGGCGTTGCTTGAAATTAAAATCTTCTGTGAAACTAAAGTTTGACTTTGTTTCCTTTTCAATTAGATGAAACATTTCAAGAAGTGGTGTGATTATATCTGCGACCTGTGAGCCCTTTTTCTTAACTAGCTCCATGATATACGGTTCGTGATGAAACTCTCCGCGAATATAACTAGCATTGTGACATGCCTGAAACACTCTATTTTGCAGAACTTCAACTTGATTAGGCATTTGAAATCTCCATATTTTTTGAATTTAAGTGTTCCAATAAATCATTAATGCCATCTGTAAATAATATGTTTTTGGCTCGTGTTACGGTCACATACAACAGCCGTTTTTCATCTGCAGAAATCATTAGCTTTTTATCGAGAATTTTATAGTTAAACCCTTTTGCGATTAGGACATTATCCCACTCTAAACCTTTACTCTTGTGTGATGTGCTAATGACCAAAGTATTTTTTGGGTCAGTTTCATCATCAGCCATACTATTTTCTAACGCCCACTCAATCACTTGCCATGAGTATTGGTTTGTTAGATCCAGAAAGGTTTTTAATTCTGTAGTTGCCCCCTCCACTTCTCCAAACACTTGTATATGGTCCACAAGCTCTTGGTAGGAAGAAAAGTTTTGAAGCTCTTTACACGTTGGCCGTTTATTTGCTCTCAGTTGAAAAATACCACTGAAAATATCTTTACTGCGCTTTCCATCAACCTCAAGACGTATTTTCTTTTCGCCATTAAGGTAGCTATGAAACTTAAAAAAGTATTCAAAAGCCGTAGCATTTGTTCTACAAATAATCGCGTTCAATGAAGATGGTGCATAACTTGATGTACTGAAAGTGGTAACTTTTGACGTTTTACTTGGTAAACCTTTTAACTGTCGGGTTTCACCAAAAAGTTTATTGAGAAGTAGATTAGCTATATCTGCAACTGCATTACCAAACCGAAACGACTGCTCTAAGTACAATGCTTCAAGATCTAGGTTCTGTAAAATATCTTTCGCACCCCTAAAGCCATAAATGCTTTGGTATGGATCTCCAACAAAAATAACTTTTGCTTTTTGACGTTTGAGTACATCTAGTATTAATTGGTCACTATCTTGGCTTTCATCTACCATCACGTAATCAAAATCAAGTTGTGGTTTTTGCAGTACCCACCACTTGAGATAGTAATCGTGTGAACCGTACCAGGTTTGTCGGAGACTTTTTTATTTAAGTTAGGCCACCTGACCTAACGGGTTAATCTTATCATAGTACATTGCTTCAAACTCAAAAGGCGATACATAACCCAGTGCACTGTGTACACGCTTTTTATTGAACCAATCTACCCAGTTTAGTGTCGCAAGTTGTACATCTGCTAAACCTTGCCAATCTGCTTTTAAATATTCAATCACCTCTGTTTTGTATAAGCCATTCACCGTTTCAGCCAGAGCATTATCGTATGAATCACCAGTTGTACCGACTGATGCTCGTAAATTTGCAGCTTCTAAACGATTGGTATAGCGAATAGAAAGATATTGAACACCTCTATCGGAATGATGAATCACATTCTTTGGCATGCCTCGATCGTGCAATGCTTGCTCCAATGCATCGAGCACCATATCTGTATTCATCCGTGTCGATACTTTCCATCCAACAATTGCTCGTGAGAACACATCAATAACAAATGCGGTATATACCCAGCCTGAATGAGTTTGAATATAGGTAAAGTCACCCACCCATAGTTGGTTTGGATGATCAGCATTAAAATTACGTTTCACTAAATCATCTGCCCGTTTTTGGTCATCTCGGCTACGGGTGGTTTGTTTATTCTTACCTCGCCAAACACCTTGTATACCTAGCTTTTTCATTAATCGAGCAACTGTACAACGTGCAATAACATAACCCTCACGTTTTAATTTTTGCCAGACTTTACGTACACCATATCGACCTGAACTTTCCTTCCAAATTCGTTTAATTTGTTCAGCATGATGCTCATCATGTAGATCTCGTTTCGCTCGATGTTCTGGATTGTCAGCGAGATCTAAAGTTCGGTAATAGGTTGAAGCTGCGATCGGTAAAATCCTACAAATCGCATCAACACCATATCGATCTTTATTGTTATGGATAAAATCCACCATTATTTGTATGGGCGGTCGAGCTCCGCCTGGGCGAAAAAAGCGGCTGCTTTACGTAGAATTTCATTGGCACGCTTTAATTCTTCAATTTCACGTTCCATTTGCTTCATTTTTTCTTGATCAGATATCTGTTGTACTTTGGCAGGATTTAGTTGATCCAGATGCTTTAAATACCAAACACGCAATGTTTCAGGAGTACAACCGATTTTAGGAGCAATAGCTGTGATTGCTGCCCAAGTAGAAGGATAATCTTTTTCAGATTCAATTAGTAATTGAACCGCTCTTTCTCTAATTTCGGGGGTATATTTTAATTTTGTCATCGGGATAGTCTCTCAGAATATTGACTCTCCGACAAACCCGGTACGATTCACCCGCGCTTCATATAACCATGCGAAATATTTGACTGATCGTAGAAAGATGCTTCAGGATTGGGCAAATATTGTAGATAGCTGGAGCACATGAATTATTGCATATTCCTATATAAACCTACCATCTATTCTTATTCGTAGCCTACCATTCATTCTTATTTCTAGTAGGCCACTCAGATATATCATCTTCTTTAATGATTAAATTAATTATTCACGTATGTCTTTAGTACTTTGTACCAAAGCATCATATTGAGTTACGTCATTAGCTTTCAATCTGTCCAATATAAATTTTGCAGCACTAATCATTTCTTGTGAAGAAATTGGTCTCATTGTTCGGCTTTGTTGCACAAAGATTTCATAACTATATGATTTTAAAAGTTTTGATAATTTTATGATCTAAAATTAAATTTATTTAAATCAGATGCTTACATATTTATGCAACAAAGCCATTAATTACTCGTTTGTTACGTAAACGAAACTTCCAGTAAATATTGTAAATTCATAATTACACTAAAATTTAACCAGTTTACATATTCTATCCATATTGTGATGTAGTTATATCTTGCAATAAAAAACCACCCGAAGGTGGTTTAACTAAACATCATGGACATCTGTCCAAACTCATAAATGAGTAATGTGAGACCAAATGCTGAGGCTGAAAATACGAGTACTTCTTGCGAGGTCATATCCATCTCCTTCTATTGTTCTATTTAATGCTCTAGTCATTAAGAATGCATTTGACTCTAAATGCAAACAATTATCACAAATTCTAGGGATAGACATGTAAGAGATTTTATAAAAGTAACTGTGACGTTAATTAAGTGTATAAAGTTGTATAACAACATCCATAAGAGAAAAAAACCTCCGCGAATAATAGATATCGAACGGGGTCTTTTATGTCTGATCCGTTTTAAAAAAATAGAGGCTTAGAACTCTCTTAAGATGGATTGCTTAAAAATTTACGCATCTGTCTATGTCTTCTAGTGAGACCTAGTACCTCTTTACGCTTAATAATTTCATCTTCAGTAAAAGGCAGATGATTGATAAGCTGCTCAATCACCATAAAACTATTTTCAATTAAGAAACTATCTTGCTCGGTTGTCCAATTTGAGGTTATATGCTCAGATTTTTTAGACTGTCTTTTCATAAAAAGAAATTATACCTGTTTATAAGGACTCTTGACTTTCTTCAAGCACTCTCGGCATACACAAATTTCTTTTTGGTCATTGGTGTAATCAATCTCTCTAGCACCATGAAGGCCAAATATACACATTAATAATCTGATCATCTTATTTCTCCTTTAAGTACTTAAAAGCTATATATCTTAGGCATCTATATTTATATGAATCCCTGTAAGACAGCATTTCGAACAACTTTATCAGAGGTGGATCAGGAAATTTGAACAACACTTATAAGTGATATTTTGCTCCCCAAATGATGTTATAAACATCAATATATGGAGTATTTTATGGCACGTAGACCAAGAAGAAATCATTCAAATGATTTTAAAGCTAAGGTAGCACTTGCTGCGATTAAAGCAGAAAAAACACTTGCTGAATTGAGTGCTGAATTTGATGTTCATCAAAACCAAATTATCGACTGGAAAAATCAACTGATTTCAGCTTCCTCGCAAGCTTTCGATCAATCAAAAGCTCCAACAGAACCACCCATCGATCTAAAAAAACTACATGCAAAAATCGGTGAGCAGGCATTAGAAATTGATTTTTTAGAAGGTGTGTTGAAGAAACTGGGCCGCTTCAACCACAAAAGTTAATCGATGACTCACTTCAGATTTCAGTATCTAAGCAAGCTCAGCTGCTGAAAGTCTCCCGTGGTTGTTATTACTATCGCCCAAAACCTGTGAGTGCATCAGATCTGAAGCTAATGCGGTGTATGGATGAGTTACATATGCAATACCCTTTTGCAGGTAGCCGGATGATGCGTGATTTGTTGAATCGTCAAGGACATCATATAGGACGACGTCATACACGTACTTTAATGAAGAAAATGGGCATTAATGCGTTATATTGCAAACCAAATTTAAGCCAGGCTAATCAAGCTCACCGCAAATATCCATATCTGCTCAAAGGATTGGCTATTCAGCGCAGTAATCAAGTGTGGTCTACGGATATAACGTATATCCCTATGGCAAAAGGCTTTGTTTATTTATGTGCTGTGATTGATTGGCATAGCCGCAAGGTACTTGCGCATAGAGTATCGATTAGTATGGAGGTTACATTTTGCATAGAAACATTAAATGAAGCTATTGAAAAATATGGTCGACCTGAAATATTTAATACAGACCAAGGCAGTCAGTTTACCAGTGATGCATTTATTGATGTATTGAAATCAAATGGCATTCAAATCAGTATGGATGGTAAAGGTCGATGGGTTGATAATGTGATGGTTGAACGATTATGGCGGAGCGTTAAATATGAAGAGGTGTATCTCAAAGCCTACAGCAATGTTTTGGATGCGAAGAAGCAATTAAACGCATATTTTGAATTTTATAATTTGAAACGACCTCATTCGAGTCTGGACAAAATGACTCCAGATGAGTTTTACTATGACCAGCTACCACAACAAAATAAGGTAGCTTAACTAGAGCAGAGTATCACTTATAAATAAGCTTTTAGTTGTTCAAACATGTGGGACCACCTCTATCGAAGTTTGAATGAAATGAATTTTCAGTAGTGTGACTCTTTAACAATAAACAGAAACTTGCTACCGCACCTATGCTCACCAAAGTTAAGAATTTCATCTTTAATTCCATCCATGTAGAACTTTTGATTCAAACATATCACTGTGATTTGTATTTATCTAACCGCCTTCTGATGAATTACTGTTCATAATGTAACCACATTATTATTTATGTAATTGAATTTGTTAAACAATGAAACAATTCCTATTAAATTACACTGATTTATTACAACTTATAAATTTAAAGCTTTATGTGCCCATTTCAGAAATTTATCTTTATCGTTGAAATTAGGGACATTCAATAAATTGATATAGGAAACTTCACCAAAGTTTCCTGAGATTTTATTTGATTCAAGAATTGTAAAATCTTCTTCTCGCCCTACATGTACTTCCCGAAAAAACTCCGTAACTTTACGATCAAGGTTTAGTGAGGTAAACGCCTCTCTTTCAACTAAAAAGTCATAGATCTGGCTAATCACATGTAGTTCAAATTTTCTATTCATTTTTTCCGTTCTCATAATTATTTTAACAATTGGTTCAATTTAAACTAATTTCTTTTACGGATAAAGACAATAAAAAACTTACTATCAGGGACAGTTAAATCGATTTTCGCTTAGTCTTTGCCAGTAAGATCTCTATACGTTGAGTAACTTCCAACAATTTAAGCTCAGCATCACGCCAAAAATAATAGACGTCACCATGTATGACATACATTTGCTTAATGTAGTTTTCTGCTTTTGTCTTGTTTACTTTTTTAGCATTAAAACATGGTTTATCAAGCACTATTACCCTGCCATCTAAATCACCACCGATACAAATATTCATTTCTATTCTTCTTGTTGTAAGTAATGATGGCTTTGTTGCATAAATATGTAAGCATCTGATTTAAATAAATTTAATTTTAGATCATAAAATTATCAAAACTTTTAAAATCATATAGTTATGAAATCTTTGTGCAACAAAGCCAGTAATGATTAAAATATATCAGAACAAAAAAGCGCAATTATTTGAACGCACTTTATCGACTAAGCATCTGATAAAAAATTAAAATTTATACCAATACGATTAAGTTAAGCTCCTATTAAAAAAGCCCTACATTTCTGTAAGGCTTTCCCCTTGGTCTTTTGCGCCGAAACAAGGAATCGTTGTTTTTATTTACAACAAAATAATTAAATCATTAATCGAATAAAAAATGAAGAAAAAAAAACCTGCAACTTGGGGAAGGTGCAGGTATAAACTGATATTAACTACCATGGAGAACTTAATACCAAATAATATACTTGGTTTATATTGAGATCTCATTCGCATTTTATACCAAATTATCTAGTAACAAAAAAAGCCCATCAAATGATGAGCTTTTTACGGTAATTAAGTGAATTTCCATATGTACGTCCACTATAGAAGAAATATGCCATATACCTTGATCAAGGTCAAGTGAGCATATTCTCAATTTGCACTTATAGCTTTGCTTTAATACTATTCATCTAACCACTTAAAATAATTGACCTAATGTCTGAACCTCAGTTTTCTCTTAGTGATTATCTATCCACAGTACAGGAAGTAATTCAAATTACTTTCAATGAGCCTGTATGGGTGAAAGCTGAGATCCGTAATCTAAATATTAAGGGCGGACATTACTATCTTGAGTTAGCTGAAAAGGATGAAAGTACCGACAAAGTTATAGCGAGTTGTAAAGGAACCATCTGGAAATTTATAGCTCAGAAAATGGTGCTTAAGTTTGAAAGAGAAAGCGGTGTAGAGCTTTCAAAGGATTTAAATGTCTTGTTAAAAGTTAGAGCCAAGTTTGATCCTCAGTATGGCTTTTCGGTGAATGTTGAAGATATTGATTCAAGCTATACGCTTGGAGACATTGCACGGCACTATCAACAAATTTTAGAAAGACTTACCTCTGAAGGCCTATTAAATAAAAACAAGCTCGTCCCTACTCCTTTTGATATTCAGAATGTCCTGGTAATTGCTCCTGAAAATGCTGCAGGTCTAGGTGACTTCAAAAAAGATGCTGATGCTTTAGAAAAATCTGATGTATGTCATTTCAAGTACTACTCAGCAACATTCCAAGGGAACACAGCTGCGCAAAGTATTATCACCTCTCTAAGTAATGGCCTCAGACAATGGGCTACCGATTTCAATACACCACCTGATCTCATTGTGATTATTCGCGGCGGTGGTGCTGTAAACGACCTTGCCTATTTAAATGATTATGAACTAGCAGCATTGTTGGCCAAACGAACCGTTCCGATTTGGGTCGGCATTGGTCACGAGAAAGACCGTACGATATTGGATGAAGTTGCAAACCGTTCTTTTGATACACCAAGTAAGGTAATTAGTGGCATTCGTAATCTAATTGCTGAACGGACTCAGGATGTCTTAGATTTATTCCAAACCATTAAGCTATTATCCCAACATCAAATCACGGCGTACCAAAGCCAAAATGATCAATACATGAGAGTGATTAAGACGCTTGCGCATGGACAGATTAATGAAGCAAATAAGAGCGTAGATTTGATGCTAAGCACCCTACATTATTTAGCCCAGCAACAGATCAAACTGGCAACTAATCAAGTCGAATCACTGCTGCGGGAAACCCTAATTCAGAATCCAAGAACCGTGATGGCTAAAGGCTACGGAATTGTTCGTAGTGAAGGAAAAGCTATTCGCTCTATTCAACAGATTTCAGGTGATAGCATCCAGGTCGAATTACAGGATGGCACCATTCAAGCAAATGTAACGAAGGTAATTAGTAATGAGTAAAAAAGAACTCTCTTTCAAGGAAGGCTATGGAGTCCTTAAAAAGAATGCCGAGCTATTGGAGTCACAGGAAGAGCCAGACATCGACAATTTAATGAAAATCGTTGAAGAGTCTATGGTGGCATACAAAGCCTGTAAAACACGTGTTGATGCTGTACAACAAGCTTTGAATGAGACATTTAAGGAATAATAAGTTAATAATATGGGAAAATTTTATTTTACTTTTTGGTCTACATTAGATGGAATAAGGATTTGATCATTAAACAATATTGAATAGCGGTGTCAGAGTAAGTTTGATTTCGACCATGCTTGCCTTGTGATTGTGCATACACTAGGTCTTTGGATCGAACCAAATGGCAATATTCCCACGATTAATGAGAGCTCGGTTATATGCGGGCCAATTGGTTGTGCGGTAGATTTTGTGTGTAGGCTTCTTCATTTGAAAATTATATTGCTGAAGAAGCCTTCAAGAATAGGTTTATGCAATAAAGCGACTTCAACTTATACATCTTTGTGTAGCAAAGCTATAATAAATATAAAAAATGAATTCTTATTAAAAATGTAAGAAATATTTACCATGTATTCTAAGCATTACTGATGTAAATTACGTTCTACTTGTGTTTGCTTATTGACAACTTAAGTATTATAAAAAAAATATCAACCTATAATAAAATATAATTGAAATATGAGATACTAAAATTGAGAAATATAATAGATGAATCAATTTCACAATTAGAATACTTGAACTCTTTATTAAGAGACAAGCTTAACTCAAATTACAATAAGCCATGTCTATTCTTAGATATAGATGGAACTTTATCTGATTTTCAATTAGATCCTACTAACAGTTATATTCCGACTAAGACTTTAAATATTTTAAGACAAATTATTTCAAATAAAATTCCTGTTATAGCTGTGACAGGACGAGACATTGATTCTGCACGTAAATTATTTGAATCCCTTGATCTTCCAATTGCTGCATTGCATGGATTAGAAATATATCTTGGAAATGAAAAAGAATTACGTACACCAAAGGGTTTCTTAGAAATTTCACATATTCACAAAATTTTAGCTCGAGCATGTATCGCCTATCCAAGTTTACTGATTGAAAACAAGAAATCATCAATTGCGTTGCATTATAGGAAAGCTCCAGAGCTAGAAGATATAGCAAAAAAAATAATGTTAGAAGCTCAAAAGATATTCCCCAACCTAAGATTAATTCAAGGGAAATTCGTTTATGAATTAATACCCGCTCAAGCCAATAAAGGCTTGGCAATCAAGGAAGTTTTAGCTCATTTAAACCAGTATGAGGTTTACACACCAATTTTCATTGGTGATGACTTTACGGACGAAGATGGTTTTTATTTTGTGAATCAGTTGGAAGATGGCATCTCAATCAAAGTCGGTCAAGGGCTTACCCATGCCAAATACCAGCTTAAAGACACAAAGCAAGTATATGATTTTTTAGAATTATTTTTAGACCATATTCGAAACCATGATAACAATTTTAAGGGTAACAACAACTTAGATGGAGAGAAAACATGTCTAAATTAATTATTTTATCGAATCGAGTCAGTATTCCCAACGGGCAAAAAACTACCGCAGGTGGGCTTGCAGTCGCTATACAAGATGCATTAGATGATATTGGTGGTGTATGGCTCGGATGGAATGGCGAACGAGTTCATAAGCAAGAGGAAGTACATTTTAATATTTTTCGGAAGGATAAAGTTGATTATGTCACCTGCCCTTTAACAAATTCTCAATATTCAGATTATTATGCAGGGTTTGCCAACAATTCACTTTGGCCTGCCATGCATTATCGTTCAGACCTGATTGAGTTTAAAACATCAGAATACGAAGGATATCAAAAAGTAAATTCTTTATTCGCTCAAAAACTTGCCGAAATTGCAGATCCAGACGATACCATTTGGGTTCATGATTATCATTTTTTAAGTGTGGCGAAATATTGCCGTGAACTCGGTATGCAGAATAAAATTGGATTTTTCCTGCACATTCCTTTTGCACCTTTATTTATCTGGCAAAAAATTCCATGTGCTCAACAATTGATTGAGGATCTATGCCAATACGATGTGGTGGGTCTACAAACAGATAAAGATCAAAAAGTGTGTATGCAAGTATGCACATCTTTATTGAACGCACAGAAAATTCAACAAACTTTGTTAAGCTACCATCAACGTTTAACCATAATTAAATGCTACCCAATTGGTGTAAATCCAACAGCGATTCAAAAAGCGGCCCATAAGTTTATTGATGTACAAGACTTCCTTACCCGTCCAGTAGAGCTGAATGCTGCAAAAACCATTATCGGCGTAGATCGGATTGATTATTCAAAAGGTTTACTGGAACGCTTTTTGTCCTATGCAGAGTTCTTAGAGAAATATCCTGAGTATCAGCAGCATATTCAACATTTACAAATTGCTTGCCCATGTCGTTTGGAAGTTCCAGCTTATCAACGTTTATTTGAGCGTTTCAAGATTAAGATCGAGATGATTAATCAGGAATTTGCAAAGGAAGAGTGGCAACCCGTGGAATGTATTTATGATGCAATAAAACATCATCATTTGATGCAAATCTATCGTCAAGCCGATGTGTGCTGGATCAGTTCAATACGAGACGGGATGAATCTGGTCGCGAAAGAATATATTGCCGCGCAAAATCCATCAAATCCTGGTGTACTTATTCTATCCAAATATGCAGGTGCTGCAGAGCATATGTCAGAAGCACTACTGGTTGATCCTACCGATAAAACGGCAATGGTCGATGTTTTAAAAACAGCACTGGAAATGCCACGACAAGAACGTATTTCACGCTACAAACAACTAATGAAAGGTTTAAAAGATTTTGATATTAATGACTGGCGCAATGCATTTCTTAACGACTTACAGAACAAAACCGCTATGCAGGATTTCAGATTCCTGGGAATGCGTAACGTTAACCCTATTTATCAAAATTTATAGTACTTCGATTTGTAAGGAACTGGCAATAATATCCAGTATTGCCAGTTCAATTCACTATGATGCTTATTTCACATAAGTAAACCGATTTAAAGCCACAATCAATAATAATAGACCAGATAACGCCATAAATACTGTCTTTAGACCAATCAGCTCACCAATCATTCCAATGAAAGCAGGTCCAACCAGAATACCTGTATAAGCCAAAGTCGAAACACAGGACAGTGCAACTGCGCTCGGCATCACCGTCTGACGTCCAGCACGGGAAAACATGATCGGGACGATGTTAGAACAACCTGTACCAACCAGTGTATAACCCACTAAAACCAGCCACCAATGAGGCGCGATACTGACTAAAACCAAACCTAAAGTTGCACAAATCGCGCTAAAAGTTAATAGCTTTTTTTCACCAAAATAACGGATCAGATAATGCCCCGTAAAACGTCCTGTGGTCATGGCAATCGCGAAGAAGGTATACGCCAATCCCGCAAAAGCGGCATTAACTCCATATTGTTGCGTTAAATAAATACCACTCCAGTCCATCGCCGCACCTTCCGTCATGAAAATGATGAAGCAAGTAATACCAATTAATATAATCAAAGGTTGTGGCAGACGCTGGCGTATCGACTTTTTCACTTTCGATGACGCTTCAAGAAGGGTGTTTTCTACAGCTTTTATGTTGTATGGCACTGAAAGAAAAACAATAATTACCAACAGTAAACTCACAGCAAATGCGCTTATAACAGACGAAATACTTAAAGCAAGCAATGCAGTAATCGTCAGTACCCCAGCTAATCCACCTAGACTTGCCATACCATGAAAGCCAGACATCAATGATTTTAAGCTATTTTTCTCAACCACTACGGCCTGAATATTGAGAGCAACGCCCAGACTTCCTGCTGCTGTACCAAATAAGAATAAGGTGATCGCCATCATTAACGGCGTGCTCAATAAGCTTAGGCTTGGCAATAAAACGGCAAGCAAAAGTAAAGCGAAACCGATCGGCACACGACAACCAATACGCTGAACAATTTTACCCGTTGCAGGCATAGCTAGCATTGCACCTAAGCCGCCGCATAATAGCAACAAACCAAAATCGGCATGATTAAAATGTAAACGTTGCTGGGCAAAAGGAATCAGCGGTGCCCATGCAGCCGTGGCGAAACCCAGACCGAAAAAGCTAAAACGAGTTGAAAGACGTTGAGCACTTAATTGAATTTCAGGATCAATAAGAGCAGTTCTGGAAAAAAGGATCATTTAATACCATCCACACAAATTAACTCAGAGCGTCCATCTCGGATAAATCGCCATAGAAAAACCCCTGCTAATCTATAGAGAAGTTCTATAAATCCACAGAGGCTTTTATGACGAAATTATACACAAAACCAATCTAAAAACAGTATTTTTTACAAAAATAAAATTTATATATATCAACAACTTATTATTACTTATCAAAATAAAATTAAAGCATTTATTTTTAACACTTTTTCTTCTTAGCTTTTCAATTTAATTAGGCAAAGATATGAATTTACTTAAATTTTGTAAGGATGACAGAATTAAGTAGCTCATTTATAAAGCTGAATAATATATGTCACCCGCTAATGCTGTGGATTAACTTTCTCTCTCGAATTCGGTCAATTTTATAAATGTTTTAAAAAGTACGATAAACCTTCAGGTGCACGTCCATTTAATCGACTGCTAGTGGTGACCCGAACCAAATTACTCCAAGTGATTTTGCAACATTGCTTAATAAATTTTTCAATTAATGAGACATCCTCATGACAAGGAATAGGTTCAAAGCCTCCTGCCTGAATATAGGCTTCGGCACTAAAGCTTAAATTCGCCCCATGTATATGTTGATGATCCATCATGTCCTGATAATGCGTCAGATATTTCTGCTGTTGTTGTATTGATAAGTGACTAAGATCATCCAGTATAACGATACCACAAATGGCATCTGTTGGCTGATGTCGCATTTGGCATAGTAACCAATCTGGATCTACAATTGTATCAGCATCCGTGCAAGCGACCCATGTAACTCCTTGATCGATTAGCTGCCTAATACCAAGGTCTCTGGCCTTGCCCACACAAGCAAAATTACATTCAATCCAGTTCATCTGATGTGACTTTACAATCATGAGGGACTGGTCAGTACAACTGTCTAAAACCACTAGAATCTTGACCTGACCGTGACCTATATACTGTATAGCGTGTTCAATTGACTGCAAACAAGCGGATAAATTCTGTTCTTCATTATGGGCTGGGATAACAATACCTATTTTCATATTAAGCCCTGTTGTTTTGCCAAAGATGAAGGATTTACCGTCCAGATATCAATAATGAAATCTGGATCATTCAGACTTAAATAATGAGTGAACAACAAAGATTGTTTTAAATGATGATGGACTTGAGAAGCATCTAGTTCAAAATCCTGAATAGCGTGACGCCAGTGACAACACAGGATTTCACCTTGTGGCGTTAAACTGTTTTTGAGCTGATAGATCAGTTCATGAAGTTCAGTGCGTGATAAGTAATAGGCCACTTCACTGATGACAATCAGATCAAATTTCTGTTCAGGAAAATATTCAGGAATTTTTTGGTGTTGAACGCTCACATGCTTCAAATTCTGTAAACGTTTAGAGGCCCAATGAACAGCATGTTCAGAAAAATCTAGACATAAAAGCTGATCAGCGCGTTTGGCTAAATGTACACTTAAATGGCCATTGGAACAGCCGATTTCCAACACTGATGAATAATGCTGTTGAGTGAGCAATGCCAAACAAATCTGCCTTTTACGAGCTTCATACCAATGTAAATCATAGCCCCAAGGGTCATTATTGTGATGATATAAGGCTTCGAAATATTGACTAGAATCATTCACAAAGATAAACCTCCCAAGGCATTAACAAACGTTCGATGATTGCTGGAGATAAAATCGCAGCATTGCCTGTACTTTCATCAGCTTCAATCTGACTCTTAAACTGCATGATGGCCTGACGTTTTTTGATTAATTGGGCCTGAGTTAAGTTGTAAGCTCTAGCCTTTTGCCAGTTGATACGCGGATCTAGTGGTTGCGCCCAATGCCAAGCCCAGATCAGCACGTGTAAATATGACATGTCATGAGCTAGAGCAAATGCCTGTACAGTTTTTCCTACCGCTTCATGATCTGGATGCCCATCCTGTGCATAGCTACAAATTAAAATATCTTCCGCTTTAACCAACTTGTCTAATTCTTGCCACAGATGTTCCCTGTGCAAATGAATCTGCCCGTCTGGTAAATTTAATGCAATACGTTGAACATATTCAGAAATATCTAGACACTGTAAAGCCGCCAAGCTTTCTTGTGGGCGAATTTGATCTAATTGATCTGGGCTGTATTTGGTTGAATGTGGATGGCTTTGTGTCCCATTACTGACGGCAACGATCACCAACTGACAATTCAACATAATTAATTGTTGCATCAAGCCGCCACACCCCAGTATCTCATCATCGGGATGGGGTGCGACAATCAAGATTCTTTTGGATTGAAATTTTTTAAAATTGAGTAGAGAAAGCGGCTGATGCTCAAATGCATGCAGCCATTGTTCTCGGGAGGTCCCATGCCCTTCAATAATACGATCTTCGACTAAAGGATGTTTTAGATCTGCCATGATATTTGCTCCTGTAAACATCGTTCAGCAATTTGCTCATCATCAAATGCCGCATGACTTTGCCGAATAAATACAGGTAAATCAGCCATTAGGCTGGCAAAAGTTGCTTGTTCACAAAAAGGCCGTGCTCCAAGCGCTTTTCCTACCCCTTCAATAACCTCCAAACAGCTTTGTTCTGCCTGCGCACGCAAGATCCGTACATCCCGTTCATGGCTAAGCTTGGGTTGGCTATCAATCAGTTGCGCGATATATTGGAAATATTGTCGGGTTACAGCAAGTCGAGTTACCAACCGCCCTAAATACATTTTCTTAAAAGGATTAGGGGCTTTAAGGCAACTTTGTTGTAGCTCATCCACTAACCGCACCGCGGCACCGTACCAGCAAGCTGCAACACCCGCAGCACCATGCCAGAAACCAACCCGATCAAGGTAGTCATTGGGGTGACCAATGAGTTTGACTGCTATCTCTTGAAAATTGACTCTTGCGGTCTGTGTTCCCTTCATGCCTATAGCTTGCCAGTGAGCCAGATCAATGGTGATCAAGGATTGGTTGAGGTCAATAATGCAGAGCTGAGATTGCCCCTGTTGATCTTTAAAACTGATTAATGCTTTATGAATAAATTCAGCGCCTGAACACCACGGCTTAATTCCATTACAAAGCCCATTTTCGACCTGTAACGGCACGGGTCCACCATCGGCAGCCCAAACAGCCCATGTCTCCTCATTGATTTCATGTTGATAACCGAGTTCATGCAAAATACTTAAAGCATCAAAATGGGACTCAAAAAGCTTTGCTAAACTTAGGTCAAAGCCAGCTATCTGGGCAAAAATTTGCCAGCGTTGATAGGTTTGTCCCGAAGCAGGGTCAGGCAATCGTCCAACAGAATGAATCAACTGTTTCAACACAATTGGACGTTGAGTTAGCTTTTCTTCAGCTGAATACTGCTCAAAGCGATTTAATATGTCTAAAGTTGAGCTTTTTATAAATATTTTTCTATTCATTCTTAAAATGTTAATTCAAATGAGTTTATTTAAACAATAATTGAAATAATCTGTTTAGTTAAATAGATAAATTGTAATGAAAAGATAATTATTCGTAATTATTTAACTATTTATTTCTTTTTGTTTCATTGTTAACTAAATAGTAGGTTTAAGTGAATCTATAAAATCATCATGTAAGGATTATTTAAAATCCAACAATTATGAGGAAATAAGCAGTAGCTTAAAGGCTTCTGTGTTGTAATGTTTATAAAAGAGGTTTAAGAAATGAGTACTTTAAATATTCAAGATATTAAAAAACATTCAGATGTAATTGCTTCTTGTGGTACCAAAGTCGGAACAGTTGATCATCTCGAAGGTGATAGCCAACTCAAACTGACGCGTGATGAAAATGATCAGCATCATCTGATCCCAACGGCATGGATTGGTGAGGTCAAAGATGACAAAGTAGTTCTGATTAAAAATTCAGAAGAAGTTAAACAACAATGGCAAGCTATTTAAATTATCGTAAAATAAAGAGTACTGCTAGAATTTGATCGTACTCTTTATTTCTTTGTAAGTAATTTCAAAAAAGCCCTAAGCCTTCGCAATGTCCGTTTGAATCAAAGGTGTTTCATTTCATACGTGTAAAAAATAGCGAGATGCAATCTATTTGTCATAGACTACATCTATTCTGTATAAATTAATAAGTTAGCCTACTCTTATTTAAAATTACTGCCTAAGAATGGGAAAATATATTCAACTACTTTTTGCGTAGCCCATAAACCAATCTCTTGGTGATGTTGATGTGGAGCTAAATATGGCATCAATTTGCTAATTTTATGTCCAGTATTTGTAGATATCTGAATTTGCTGCTGTAACAGCAATAATTCCTTTTCTGACAAATAACTAAAATCATTTAGTTCTATAAAGTTTTTTATATATTCTGTATTTACTGGGTTAATGCGTCTACTTGAATTAGCACCAGCAATCCAATCATAAATAAAAGCTTTTTCTGCAGCAGAGAAAACTCCAAACATTTTCCCATCTTCATCATTGATCATTTTCCAAAATCGGCTATGTTCAGGATCTTCGTTAAGCTTAATCCATCCTATTTTTATTAGCTCAAGAATGAATTCCTCAACCTGATCTTCTTCTGATAGCCATGAATTTACAGACTTATTCTTAAACTTGCATTTCTCATTATGCATGTGCTTTCCAACCAAAGCTTTGCTCTTGAAAATGTCCAGAACCACTCGCTCAGTATTTAGGTTCTTTATTATTTGAACTGAGCTAATTCCCCGATTATTCAATAAAAAGCCTATCTTTAATTTACGAATAAATTCGGATTGATTTGGGTAACGTTTGGCTAAACATTTGATCGCATTTGTAGCTAATTGAGCATGTCCATTATCAAAGTTATCAATTGTAATGTGTAGGTTAAAATATTTGGAATCAATACCTAACTCTTTAAGTTCATAATTTGTAATCAGTAAATGAAGTGGTAGTTGTTCGTATCCAAAATTAAAACCTGCAATCTCGGGTATAAAATCTGATGGAGCATAAGCTAAAGCCAATTGTATTGCTGACTGGTGATAGTATTCATCAGGTAAATTCATTGAAAATTGATGAAGACCAAGTGATAGAAGTAATTTATTGAAAATTTTTACATGGTTACTTTGACTAGAACCTAACCCCAACTCCTCAACATATATCTGTATAAAGTCTCTAAAAGCTGGATCATTCCAGTACTGCGTAAAGCTATAAAGCCAAGCACCGTCTACACGTTTGGTCGGTGCTACTTTGTATAAAAATTCATAAGCTTTACTTGTAGTTCCAAAAAACTCCCTTGCACTCCCATTTTCACGCCTTTCTAAGTACTCTTTGTAATGCAAGCATTGCGTTTTATTATGTTTCTGCATCCAGACTGCCAATTGATCAACATTAGTAGGAAAATCAGAGAAATCACTATCCAAATGAAGTATTTCGTTTTCTAGGAAATGATAAGCTTTCAACTCTTTTTCAGAACGTGACATTGATGGATCTAAGAAAAATTGTGTTATTTCAAAATATTTCTGATGGGCATCGGTTATTAAATTTAAAATTCTCTCTTTTACTGCAGTAGGCATTATAATTCTCTCGCGGTAAATAACTTATACCAACATAATTGACACTTGTACTTAATTAATTAACAACTTTGAAAAGAAACGTTAACAAATGTAATCCTTTAGTTTATTTAGTTTTAAAAGGCTTTGTTGCACAAACCTAGCCTATAAGGTTTATTCAGTCCTATAATTTCAAAATGAATAAACCTACTCTTAAAACTTATCGTACAACCAACTGGTCTTCCTATAATCGCGCTCTCATTAATCGGGGCAACATTTCCATTTGGTTTGATCCAAACACTCAGTGGTATGCACAACCACAAAACAAGCAAGGTCGAAATCAAACTTACTCCGATACGGCTATTCAATGCTGTTTAATGATCAAATCTTTATTTAGACTCTCTTTACGCATGGTCACAGGTTTTGTTCAAAGTCTGATTAAACTTTGTGGATTAAATTGGACCGCACCAGATTACAGTACGCTTTGTCGAAGACAAAAACATATTGATATTGCGATTAACTATCAAAAAAGTAGCGATGGACTGCATCTACTCGTAGACTCTACAGGCATGAAGTTTCTAGGTGAGGGCGAATGGAAACGCAAGAAACATGGAGCTGAATATCGTCGCCAATGGCGTAAACTACATATTGGTATAGATGCCAAAACCCTACAAATACGCGCTATTCAGCTCACAACCAATAATGTCAGTGATTCACAGGTGCTTGGTGATTTACTTAATCAGATTCCACAAGATGAGCAGATTGACTCTGTTTATACCGATGGAGCTTATGACACCAAGCAATGCCGTCAGGTCATTGCAGATCGGCAAGCACATGCGGTGATTCCACCTAGAAAAAATGCGAAACCATGGAAAGATACAAAGAGTAGCTCGCTAGAGCGAAATGAATTACTTCGAACAGTTAAACGTTTAGGCAGGACATTATGGAAAAAATGGTCAGGCTATCATCGCCGCAGTTTGGTGGAAACTAAGATGCATTGCATCAAATTATTAGGAGATAAACTCAGTGCAAGGAGTTTTGATAGCCAAGTGAATGAGATCCATGCACGTGTAGCAGTCCTTAACAGATTTACGGAATTAGGTCGACCACTTACCCAAGTTACGCCTTAAATTTGGCTCAATTAGGGGCGCTTTGCATTTCAAATCTTTGTGCAACAAAGCCGTTTTAAAATACAAAAATTTAAGTAAATAATTATAATATTTGAAATAAAGAAACATTTCACTATATGTGATTTCAATCACATTCATTAAAATTAAAAAAATATGGTGCTTAAAATTAGTGAAAAAGCATTTTATCTAATTTATAAAATTGTTAACTGTATTTATTGAAAGTACAAGCACTGCTATTATTTCTGTCGTTATTCTGTTGATATCCTACACGGATTTTTCTTTTTTTTAAAATTAAAAAAAATCAATAAATTACAAACACAAATCCAATCAAAAAGATATAAATCTGAATTAAGAATAAAATTTAACATTGTTAGCCTTTTGTAAAAAACAAAATATATATTTCCATTTATTATCAACACCTAAACCTTTAAAACAAACACAATTTAACTCAAAAATTAAAATGTAACACCTCTGATGTTTTTTAAAACACAAATTATGATATTAATAATAAATCTACTGATTAATTAATGTAGATTAATTCTAATCTTATGAGGTTCAGTAAAATGACTAATCAAAATCAACAGCAGAAAAATCAGCAACAGCAGCAGCCAAATCAACCGCAAAAAAAGCCAGATCAGCAACAACAGCAACAGCAACCAGACCAACCACAAAAAAATCCGAATCAGCAAAAACAACCGAACCAAAACCAGAAAAATGACCAACACGCTCAACAGAAATAATAGTTTTTCATGTTGAATAATATTATTAAATTCTTAAACTCATTCATTAATTAAATCCAACTATGAATTTTTTTTGAATTCTTAGTTGGATAGAATTGGAGTTCATTATGACTATCAATGACCATCAAGACGAAAACCCAATCAAGCATGATTGGCGTACAGATTATTCAAACCGCCCATATTACGGCGATATCCAACGAGAACTTCCTGATGTAGATTATGACCGTGATCTTCGTTCAGCCTATGAATTAGGTCAGCATGCCCGAAATGAGCGTGGTACTGATGCACGATTTGAGGATTCAGAAAGTGATCTAAAAGTAAAATGGGAAGAACTAAAGGCTGAATCACGCTTAAAGTGGGAACAAGCCAAACATGCGATTAAAGATGCATGGGACAAAATGTAAGCCAATATAATGATAATGAGCCTTTTAGGCTCATTATCAGCACATCTAAATAATAATTAAATAGGTGTAAAATGGACTTTATAAAAATACTATTAGCTGATACTACATTTACTTTTGCAGCAGAAATTGTACTTCGTAGTGTCTTGATGTACTTCCTGATTATCTTAGTTTTAAGATTTTCTGGTAAACGTGGTGTTAGACAACTTTCCATCTTTGAAATCGCAATTATTCTTAGTTTAGGATCTGCTGCTGGCGATGCTATGTTCTATGAAGAAGTTCCGATCATACATGCTGTCATCGTTTTTGCAGTAATTATGGCTTTATATCGCTTAACAACTTATTTAATGATGAAATCCGATGCTATTGAGACCGTATTGGAAGGTCGACCTATATACATCGTCAAAAATGGTTTACTGATTGTTGAAGATATTAAGCAAGAAAAGTATTCATACGATGAATTCTTTGCTGAAATGCGCCAAAAAAAAATAGAGCATCTCGGACAAGTTAAAATAGCACTGCTTGAGACTGATGGCTGCCTAAGCGTGATCCCATATTCTAAAGAAAATATAAAATGGGGCCTTCCTCTGTTTCCCGATGAATACCAAATCGCAGATCATCATAATGTCGATCACTTTTATTCTTGTATGTTGTGTGGTCAAACCCAACGTTTAAATCATTTAAATGAAGAATGCCCTCGCTGTCAAAATACAAAATGGGCTAAATCCTGTTTGTATTGTGAGGAATATCAAAATTAATAAGCTTTTGTTTTGACTTAGATTAATTCAATATTATTTAAAATGAATAGTTTAAGCGAACAAAAAATACACATTTCTTTACCTTACTCAAAGCGTAAATACTTAAAGTTTATATGGGTATCTTTGATCCAAAAAAGAGTTTTCTTGCAAGTAACTCATATTCGATTGTAGATAACCTATTAAATTGTATAAGCACAAAATATCCGTCAACAAATAAGCCATTAACTTACGTGAAAATAAATACTTATTTTCATAAAACGTTATAAAGCAAATGTATAAGAGAATGTGATATGAAAGAATCAAATACACCAAAAATTGACCAACTTTCTGAGGAAGCATACGTGGATCCTATAGGTAAAACCCTTACCTCTTCTTTAGGTGTTCCCGTAGCTGATAATCAAAATAGTCTAAAAATTAATGAGAAAGGCCCTACTCTTCTCGAGGACTTTCTTCTAAGGGATAAACTTATTCATTTTGATCGTGAGCGTATTCCAGAACGTGTTGTACATGCTCGAGGGGTCGGTGCTCATGGTTACTTTCAAGCTTATACCGGTAATGAAAAATGGACTAAAGCTAAGTTCCTAACGGACACAAATAATCGGACTCCTATCTTTGTCCGTATTTCTACAGTTCAAGGTGGGCGAGGTTCGGCTGATGTCGTTCGAGATGTACGAGGTTTTTCTATAAAATTTTATACTGAAGAAGGAAATTATGATTTGGTGGGGAATAATATCCCTGTCTTCTTCATTCAGGATGCTATTAAATTTCCGGACTTTGTTCATGCAGTAAAACCAGAAGATGCCAATGAAGTTCCAACTGGTCAATCTGCCCATGATACTTTCTGGGATTTTATTTCTTTAAACACCGAAGCATCACATATGACTACTTGGATAATGTCTGATAGAGCAATTCCAAGAAATCTACGCTCTATACAAGGTTTTGGTGTTCATACATTTAGATTGATTAATAAGAATAATGAAGCATTCTTAGTGAAATTCCATTGGACTCCAAAGCAAGGGGTAGCTCAAGTCGTCTGGGATGAAGCCTTAAAAATTAATGGCAAAGATCCCGATTTTCACAGACGTGATCTGTGGGATGCTATTGAGCGTGGCAATTACCCGGAATGGGAATTAGGCGCACAAATTTTCTCTGAAGAAGATGCAAAACAATGGGACTTTGATGTCTTAGATGCTACAAAATTAATCCCAGAAGAACTTGTACCAGTCACTCCACTAGGTAAATTTGTTTTAAACAAAAATACAGATGATTTTTTCGCAGAAACAGAACAAGTTGCTTTTAGTCCTGCAAATATTGTCTCAGGTATAGATTTTAGTAACGATCCCCTTTTACAAGGACGGCTATTTAGCTATACGGATACTCACTTACACAGACTAGGTACGGTAAATTTTAATCAAATTCCAATTAACAAACCCGTTTGTCCTTTTCATACGAATAGACGAGGTGGTTATGCTAATCACGAAGTTTATAAAGGAAAGGCAAATTATGAACCTAATTCTGTTGATGAAAATTGGCCAAGAGAATCACCTAATGACAGTGGTGCCTTCAAGACACATCCTGAAGAAGTACAAGGCAGCAAACTAAGAGTTCGACCAGAAAGTTTCGCTGATCATTTCTCGCAAGCCACAATGCACTACCATAGTTTGGAAAAACATGAACAACAGCATATTAAGGATGCATATTCTTTTGAATTATCTAAGGTTAAATCGGAAGATATCCGCAGACGTGTAGTTTACGCTGTCTTAGCTAATATTGACTTGGACTTAGCTGAATATGTTGCGAAAGAGCTAGGTATTAAAACTCCCCCTAAACAGCAAGATAGTCTGCACCAACCCGTAATTGCATCTTCGAAAAGATTAAGTACCTCATCTTTTCCTGCATCTGATATTAAACAGCGAAAAATTGCCTTGCTCGTTCATAACGGTGTAAATGCGTCATCAATAGATGATATTAAAATATGGGCTGAAGCAGAAAAAGCTATTGTGGAAACTTTAGCACCGAAAGCAGCCCCTGTTAAATCTAGTGATGGCAATGAAATACCAGTAGATGGGAGACAAAATGGCGAGCCTTCAGTGACTTATGATGCCGTAATCGTGGTTGATGGGAATAATTTAGAAGTATTTAAGGCTGATGGAGTTTCTAAACATTATGTATTAGAGACATATAAGCATCTCAAACCTATTGTTTTCCTCGGTGATAAATGCGCTTTAATAGATGAGTTTCAGCTCAGTAAGGATGCAGCTCTATTCTCTACTCAAAATTTTAAAGAGATCCAAGATCAATTTAAACAAGCTATTCAAAATCACCGTTTGTGGGATAGAGAAAAAGTTGTCGCAGCTATTCCAGCATGAATTTATTTGAGATTAAAAGTAGTGTAAGCATTTGATTTCAAAAAGCCCTCGACGAGGGCTTTTTGATCTACTTCTGCTCTTTAAGCGGGTTCTCGGGCTCTTCATTAGGTTTTTTTTGGGGATCCGGATTCTGATAGGTTTTCTGATCACCCTTGTCATCGTTTGATTCTTTTTGAGGATTGGACTCTTGCGTTTGTTTATTAGTCATAGCGATTCCATCACCAGTATAGCTTATATAAATAAATATGACTTGTAGAGCTGAGTATCAATTATAGATATGTAAAACTCACTGTTTTTAGGTTTAATACTGCAAATTCTTATGTGAGCACTGCGTTGACGATACTAAATTGTTTTGAAATCATTTTATTCTTAGTTGGGTTATTATTTGAGCGATGATTACAAAGAATAAAAAGGGATAAGTCTATGTGCGCAAACTTTGAAGCTATCTGAACCGTACCAGGTTTGTCGGAGACTTTTTTATTTAAGTTAGGCCACCTGACCTAACGGGTTAATCTTATCATAGTACATTGCTTCAAACTCAAAAGGCGATACATAACCCAGTGCACTGTGTACACGCTTTTTATTGAACCAATCTACCCAGTTTAGTGTCGCAAGTTGTACATCTGCTAAACCTTGCCAATCTGCTTTTAAATATTCAATCACCTCTGTTTTGTATAAGCCATTCACCGTTTCAGCCAGAGCATTATCGTATGAATCACCAGTTGTACCGACTGATGCTCGTAAATTTGCAGCTTCTAAACGATTGGTATAGCGAATAGAAAGATATTGAACACCTCTATCGGAATGATGAATCACATTCTTTGGCATGCCTCGATCGTGCAATGCTTGCTCCAATGCATCGAGCACCATATCTGTATTCATCCGTGTCGATACTTTCCATCCAACAATTGCTCGTGAGAACACATCAATAACAAATGCGGTATATACCCAGCCTGAATGAGTTTGAATATAGGTAAAGTCACCCACCCATAGTTGGTTTGGATGATCAGCATTAAAATTACGTTTCACTAAATCATCTGCCCGTTTTTGGTCATCTCGGCTACGGGTGGTTTGTTTATTCTTACCTCGCCAAACACCTTGTATACCTAGCTTTTTCATTAATCGAGCAACTGTACAACGTGCAATAACATAACCCTCACGTTTTAATTTTTGCCAGACTTTACGTACACCATATCGACCTGAACTTTCCTTCCAAATTCGTTTAATTTGTTCAGCATGATGCTCATCATGTAGATCTCGTTTCGCTTGATGTTCTGGATTGTCAGCGAGATCTAAAGTTCGGTAATAGGTTGAAGCTGCGATCGGTAAAATCCTACAAATCGCATCAACACCATATCGATCTTTATTGTTATGGATAAAATCCACCATTATTTGTATGGGCGGTCGAGCTCCGCCTGGGCGAAAAAAGCGGCTGCTTTACGTAGAATTTCATTGGCACGCTTTAATTCTTTAATTTCACGTTCCATTTGCTTCATTTTTTCTTGATCAGATATCTGTTGTACTTTGGCAGGATTTAGTTGATCCAGATGCTTTAAATACCAAACACGCAATGTTTCAGGAGTACAACCGATTTTAGGAGCAATAGCTGTGATTGCTGCCCAAGTAGAAGGATAATCTTTTTCAGATTCAATTAGTAATTGAACCGCTCTTTCTCTAATTTCGGGGGTATATTTTAATTTTGTCATCGGGATAGTCTCTCAGAATATTGACTCTCCGACAAACCCGGTACGATTCAGTGTGTAATACCATAATCACCGTTTGGATCAACTACATCATTCCAGATCATTTTCGCAATTGAAGTGATTTTATCTTCAAGAACGTCATTGCGCTTAATTGATGTTTGTTCTTTTAATGCTATGTAAGCATGATCATTGGTAACAGTCTGATCCACTGTCATACAAAAATAACGTAATGTATTAAGGATAATCAGCGCTAATGTTAGATCGGTGAGTTGTCGGTTTTTCCCGTTGTACTGAAATCGAATGTTTTCAAGTTTAAACTTTTGAACAATATCTTTAGGAAGTAACGTAGGCTTGTTAATCTTATTTTTCAGCCAACCGGGTATATTTCTGTAAGCTAGGGAATGGAATGTAGAACATGTGACTGAATTCAATCCATATTCAGCGAATTTTTGATTAGCTTCATCTGCCATCTTTTTATTAAATGATAGATATAGTCCAAGCTTACCTAGTTGTTGCAAAGCACTACTACAGTGGATCAATGTCGTAGTCTTACCAGTACCAGCAAAAGCAATCAATTTAAAACTGGTTTTTAGTCGTGTTGCCTTATCAATTGCTCGTTGCTGTTCACTGGTAGGTTTTTGAGTAATTTTCTTCACAACCATTGCTTAATTTCGTGCTAGAAAAGAACTTGGTTTTTTGTTTTTCATTACAAGCACATCGCTTTCAACAATTTGCATCTGGCTTGCTAAAAAGTTAACTTGTTGCTTCAGTTCGTTTATATCGCTTTTTAGTTCAACTACTTGCACTTGCATGTCAAGGTTTGAATATTTGAGCTTGTTATTCTCAGTTTCTTTCTCGGTGGTGTTTTAAAAAGTATGCTGACATTAAATGAAGCCATTATTGATGTAAAAGAAGGTTAAGTCGAAGGCTTTAAAATGGTTTTCAAGCTTTTTGGAGAAATTGCAACTTCTTCTAAAACCACGCCTTATTCGATGCCTTATTTTGCAATTATTACCTTCAATTCCTACAGTAAACAACTTACCAATACTTTGCTTGCAGTTTTTAAAAGCAGTGATGAAACTGTCCCAATGATCACTTGCAATTCGGGTGTAGTGAATACCTAATTGTTTAAGCTTTGTCTTCAACCTTTGGACTGTAGCTAAATCTCTCTTACCCCAAACATAAGCAACAATCTCACCTGTTTCTCGATGGTAGGCGTAAATAAGCCATTGTTTATTATTTTTATTTCCAACAAAAGTCCAGAATTCATCTACTTCGAGAGATTCATAATGACTTTGTTTAGGCTGAATTTGATAGGCCGATTCAGTTAAAGTCCGTAAGACTTTACCGATACTAATGCGCTCAACTTCAGCGATATCTCGTATACCGCTGCCTCTGACCATTAACTGTAATATTTTACGAGTAATGCCAGAATTACATCCTAGATAGCTCAGAGCATGGTCACCAATAAACTGACGTTTGCAGTCTTTGCATTGGTAGTTTTGTTTCCCATCTACTTTGATGCCATTTTTCTTTATACTGTCACTGAGGCAGGTTGGACATTTGATTTCTAGAGTTATTTGCATTTCTCTATTTTATCAAAATTCAACCTGCTTTTTTTTAGCATACTTTTTGATACACCACCTCTTTCTCTTTTAGTGCTGCCTGTAATCTTTTGATTTCCTGTTGGCTCTCTATGTTAGCCACATTAATATTGCTTTTGCTTTGAATATTTTGTGCTTGAGAAGATGTACTCGCAATTGGAACAGGTGTTGGCTTCGGTTCTACTGTGCCATTATATTTGGTTGTCTCTGAGATCTTATCCCATAGTGAATATGTGCGTAATGGCGCTGGTATATTTTGATTTGGTGTTGAAAAACTGGTGCGTAAAGCATTTGCACTGTCTTTAGAAACAATGTCTCCAGAACTATTAATTTCAGTAAAGCCAGCATAAGCAAGTGAAACAACTGTTGAAACTGCTACTGCACCAATTACCTTAAAATAGTTTGATTTCTTCATTAGAATGCCCCTTTCAAACGCTTATTTTTTGCCGTTTGATTTGATGATTTTCGATTGATTGTGTTGTTTTCTAAATTGATAGAAACACCTACATTCATGACCTGATTTTTCTGTGGGTTGTATTGAATAAAGACCAGTTCTTTTGCATATTTCTTTGCGTGTGTTAAACGTTCAGCATGAATTTCATCAAGATTAAATCTGATTTGCATTCGCGATATATACAGCTTGAATAACTGATCATTTACTTCAGCTAAATTTAAAACTAAGCCTTTTTCATCTATAGAAGCAGACTCGAAAGCTAAATCATTTAAAAACCAATTTTCGGGTTGTATTAGTAAATAAAACTTTTCAACTTCGCTTGTGATTGCATATGAAAAACAAAACTCATTCACCTGATAGGTGCTTAAACAAATGGTTTCATTGTTATAGCCACGTTTCATGTTTCGGTCATATGAGCTCAACCACCAAACTAAATAGTGTCGTGCTTCCAACTCTTTAACGGTTATTTGTGCTATTTCTGAGGCCTTTAGCTGTAATGCTTCAAGGTTTTCTATTCGTCTAGCTCTCATAGATAATTCACCTTATTTTTCTTTAAAGCATGAGTTATCAAAAGCCATTGAGTTAGGATCTAACCCCATGTTTTTAAGAGCCAAGGCTTTACCGTCAAGTTCAGGGTTATCAGATGTGCTTAGTTGTTGCGAACTTGTTTCTGAAGATGCATTTTTCGCATTAGTACCTGAACCTAAAAAGTAACCGCCTCCAGCAAAAACAACTACTGCAGCTACAATGCCCATAGCTGGCCAAGACTTTTTAAAACTAGAGAATCTATCTTCTAAAGATAAGCTGTATTTTTCTTCATTAGAACGTATAGTGCTGTCTGTAACATCAGCCTTATATTCATTTAGAGCTTGATGCCAAACTTCCTTTATGTAGCTTTGAAGTTCATTTGTACTGAAACGAACCTTGCTTTTGTTTAAGTAATAGCATGGCTCACTAATAAGAATTTCTGTGTTTTCGTCAGAATTTAAGAAAACTTGTCCTCTAAACAAATTATTCTCGACCTGATCAAATCCTTTGATCGTTAATAGTAGATCTGTGGCCTTTGCATCTATATTGAAGATGCTCACCTGGCGATTTCTATCCGTATCTCCAGAAAGGTCAGAATCTAAAAACATAGACTCATTGTTTATCTTAGAGAAATAAGGTGAAAAGTTACCGACAATCGATTGGAAAGCTTTCAATTGAGTTTTGTTCATCTCAATTCCCTCTTATTTGAAAATATAGTCAAGAGTGGCTGTTTCTGAAGTTCCTCTACGAGCTTCAACTTTTCCAGTCTTTTTATTTACAAAGATAGCAACTGGTACACCAGCAGTTAGTGGCTGTGGCTTTTGTCCAGCGCTACGAATTGCTTCTCGCTGTTCACGATCTTCTTTTGGCATTGCAACAATATCTTCGTGATAGAAGAAGATAGATTGAAGAGCGCCTAAGTGTTTATCCAACTCAGCAAGTTCCTGTGGTGTAGGAATCACTTTAATTGAGTTAATTTCTTCATCTGTTCCATTAAAGGTTTTATTAATAGTATCTTCAGATGGTTTACGAAGAATTCCAGCAGCTAATTGTTTTCCGTTTTCACTTTGGTTTAGAACTAAAGCTGGAATCCATTTAATAGTTGCACCGCTTTTAACGTATGAGCGAGAAAGGTTGAATGTTTCGTGGCAATATTTACAGCGTGGATCGTAAATGATGTAAACAGTGTTGTTATCATTCGCTTTTCCCTCTTTAAACCCTGAAAGCGTTTTTACAGCTTTAAAGACTGGATGATTGTATGCACTGGCCAAATTCCCAACGGAAGCTGTTGGTTGTTGTGCTGGTGCATTCATTTTTTTTGCAGTTAATTTAAGAGGCTCAGATATATTTTTTTTAGTAGCAGAATCCCAAGCTGTACCATGTAAGATGACTTTTTCATCGGATGTTGTAAAAAACACCGCATTTTTCCCATTAGGTGCCTCAAGAATCCAAGAAGTTAAACCTCCACTAAAGGGTTTAACTTCTTTTACTTTGCCCATTTTTTGCATCTTAGAAGTAAGGTCCTGAGATGGTGCAGCGTAAGTAGAGATTGTAATAATACTAATAGCGCAACTTGCTACTATTTTAGTGAAATTATTTAAAAGCATTTTAGAGTATTACCTTTTAAGCCATGTTTTAATAGTATAGTTAAAATATGGTTTTAAAAAAATAGTTAAATAAAAAAGACCGGTGTTTTAATACCGGTCAATTATAACTTATAAGTATAAGACTAAAACCCTTTTTGCTTGTTTTTTTGTATTTCATCCTGTGGTATTTCTACACTCACCATATCAAAAACATGATCATCACTATACTTAAAATCATCTTTATAATTGTTTTTAGAGTTATAAGATCCGTTGTTTAATTCCTTGTCCGTAAACTCTACTACTCGAATAATACTGTTTACATCTTCAGCAGCTTTTTGTCTAGCTTCAGTCATGGCAAAACTCAATAATTCGTATTCAAAACCAACAAGACCAATGTTAAAGTCTGGCTCTTCTAATGGCTTCCCTAATTTCACCTCAATTAGATAATGCGAGATTGGACCTAAACCCTCACTAAACAAAGACGGTCTACCAATATTCTGTATGAATGCGTATGCAGTTCGATTGTATAGTTTTAACCAGCGTATATCTGTTGGTGGCATTACACCTAGCTGTCTTGCTGTTAATACAACCTCACACAAAATAGTTCTTACATATGCATGGTTATTAAAAATCTTAGTAGCAACGGGATGTTTAATGTATTTGTGAATTCTTTTTCTAAGGAAGTCAAAATTAAACCCTACAAGCTTACGATCGCCCTCAACATACTGATTTTCAATTGTAAACAATGGGTTGCTAGGTATATTTTTTGTGCAAATATCCCAATAGTAATTAATTAATGTTGTTGAATCTTTTTTGATTTTACGGAACTCTTCATCATCCATAGATTCATCAGTCGCACATGCTACTGGTAAATACAAAGCTAGCAAAATTGTATCAACATCGGATAAATACGATAATTCATCGGGTGTTGTTTCTTTTGAACTATCAAGGGTTATCCAAAGATCCCCTAGTTGTGCACGTAAGACATTTAAAAACTTCTCTTCATCTATGATAGGTACTGTTTCGCTTTTATCATTATATTCTTTCGTTACTCCGTTGATTGTAATGTTCACAAGGCGCTCTTTTGTTCCTGTAATTAACTCATGCCTATTTGCAAACTCATAAGTTGAATCAAGCGCTTTAAAATGACCATTGTTCGTATCATATTTTGACAAGTCTAATGGACCAAAAACCTGTAAGTGTCTTTGGTTTGGAATTTGTTCCTCTATGAACTCTTCTAGGTTCATGCTTTTGATAAAGCCCCGTGCTGGATGCTCGCTGTTGAAGCGGTCATAAGCTTTCTTTATCCAAGGTGTTGCCAGCAAAAATATTAATAAATTCCATGCTTGACTGGCTTTTGAAATTTGAAAAATAGTGACTTTGCTAAACTTATTTTGACAAAATAATGGAAGCCAATTGTTTGTTGGTTTACATAGGTGTTCTGTCGAATACACCAACTCACTTAGTAAAGGTACGTAATTAAGCCCGATAGCTTTGAATAGGCTATGTATCCACCATAGAGGAATAATTAAAATGCCTTTTGTGTATACTAAAAACCCTACAATTTGAGGTTTATAAGCAAACCATACAGCCAAAAAAGCCACTAAAACCATAACAACAGTAAATATATAAATATGATTCTCATGTACAAGCTTATCTTTTGGATCTGCCATTTTATACCCTATTAATATGTGTATTGTTGAGTATTATATAGTTAATATTGGTTTTAATCTAATTCCCCTTAAACCTTTTAAGGATTTTAAGTGTGGTTTTAAGATGTTGACTAAAGTGGCACTTAATACCTTTTAAAGCTTAAATCAGGTCAACCTCAACACTAAGCCAGTATTCTTGGTCAAATACTAAAAAGAATGAATAAGAAGCCCTCCCCTACTAGACATTTAAGTGTATTAATCGCCTATATTATAAATTTCTCTATAAATATTGTTGGTAGTCTTTTTAGTGAATAGGGCACTCCCCTACTCAGCTAATATAGATCATTTTCAGTTGTGCATTTCACTACGTCTACTCATTTGTTTAACTGTAAGTAGTAGTAAGCCCTCCCCTCTTCTTGGCAACTCCCCTGTTATCAGTCTGATAATGAAAAAACCACGCTAAGGAATCTAAAGCTGTTATCAGTCTGATAATGAAAAAACCAACGATTAAGAATCTAAAGCCGTTATCAGTCTGATAATGAAAAAATCAACGATTAAGAATCGAAAGCTGTTATCAGCCTGATAATGAAAAAACCACGCTAAGGAATCTAAAGCTGTTATCAGCCTGATAATGAAAAAAACCACGATTAGGAATCGAAAGCCATTATCAGTCTGATAATGAAAAAACAACGATTAAGAATCGAAAGCCGTTATCAGTCTGATAATGAAAAAACCACGCTAAGGAATCTAAAGCCATTATCAGCCTGATAATGAAAAAACCACGCTTAGGAATCTAAAGCTGATATCAGTCTGATAATGAAAAAATCAACGATTAAGAATCGAAAGCCATTATCAGCCTGATAATGAAAAAACCACGCTTAGGAATCTAAAGCAGATATCAGTCTGATAATGAAAAAATCAACGATTAAGAATCGAAAGCCGTTATCAGTCTGATAATGAAAAAACCAACGATTAGGAATCTAAAGCTGTTATCAGTCTGATAATGAAAAAACCAACGATTAGGAATCTAAAGCCGTTTTCAGTCTGATAATGAAAAAACCACGATTAGGAATCGAAAGCTGTTATAAGTCTGATAATGAAAAAAACCACGCTAAGGAATCTAAAGCTGTTATCAGCCTGATAATGAAAAAAACCACGCTTAGGAATCTAAAGCTGTTATCAGTCTGATAATGAAAAAAACCACGCTTAGGAATCTAAAGCTGTTATCAGTCTGATAATGAAAAACACATAAGATATGGACACATGTTAGGCATATAGATTGAAAAAGTTAAAATATATTAAAAATAAAGTGAAAAAGTATTTTAAATATTTTTCAAATATTGTATTGTTTGACTTTACTTGAAAGGTGATTGAAAAATGGAAAAGAACTCAGGAAAAACTTATATTTGTACAAGCATCCATTTTAAAGGTGGTGTGGGCAAAACAACATCTACAGTGAATTGTGCTGCTAAGCTTGGAAAATTAGGTTATACGGTTTTAGTAATCGACTTAGATAGCCAACGTAATGCAACAAAACATATTTCAAATGTTCCAGATATTGACGATATAGATGGCACTCTAAAAGATATTTTTGAAAACTATAAAACAATTAACATCCACGATGTTATACAAGGTCCAGATAAAACCAACTTTGAAAATGTATCTTTGATTCCTTGTGCTAAAAACATTCGTGATGTTGAGATCAATATTCAGCGTTCTAGTCCAGTTCCTAATGAAATTATTAGAAGTGTATTAAGAAAGATAAAAGGGGATTTCGACTTTATTTTGTTAGATTGTCCACCGCGAATGGAAACTTTAACTTTTAATGCTTTGTTAGCATCAAACAGTTTATTAATTCCATTACAGGGTGAATACAGTATTCAGGGTTTGGAAGATATACTTAACTCTATGGATGATTTAGAGACAAGCAATCCAGATTTAAAAATTCTATCGCCAGTACTAAACTTTTATAACAAGCGTAATACAGTGGATCTTACCTTGGCTGAAGATATTCGCAATGAATATGCTCAACCAAAATTACAAGAAAAACTGGTAAATAAGGAATTAATCTGTATTCCACATGCTACGGTTTTTAGTCAAGCATCATATGTTAAGTGTTCCGTATTTGATCTGGATGCTGGAAAAGAAACACCAGCAAAACAAGCAATTAATCAACTTGTAGATCTAATGGTTTCTGAATACAAAAAATTATAAGGTGCTGATATGAACTTTAAAGATAAAGTAAAAAGTATGAAAAAAACACCTGTTGCTAATGCAACAGGGAGTGACGCTCAAGTTACTGATGTAAAAGAAAATACAGCGACTCCAGCCATAGAAGAGGGGAGTCTTAACCCACTAGCTAAGCGAGAAACAAAAAATATTGTTAGCGGATCTCATTTAGAATCAATCGACATTGATTTAATTGATCCATCACCTTATCAACCACGTATCATGAATAAACGTGTATATGAGAAGTTGCCAATTTTGGCTGCTGATATAGAAATTAATGGACAAATTAACCCAATTACTGTTCGACAGAAGGGTAATCGTTACGAGTTAATTGCTGGTGAGAGACGTTTTAGAGCAATTAAAGAGATTTTAAAGCTAAAGAGAATTACTGCTTTAGTTAAAACATCTATGAATGATGATAAAGCTGCTATAACAGCTTTATTGGATAATACTGCTAGACATAATCTTACAGATTTTGAAAGCATATTAAAAATCAAGCAATTATGTGAAGAGTTCGGTTATCCTTTTGAAAGTTATGAATTTGTTACTGAAAAATTTGCGATTGATAAGTCGAAGTATTTCCGTCTCAAATATATTCTAGACTTACCTGAGTTCATTTTGGACTCTTTGAACGAAGATCCTGAGCTAATTTCTGGATATATTGCTCAAGAAGTGAATACCGCAATAAATAAAGCTTTAGAAACTAAAACCGAAAAAGCAATTTTCGACTTGTTAAGACCAGAATGGGATAAATACGTTGAAGAATTTAAATCCACGGGCAAGCGTCATAAAGGATTTATAGCTATTTTGAGTGAAGAAGAAAAAGCAAATAAGGCGACTAAGCCTGAAAAAACTGAAGAAGCTACTACTGAAGAACAATCGAGTAAGAATAAATTCGATTTTAAAACAGATAAGGGCGTTAAATTTGGTTCTATGAGTTCTGAATGTGGTACCAAAGGTAAGAGTGTACTTAAGTTGCGAGTAGCCTTGGATGCCGATATTACAGAAGAGAAAGCTAGAAAAATTGAAGAGTTTTTTAAGAGCTTGAATGATTGAAGTTTCAAAACTTTGAATGAAAAAAACCGGCATTGCCGGTTTTTTTATAATAGATCTGGATTAAAAGTCTTGTTAAGCCAATCCGAATTACTTGGATTGGTTACTGGTTTTGATTCAGATACGTTTTGACTTGGTTTAGCATTGTTAATTTCGGATGTTTCGGTATTTTGAGATGTTTCAACGGTAGGGGAGTGGTCCTGAATGTTTTTATGTTCAGTATGTTTAGCTTCCTTTATCTTAACTGCTTTTTGAACAGGAACCTCCTTGCTCTTGATAGAATCAGTTACGGGCTTTTTAGGTGATTGTTCACTTTTCTCCTTACTACTTTCTGGTATTTGTATGGTGATATGATCAAGATACTTTTTTTCAAGATATTCAATATCATACACATAGTAAGCAGTATTAAACTTGGTGTATGTTTCAACACAAGTACTTAAACCAAACCTTAATAGGAAAGAATTGACAGAATATAGGCTTGCCATATCCTCATTAACTTCATACAACTTATAAAGGTATGAAAGCTCAATTAGAACCGCTATACCAGCATGTAAAACAGCAGTTATGTAATTTCTACGAAGCTTTCCTTGAGGATGTTTTTTAATTGAATTAAATAGTTTTTGATTTGCATTTTTATCTATTTTCATTCGTACAGGCTGTGCAAACATCTCGTCTATTTCATTTTGCACTGGCGCATTTAGAAAAATCTTCTGCTTGTCAGTACAAAAGATAAATCCCAAATACAGCAGACTTAAACTAAAAGCGTTTAAGTCTAGACCTGGTAGATTTCTATTAACACTACTAATCACATCAAGATCTTCTCTTGTTAAGTGAATTAATTGATAGGATAGTTGTATGTAGTTTGAATCTGTCATTTGATTTCTGCGTACATTTTATACATGTATTTAGCTAACTTATCTCTGTACACGACAAATTTCACAGAACCCTTATCCTATCAGGGTTCTGCCTTCTTAAAATTGCCAAAATTTCCTTAAACTCTTCTTTTTTCCCAAAACCAATTAAACGCTGAATCGCCATTTGAACATAGTCTAAACCATAGCGAAATAAACTCATTGAGAGTCGTCCATGCTTCTTTATTTTTATCACTTTTTTTTGATCATGTTGCCATTCACCCGTTAAGTAACACCAACAGAAGCTTATAGCTAACACCGCAATCAATTTTTTCACTCGTCTAGCGTCTGTCAAGCGCGTATTTTCAAGATTAAACCCGCGTCCTTTGAGACAACTGAATAAGGTTTCAATTTCCCAGCGTAATGCATAATCCTGAATAGCATTGGCATTAAACTGAGGAGAAACGACGAGTAAAAGCTCTCCATTTTCTAACTGTAGTGCACTTATATATAGTTTCACCCGACCAACCAAAATCCGTCGTTTACGACATTCAATTTGACCAACTTTAAGATGGCGAAATAAATCACTAATTTTATGATTCTTTCCTAAATGATTGGTGACAATGAAGTTTTTTTAACACGAATGCAGAAGTTGATGTCTTGTTCAATTAACCATGTAAACCACTGCTCACCGATAAACTCTCTGTCTGCGAACACATTCACAATACGGTCTTTACCAAAAATGGCTATAAAGCGTTGAATCAAAGCAATGCGCTCTTTCGTATCTGAATTTCCACGTTTATTAAGCAATGTCCAAAGGATAGGTATCGCTATTCCACGATAAACGATTGCGAGCATCAGGATATTAATATTTCGTTTTCCCCATTTCCAATTGGTTCTATCTAAAGTCAGTTGCACTTGGTCGAATGAAAACATATTGAAAATCAACTGAGAAATTTGACGATAATCAAAATACTGACCTGCAAAGAAGCGCTGCATACGTCGATAAAATGATTGTGGTAAGCACTTGATGGGCAAGGCTTTAGATGCAGAAGAAAGATTACATGTTTGCTTTAAAATAATCACAAGCATGATGAGCGCAAAGCACTTTAAATGTGACTTGTTCCATTTTAGATATTTGTTTAAGATAAGATATAACTCATTGAGATGTGTCATAGTATTCGTCGTTAGAAAACAATTATTATGACATTATTTCAATGAGTTATCTATTTTTGTCGTGTACAGAGCTAACTTATATAAACCTTTAGCATTGGCGTACTCTGGTGATTCTGCGATTCTTACGTTCGGTAAGTCGTACTTTTCTTTAATCTCTTTTTCAAGAAAAGCTGCACCGCCTCCACAAAATAATACTAATGCTAAATCATCTCCTCCACCGATCTGTTTAGAGATAAAGTTATTTAATTCGATCATGAATTCGTTTTTAGCTTGCTGAATTAAACCTGTAATATCTTTGGCTTGAGATCCTATACCATAATTTCCAGATTTTAGTGCGAAATCTAGCCAGTTAGCGTTAACCGTTTTATAGCCAGATTCAAGAATTAAGCTAGTGATTCGTTCATAGATGGTAAGAATACCAAGGTTACGTGATGTAGAACGATGGCCATCAAGCATGTTTCCTCCATCTAATGTGACTACAATATCAGTGGTTTTACCGCCAATATCGATTACAGCACATTCAGAACTTATTAAAAGATCACTATCTTCTGACCCGTTTCCGTGTACATCAATAATCTCATTAAAATAAGCTGTTTGAGCTTCACATTTAACAATATGTCTTTTAATGATATTAAGCGGTTTACCAGCTTTATGATCTTTTAAGTTGTAGCAAACATCACCATTGAGTAGAAAATTAGTTTTCATATCAATAAGTGGCATGTTTTTGGTTTTTTCAGGTGTGTAATAGCGACTAACAGGAAGTGAAGTAGCGATTGCAAACGCTCTACCATCATATGTTCCGATATGGTCAATATAGGCCTTAATTGCCTGGTGTATTAGTGCCTTGTTATATTCAGATGTCGGGTATTCATCTGTTCTGGTATCTAGAGGAACACTACTATTGATCTTCTTACCAACTGTATAAAGGTTTTCATTAACTTTAACCACATAATAGTCAGTAGATTCCTCTTCGCCAGTGAGGACTTTTCCTGAATAAGCAATACTAGGAATAGTCAGTTTGATTTCATTTCCATCTGGATCTAGACCAGCATAAAGCTTTGTACCGCCATGTCCATCATCAATACCTAGAACAATATAACGTTCTTCAATCGCTGGTTTTTCATTTTGAGTATTTTTCATAAGTTTACCTTTCAATTTTTCAAGATTTACAACGAGTAACGTCTTCTACCGCGTCTAGTGTATTTATTGCCCCCAAAAACTAAGCGTCTAAGAGCAGAGGGGATATAGCTGTATTTGTATTTAAATACTTTTTCAATAACCAATGTTGCTACTATCAAGCCGATGAAAAGCATAAGTTTGAATAAGGAAAACTTAATAACAACAGCTAGAAAAGGTATAAACAAATATCCGTTTAAACCGCCCCATAGGATTAGATTTAATCTAAATTGCGACCAGTGTGCATATTGATCATCCATATTCGCCTCTTAATAAATCAGTTTGTAATAGTAGTCTTCATGCAAACGACCAGCTTTGAGTAGATCGTCAGCTTGTTTCCTGAAACTCTTACTGATGTTTGGATCTGAACCATCAGAATTAATCATTAACTCTCGAATAAACTTCTGTTGAGCATGAATATCATCAATTAAAAGCAATTGTTCTTTAAGTTGAGGTGATAAAATTAAGTGTTCCCTTACAGCAAATACCTTGCCGTTCACATCTTTAACAAGACGTTGAGCAATCAATGTATAAACTGAACCAATAATGTCAGCTGCAGCCTGAAGATGTTCTTCATGCTTAAAGCGCTTCAACATACGTGGAATAATTTTGTCTACTGTGGTTGCGTGAACCGTTGCAAAAACAGGGTGGCCAGTTAAAGAAAGTTCTAGAGCTGCAGAAATTGTTTCTTTATCTCGCAATTCACCGATTTCAACTGCAGCAGGACGTCTACGCATCGCCTCTCTATTTGCATCCGCAAAAGTCTCGAAGTTATTGGGGATTTCACTTTGACTAACAATACTGTGTGTGCTTTCAATTGCGTCATACTCGTATTCGATAGGCTCATTGTGAGTTAAAATATTTCCACGAATATGAGTATTATTTTCCAACACATAGCGAATATTTGAAGCTAGTGTTGTACTTTTACCAGAACCAGTGATACCGCCGATGATGTAGCAACCATTGTGAGGTAGTGATCTATTGATGAAATCTTCATCTAAACCCACTTTTGAAAAGTGAGGGGGGATGCCAGAAATTGTACGTAACGTTATCTGAAAAGAATCTCCAGATCCACGATACGAAGTTCGAGATACGTTCACACGAAAGTTATAACGAGTTTCCTTACCTGAAGCGTCTTTCTGCAGAATACGATATGCCTTATTAATAAACTTATTATTAATAAGGACTAAGTAGGCATTTTCATCAGCAATCGTTCTTAGGATGTGTAAAGCTTCATCACGATTGATAATACGGTGTGTTAACGAATATAAGTCCAAGTCTTTCATCATTGTGATGGGGCGATCTGGACTAATGAAAATATCTGAAGCACCATGAGCTAATGCTTCATATAGAAGACTTTCAAATTCATCGCGACTTTTAAACCCTTGTTTCGGATCTTTGTATGTCGTTATGGCTGTTAATGTAGCCAAACCAAAACCACGACTAGAATCGTAGTCTTTGCGAATGTCTTTGGTAGCTGTCAGAATCTTATTTTCAGATCCTTTAATCTTGTTAACATCAAATAATGCAGATTTTGCTTTTAATGTCGAAACCTTCATTTGCATTTAAAACTTCCAATTGAGTTAGCGAACTTAAGGTTCGCTAACAAGGTTAATTTTTGGAATTTGATAGCTAGGTGCAATTTGTTCAGGTTGGAGAATTGGTTTCCAAGTTTCAATATTTGAATTGAACTGCGGTAATTGTTGGATTTGAAGCAATTTCATATCAAGAGCAATAGTGTCTTGTGTAGAAGTAACAGCCAGTGATTGACTGCTAATTGCTGGCATTGATAACTTGCCCTCTAAAACAAACTTATGGAAAGTAACCATCCCCAAATAATCTCGTTTAAGACGATCTACTGCATCTTCAACAATATTTCGGCCCTCAACTAAACCCATTTCATAAGACTTAGCAGCAGTCTCTTTCCATATTTTTCGTTCTTGTTCGTTAGCTGGTAACATTTCTTTCGGAATGAAAGTCACGTAATCAACATTGCTATCAAGTGTAGGGAAAACAAGGTACTGACGCCAATCAGGTGCACGAGTACTGAAACGAGCTTGTTTCAAGATTTTATAAGTCTGCTTAGTCGTCTTGTACGACATGGCATTAGGTGTCTCAGTTACATCTTTTGATTCAATAATAACCGGGGGAACAACAACACCTTTGATCATGTAAGGTTTAAAGTTAAAGATTGTATCAAGGTTACGCTCTTGGCTTTTGATGACCTCACGAGAGTTGCTTAAATACGTATTGATCCCTAACTTAATACCTTTTTGCTTAACCAATTCAAGCATGGCTTCATAACGAGCTTGCTGTTCAACATTACTAACATGAACTTCTAAAGAAGACTGGTTAGATGGGTTTAGTAGCTCTTGTAATGAAGCATTATTAGAGTAGTCCATAAAAACTCCAGATATTTATAAAAGGATTTAAAGGGTGTTAGTTATAAGTCAATAAAATACTTTTATTTTGATGATCTAGAGTTATCGAAGCAGTATTTAAATATGCAGAAATATTGCGTAAAGCTTCTACACCCGTAACACGCTTTTTATTAAAATTAACAATTGGAAGCTCATGGGTAGGACCAGCTTCTACAAAACGGTATCCGTATTGGCTAGAAATACTTTTAATTAAAGGTATTGGATCGCCTATGTAGTCGATATTTAAAAGGTCATGGTTGATGCTACCTTGTTTCTTCTGAGCAGTTTGCATTTGAATTGCAGTAGAGTTCTTTAAATTCTGTTGTGCAATTAAAGCCTCTTGAGATGCTTCAGATATAATAGATAAAGGGCTTGCTACGTTTAATTGCGTTACATCACGACTAGCACATCCAGATATCATTAAACCAATTGCAAGAACGCTTAAAAGCTTTTTATTGTGCTTCATTTTTACTCCGGATTAAGTGGGTATAAAGACAAAATGATTTTAGTCTAAAAACTTTTAAAATGCACTTTATTAATTATAAAAAACCCCTTAAAAGGTATAAAGCCGACTTTTAGACACTCGCTTAAACCTAATTTATAAGCTTTAACGTATATCTAAGGCCGTTCTTTAGGCAGTCGTACCTGGCCTAAACAAGACAAATCTGTAAAAAATACTCTTTTTAGGTGCATTGTCTGTCCAAAACAATGCTTTTTTTTAGTAGTACTTATCTGAAATGGAAATACAACGTACTTTTTTCAAACAATTGTAGAGAGTAAATGAGCTCTTATAGTTTGCTAGACGTCTTTTATAATCCTTTATAGTCTTATTCTCTCTTTTTATTATCTTTATTGTTCTTTTTTTAGAATAAATTTTATACAGAAAATAACAAACTAGATTTAGTTTATTTTTTACTTAAAATATTGTTAATACTGTAATTTATATTTTACAATATAGAAGTACATTAATAAAGATGTTTATATACTTTTTTAATTAACAATAAAAATATTAATGTGGATAATGCAATTTATTTATAAGTCAGCTTCTTTAATATTAAATAAATTGATAAAAACTGTTTGAAGAAAAAATGCATCTTGGTATATACCATTACTAATTTAAAACTTTAAAGACATTACAACTGCTACTTATAAAAACCTACCCTATGGTTTAGTGCTGTGCATCTTAAATATAAAGTTTTACACCTTAAACACCAATTAAACTGCAATAATGATGTGCTTAGAGTCGTATTTATCCCTAAAAATTTAAGGCATCAGCACTGGCAAAAGACTATTGAAACTACGCATATCAAGCACTTCACTGTAAAAAAGGCCCACTGTGTTTTTATGATTTCTCAACTTCATTTTTTTGATTTTTCCACTGTACTAACAAGAGAGGAGTCAAAAAAGACATTTGCATTTATTGGGCTTAAAAGTGAAAAACATTGTGCTTAAAGTGAAAAACGTTTTAACGAGTACTTTTAGAAAGGTGTTTAACGTTGTAGTATGTGCTCATGTTTTGCATGTGGATTAAGGGTGGTAGTGGTGAGCAGTTTTGAGAATCCTAATAGCTATCCAAAGACATTAAAAGAATATACAAGCCGTATAGAAGATTTTCCGTATTCTACTAAGACTAAATATGATATTGAGCTTAAGCAAAAGATTGATAAACATTTAGATAGTTCAGAGCTAGATTTAAAAATGTTATATGAAAACATATATTCTGAATTTAAAACTAAATCTGAAAATGGATATTATGCGGAATCTACATTTAGAACATATCGTGCATATTTAGTATATGGAATCGGTCTAAAGCTTAATGAGCTAAATAATGGCTCTATTAATGATGAAGATATAGATGCTGGTTTTGATGAATATTTTTTAGAAGAACTATATTTAAGAATCATTAACACAAAATATACAGCTAATAAGGACAAACCTAAGCGTACTTCTGAGCTGAAAACAAAGTACTTTGAACGCACGTTTTACAACTACTTGGTAAGAGAATTCGAACATAAGAACGAGAGTAACACTAGGGTTAGTGAGTTTGATCGGATGATGGTTGCTTTTGTTGATGCCAATCTTGTTGTTGGATTGCGTCCTGTTGAGTGGTTTTCCGTTTCATTCTGTTGTGCAGTAAAAGGACCAAAACTGATCATGATTGTGGAAAATGGCAAGGCTACACATGGTCGGGCTAATGGACTTAAAAGGTATTTAATACTTGATGACCTTAAACATGAAGATCAAGAAAAGATATACCTTTACTGGAACTTGCTAAATAGGTATGTGAGAAAGGTATCTAGTTTAAATAAAAGTAGTGGCTATACCTTTGGATGGGATGAAAAACAGACTTTTATTAAAATACTGCAAGAGCGTTTACGTTTAAGTTATATCAATTACTTTAAACTTAGAGGCAAGGTTTTAACTAATGAAGATCAACGACCTACTTTATACAGTACAAGGCATCAATGTATTGCAAATGCTAAGGTAAAGGGTATTGATAAGTTTGTGATAGCTGGTGCTTTTGGACATGCTGGTAAAGATACTGCTTCTAACTTTTATGGGCGAAAGTGGAGAGGCCATAGTGGTTTTAGTATAAAGCCTACTTTAGATTCTATTGAAAACGTTAATGGTAGCCATGAATTTGTTAAAACACTTTTAGCTAATAACCTAGATACCTTTTATTATTTTGATCTTAATATAGCAAATGAGTTTAATACCGACTATTATAAGGACGAATTAAAGTCGGGTTTAGTGATTGACTAAATGGATAACTCTAAAACTAATTTGACTACTTCAACATGGGGCTCTCCTTACGCTGAAGTATCAATAATAGGTAAAAGAAAATACGCAAGGCTTTTAAGAGTGTTGGTTGGTACGTTTGCCTCATTGTGCATTTTAACCGTTTTAACAACGCTTAGTTTTGTGGCTTTTAAACTCACCACAACAGATTTCGAATCTATGGTTTTTGATGACGGCACACCAGTTAAGTGTGTGCTTAGCTCTAAATCAGATCGTCCAATTCCATCTGTTATATATCAGCCAGCGAAATAGGAGTGCTGTTGTGTCTAAAGACAAATCTAATGAAAACGCTGAAATAGGTTCTTGTGATCCTAGTCTTTGGCTAAGAAAACAGGTGGATGAAAAAGATAAGGAGATTGCAAAGTTAAGACGATGGCTTGTTTTCGTGTTTTTCGCTTTTATCGTGAGTGCTGTTCTTGCGATGATTATTTTTGCTGCCTTTAATGCATACCCTAAAGTTAAAGCTGTTCAAACAGTAGATAACTCGGTTATCTGTCCAATCGAAGCATCAAAAAACCCTCGCGTTACTGACGTTGTTATTTCTGAATTCGGTAAGAGTGCAATACTTTCTGTCTACAACTTTGATTTCTTGAACTGGCGTGACGTTATTAACAATGCTGGTTCAATGTATTTCACTGAGGGCGGTAAAGATTCATTGATGAAGCAAATCGCTCAATCACAAACAGTTGGCACAATCGTACAAAACAACCTAACGATGCGAACTACTGCTACTGATGTTCCACAAATCGAAAACCGTGATTTACATGCTGCAGAACCTAGTTGGACTGTTCGTGTTCCTATCACTACTCAATTCTTTTTAGGTGACAAACAACCTAAAGAGACTCACCGCTTCATTGCGACAGTTACTATTGTTGAGCATCCACGTTCTTATCTGAACTACAACGGTATTGCTGTTAAGACAATTACGTTAACTCCAGCGCGTTAATTGGATGAAACTTATGAAATTGAAAAAATTATCTTTGGCTCTTTTTGCTTCTACTGCATTAACTACAATAGTTAATGCTGCTGATATGCCCCCGAATACTTTTGCGGATGCTCAATCTCCTTTGGTTGCACCTGAGGTAGTTGATACAGCATCGGAAATTGACAGACAGGTTCACAACCTTGTTGGTTTGCAGTTCACACCTGAGCAAACAAAAATAGTTAAAGGACTTTTGTTGCAACAAAAACGAAGCCTTTCTAGTCCTTATGTAAATACGCCACAAGCGAAAACCCGTAGTTTGGGTATTTCATTAAACCCTGGTGAGGAACCGCCAGTAATTCGTTTAAGCGCTGGCATGCTATCTACTATTGTCTTTACCGATTCTTCAGGAAATCCATGGAACATTGAAAAGATTTCTTTGGACCGTGGACGTTTCTCAGATGGTTTGGGTGAGCAAAACGAAAAAGAGCCAGATGAAATCCCTGAAACTAACATCCTTTCAATCGAACCATTAGATCCAGCTGCTTTCGGAAACGTAACGGTCACATTAAAGGGATTGGGTGCTCCAGTAATTTTGATGTTAGCTACTGGCCAACGTGATTTAGATGTTCGTGTAGACGCACGTATACCTGGTCGAAGCCCAACAGCCAAAGCTATGTATTCAACAGGCAATCAAACATCGATTATTCCAGATGGTGTGAGTTTGCAATTTATGGATGGCTTGGCGCCTGAAGGTGCTGTCGAAATGCGAACCGATAGTCCTAATGTCCGTGCTTGGAAGTTTGGTGGCTATATATATGTGCGTAGTAACTTTGGTGTTATTCAACCAGCCTTTTTGAGTTCTTTCCGCGCTAACAACGGTATGAAGATCTTCCGTTATGAAGATTCTGAAGATCTGAAATACATCACATTTTCAACGACTGGCGGTACACCTAAAACTGTTTACCTCGAAGACGCATTTTAAGTCATTAAGTGAGAAGTAAAAATGGATTCAACGAACCAACAAAATAACCCGAATGACATTGAAGAGAATTCTAGTCGTAGCACTGAAGTAGGTACTACCGATGAAACTATTATTTCTGCAAACCAAGTTCATTCAGAAGAAGACCAACCTAAAAAACTGAAAAATACAAGTATTAAAACTGCTAACAAAAAACGTGTTTTTGCAGATACGCGCTTTCGCGTTGTTGCAATTATTGGTTTGGTAGTAGTTGGTGGTTTAGGCTTTTTTATGTTTAACCCAATGGGGAAAAGTGACCAACTAGCTTTAGATAATCAGGTTGCTATTGCTACACCAGAAATCCAAGGACAGGGTACAAATGTTATCCCTCCTGAATACGTAGAATATGAACGTCAAAAACAAGCTGAAGAAGCTGCTCAAGCTGGCAAAAATGGTGAAAGCTATTTACCCGAATTTAAAACAGTTGCAACACAAGATCCAAACGGCGATCTGAACGATCAGAATTTTATTACAGGTCCAAATGGGCAACCTGTAAACGGTTCTGCAAAAGGTGGTACACCAAACATTACGCTTGAACTTGACCAGATGGCCAGAGCTAATATGGCAAATCAAGGTGGTGCTTATGGTGGCGCATTACCTCAACCAACTAGCGGTGGTCTACCACAACAACCACAAGCACAAAACGGTGCTAATCAAAACGCACCGATTTATCAAACTAACTACGCGCAACAATATGAGCATGCTTCATCTGCTGCTAATGATGTTGCTAATGTATATAGCCAACAAGCAGCTGCTAATGCAGAACGTAATGTTGCAACGCGTGAATTAAGTCAAACTGCTTTTGTTGATCAACTTGCTGCGTTTTCTAATACAAAGAACAAGGTCAACGGATATTCAACATATAAATATTCACACAACACTAAAGCATCGGAAGGGCAACAAAACCTTGGAAGCTTGAACGTTGCGAAAACGACTAGCGAATCTACTAAAGGACTAGCAATCATTAAAGCTGGTACAACAATGAAAGCGCGTTTAGATACAGGTGTGAATACTGATAAAGGTAAAAACCTATTTGCTACTGTTATTGGCGGTAAATTTAACGGCGCAAAACTTATTGGTACTGTTGGTCTGAATACTGCGGATATTGAATTTAACTTTACCCGTATGTTGTTTAAGGGCGAAGAGTATGCAATCCAAGTACGAGCTTTAACTCTTGGAACAAAACAATCGGGTATGGCTGATAAAGTCCAAAAACACACTTTGCAAAAGCTTGGCGGTATGGTTACTGCTGGAATCTTTGAGGGGTACGGACAAGCCTATCAAAACATTGGTACAACCCAAATCACAAATACTGGCAATGTTGTAAGCACGAAGGAAGAGCCAAACGATAAAGAAATTGCCGGGAACATCATTGGTAACGTTGGTACGGAAATGGCGAACATGGCACGTACATCAACAGTTCGACCAACTACGTATATCGTTAACAGCGGAAAAGTATTTGAAGTCTTTTTTGATGCTGACGTAACAACACCGAAAAGTAAGGGGTAAGCGATATGTCTGATAATCAAATGACTGCTGAACAGGCAAAGAAAAATTTAAAAGATGCTGAAGGCAAACCCCAAAAAGGCGAAGGTGGTGCGAAGGGTGGTATTCCTCCAAAACTTCTTATTGTTATTGGTGTTATTGCCTTAATTATGATTGGTACTTTTTTTTGGATACAAATGAGTAAACCAAAAGACGTCAGCACGGCAGTTGCTCCAGAACAAACACCGGAATCCATTGATACTGTTGGTCAAGGCATTCAACAAACACAAGCAACATACAACCAAAATCAACAACCTTTACAGGACAATAGTATTGCTGATGATACGGCGTTCATTGTTGATGAAAATATTGTGTTTAAAGATCCTACCACTGGTCAATACATGATTATGTACAAATCCATGTCGTATCCGATTGATTCTGATCTAGGAAAAGAGGCAATTAGCTTCTATCAAAGTCAGGGTACGAATGCACTTGTTTTATTACAACGTTTGCAAGAAAAAGAGCAAGCGCAAGGGCAAGTACAAAACGGCGAACAAACTGCAGTTGCTCAATCAGAAACCAAAATCAAAAATGAACAACTGAAAGCTGAAAATGACGATCTTAAAAACCTTGTTGAATTGCAAGAACAGGCAATTAAGGAGTTAAAGACTAGTTTAATCACAATAGCTAAAGACCAGGCCAAGCAAAAGGCTTTAAGTACATCGGGATCTAAAACCTTATCAATTCCAAAAGGTGCAAAACGTTTGGATGCTTTTGCGGTTGTAGGCGATCGTGCTTGGATGACAGATTCTCAAAACCATACATATACAGTCTATGTAGGTCAGAAGATGCCAGACAATCGCACGGTCTATGCTGTTGACGAAAACGAACAAGCCATTTGGGTGAAATAAGGAAAATAGCGTGGATGCATTAGATATAGTTAAAGCGATATTAAACATATACGGTCCACTACTAAGCTTTATACGCATTTGCTTTGTTGTAACGGGGTTGGTGATTACTGGCACGGCGCTTTTTGACTTAGTGCAAGCATCATCACCTCAACAAAAGTTCTTTGGTCATGGAATGAAAGAGCCTACCACTGGTGGGGCATTGTTGAAGATTCTTATCGGTGGTGCTTTTGCATCACTTGGATATGACGGATATATCATTGGTGCACTAGGTTCTTCATTGTTTGGTGGTAATGGCATAGAACTTGTAACGGTACAAAGTTACTTGCCTGATGCTGGTGCTAATGATTTAGGTGCATATATCGTTACGGCGGTTGTAGGTTTTACGCAACTGGTAGGGATTATAGCGGTAGCTCGTGGCTTATATGGTTTTGTAGAGAAAATTGATGCTCAAGGCAATGCGACATACCGCAAAGCATGGGTTTTAATTATAACAGGTGTATTATGTGTATACGTTCAGGACGTACACGATGTCTTTGTTAATACCTTTGGAACACAAATAGGAGGAACCTTTTTTACAATATTTTAAACAATCTTCTTAAAATAGGGTGAGAGTTTCTTAAAAACATTGTATAAGATATTGAAGATATTTAACGAGAAGTTTAAAATTAAGCAACTTAAAGCAATAGGGTTTTAAGAATGTTTAATTACAGTGCGGAGATTAGCTCCCGTATATTAAATAAAAGGAAAGTGACAATGGTATCATTAGTAAAACACTCAGTTCGCACTGTAAAAGCGACTGCATTCCGCGCAAAAGTAATGTTTTTAGCTTTTGTTTCTGCATTAATGGGTCAAGTTGCATATGCAAACACTGGCACATGGAACCCGGGTGGTTCAGCTTACGGAAAACACGCTGCTGGTTCTGATGCGAATGAAATCTTAGGCCGTGGTGAAACATTAGGTCAAAACGTTTATAAATTCTTAATCGTAGTGTTCATGGTGCTTGGTTTAGGCTTAGTTGGTACTGGTTTGTATATGATGTATACATCAGAAGAAGATCAACAAAAGAAAAAGAAAACTGCTTGGATCTGTATTATTGTAGGTGGTGCGTTATCAATCGTAGGCTTCATCATGTTCTCTGCTGCGAACACTATTACTGGTAAAGCGTAATATAATAATAAATAAGTTTAAAAGCGTGGCTTAGGCTGCGCTTTTTTTATTTTAAAAATAGTATATACATGTTTTAATTAGACCTTACTTAATAGTATTAAGAGGTTTAAGTGAAACATATAAACCGTAAGTTTGGTATTTTAAGACCTATTAACGGCGTAAACGACAAGCAAGAGATACGTCAAGATAAAACTATCCATGATGGTTTTAAAACCAATGAGACAATAAAGCAAATAATGTCTTCACAACCAGCTAAATGCTATTTTTGTGATTTCTATGACGAATACTTTTTAGAGCCACATCACTTAGACGGCGATCATAGCAATCATACGGCTGAGAACATTGTAGCGGTCTGTACGCTATGCCATGCACAAAACCACATCTTTGCACTATCACTGGAAAAGAAAGCTGAAATATGCGTATTGAGTACGAACATACCTCAAGAGATCTTTAATCAATATCAACGTTCATTACTGGTGTTATCGCATAAGTCTGACAACCAAGATCCTGAGCTTGCTAAGTTCGCACGGCGACATCGCCAAAGCTTGCTTGTAGAGCCGTTAAAGCGCCATCAACGCCCTAATCCTACAAAGATGTCTGAAGCAGAATACGCACGTAATATGTTTGAGGATATACAGGCGTTTAATGCGATTAAGACACGAGCCCAAAGCATTGATACCCAACTGTACTTCACGGACATTAAGTTCAACACAATGGCTGAATATGAAGAAGCCAAGCAAGAAGATATGTTGGTAGCGAACGTTGATTACGTAGACCAGCTCCGCAAGTACAAAGAGTGGTATTTGAATGCCATCAAAGAGAACAAAAACTTTTCTTTGTATCAACTCGCAAAAGCTTTGGAAAAGGTATCAGACGAAGCATACGAGAGCTTTAATCTGCCAAACCACTACATAGTATTTTCCCCGAATATCTTTACTGACGAGCAGTATGAGTACTACCAAACACTAGATGTATTTAAGGGTTTGGGTGATAAGTGAGCTCACAAAAATGACAGAATGCTTAGCAGATACCGAATACATAGATATGAGCTTAGAAGAGGTTATATCGGGCATAGTGTTACAGCCATTTAAGCCTGACATAGTGAATGATATAGCGGTATTGGATAGCGTATTTGAGACGGACATATTGAATGATGATGAATACTCATTTATTGGTCCATACATCTACAAACATTGGGAACTTGGGATAGATGCACTACCAAAGGAAACGCACGATCAGCTATCGATATTTCGCTTATGCGTTATAGGTACTGAGGCTTTCAACTTCCTGAACGATTTGTATATACCAACGACACGGGACACTGGCCATACATCTAACACGCTATTGCTACTCCATGTTGTACATATAGCGATAGGGAATCAGACAACAACTGGTGAAGACACAACGGGGCATTTTCAAGATCCACTGATTAAAGCGCTACTGTTGATGAATATCCCCGTTAACAGCGATTGTTTGCTGTTGGATGACACTTTGGTACACCTAAACAAAATAACGGCGCTGAGTGGCTTAGACGTTGAAATACAGGTTAAGCAAAGTGTGAGTGTGAAGCATAAGAAATTACTGAGCACCAACTTTGGATTTGACAATCCATTATCAATTATAAGCGTTTTGGAACAAAAGAAACTGTCTGAAGAACTGACACGCTACTTTCCGATGATACACCTACCAACGTCCGTAGAAGATGCGACAAACCAGATAGATACGGGCAACTTAAAAATGAGTTCGCTGCAAACTTATTGTATATACCAAAACTTAAAGCTATCGGTGTCTAAAGTTTTCCACGAACAGGGCTTATACCAGAACAAAGAGATCTACATAGAGCTTGATAAGGTTCACTTCCAACTTAAAAATACAGGTTCCTTAAACTTCAAGGTGGGTACTTTAGGGGAAAGCCAAGAGGTTTTAGAAACGGCGTTTTGGCAACTGCTTAATAAGGGTTTAGTGTTTGACCTAAATAGTTTTAAGAAGTATGTCGAATTAAAAGAGGACGAAACCGTTAAAACTGATGTATTTACTAATTCAAAAAATGATAATATCCATTTTAACAGTACCTACTATGAACTTTTATTAAGGTTGGTTTTAGATACAAGCTTAAAACCCTCTGTTAAAAGTCTTGAAGACGCAATTCAAAATAAGGATTTCGACAGTGCGATTAACGTTTTAAGAGAATTACCGTTTTTTAGTGCTTAATGCTTAAAGGCATGTCTAATCAAAGATAGACGTAGAAAGGTGAATTAATAAAGGTGTTTAAATGAGTAAGAAGAAAGCTGAGAAGTCTGGTTATAATAAGACTGGTTACTCCAAGATTGAAATTATATTGATGTTATTCCTACAAAGCATGAAAGCTGACGTAGAGGATTATTGCGATTTAGAAACAGTATCGGACGAACATACGTTTGTCACAAAAACTGGTGCAATGATTACGATCATCGAATATAAGGGGATTAAGAGTTTAATTAGTGGTGATGCATTCAGCCGTCAAATTGGTTTGATGACGAGCAACATGCGTAACTACTTCAAAGACCGTGGACATACGATTCATCTAGCGTTCAAAGTAGACCATGAGACGCCATACGCGATTCATGACTTGAACACCATGCAAAAGGCGACCACGGCGCGTTGTGCGATGAATCTAGACATCATCATTGATGAAATGACAGAAACCATTTCAGGCGGTGTATTTAACGAAAGCTGTTATATCGCTTTAATCTCTGAGCCAACCTTACTATCGCCAATCGATAAAGCTCAAGACTCAAAAAACCGTAAAAAGCTACTGTCGCAAATTACAATGCCAAGTACGGTCAATGCTCAAGACATGCTTAAATCATCGGACAGCTTATACGTACACCATGAGTCTTTTGTCTCACAATTCTTAAACTCACTCTCAACTGAAGAATTTCCAGCAATCTATGAAGTATTGAATGTTATTGAAGCTGGTCTAACGATTAAAAAACAAATTGCCTCACATTCAACTTCAGATGACTTCACCTTGTCTGTGCCGATGTTGAATACACGCTTACCGATGCGTTGGAAAGAAATACCATCAGAACATGATGCGTCACACGTTTTGTATCAACCGATCTCAGAACAACTCATGACGAATGCGATCTTACCTGGTACAAGTCAAGGTTCATTCTATCCAGTGGGAAGTGTTATCACTGACGGCGTTGTATATGCGCCATTGATGGTAGATATATATCCAGCTAAGACGAATACGTTTGAAACGCTATTCCGCTTACTACACCAGGCCAAAACGCACGACACTAACGGTAACATCCGTTCTATCCCATATGCGGTGAGTTACTGTATTACTGGTGATGGTATGGCTGGAACCATGATGAAACGCACGTTATCAAGCGTTATTCACTTTATGACGGCACAAAACAAAGCCATTCGTAATGCTGGTAACATTTTGATGGCCACTAAAAATGACCTAGATCAAGTATACACTGTTGCTGGTCTGCAAATGACCATGATGACATGGGCACCGAATACCGAAGATGGTGTAAACATTCTTGTAGGACGGCGCCAAAAGCTTTGGAAGAGTTTTGAAGCGTGGGGCGGTGCAAAAGTCATGGAACAGGCTGGCGATCCTATTTTGACTTGGGCATCACATATACCGGGCTTGATGGTACGTAATCACGCACCTATTTCACCAGCACCGTTGTTTGATGTGTTCTACATGTTACCGCTGACACGTATTAACTCACCATTCCATAAAGGGCATCAGCTCAACAAAACCTTAGACGGTAAACTGATTATTCTTGATTCGTTCTCAAATGAAGTGACTGTATGGACGACTATTAACATTGGTAAACCGGGTACGGGTAAATCGGTCACAATGAACAAAGGCATGCTTGAGGACATCATGATGCCTGGTAACGAACGTATCCCGTTGACCTATATTGTCGATGTGGGTGAGTCAAGCCGTGGGTTAGTAGAAACAGTGCAAGATTCATTGCCTGAAGAGCTACGTCACTATGCCATCTATAAGCGTATTAAAAACTCAAAAGAAGAAGCGATTAATCCGCTTGAATTCAGTATGGGCTTACGCTACCCGTTGAACTACGAAATGCGTCAAATGACAGCGTTTTTAAGTTCATTGGTAACACCGCCTGAATTGAAAGGGCAACCAGCCAAAAACACTTCTGACGTTATTGGTGCGGTCCTACGCCGTACATTCTATTTTGCTGATGATACGAATGCTGATCATAAAGCACGTAAGTACATGCGCTTTGCAGATCCAGAACTAGATCGCATCATGGAAAAACACGGACTGATTGAGCCACATTCTGAACAAGGTAAGGATATTTCTTATTACGCTCTACGTGATCTTTTCCATTCAATGAATGAGATCCGTGGACGCACGTTGGCTCACCGTTACGCAATGCCGACTATTGGCGATATGATTGAAACACTTTCTGATTCATCAATTTTAGATGTTTGGAGTGATGTTCATATTGATAATGAACGAGCACTGGACTTTTTGGCGCATCAGATTATGGCTGCACAAAATACCTATCCAGCATTCTTCTATCACACCAACTTTGACATTGGTAACGCTCGTGTAGCTTCTATCGACTTAAACGAAGTTGCGACATCATCAGATCCTAAAACTACATCGCTATTCTTCCAGATTGTACGGATGTTCATTAAACGTAAGTTCGCCGTGAGCCGTGACGATATTCCAAAATTCCCACAAGCTTATCGTGAATATGCAACCCAACTGATTAATGAGCTTCTTGAAGACCGCAAAATTATGTCTTATGACGAATTGCACGTTGCGAAAGGCGATCCAATCCTATTAGAAGAATTGGCTGAAGACGCACGTACATTGCGTAAATGGGGTGCTCGTCTTAACTTGGCATCTCACAAAGTAGAAGACTTTAAAGACTTGGTGGGCTTTGCTACGGCGTATGTGATTGTCGATCCTGGTACACGCGAATCTCGTGAAGCTATTCGTGACAGCATCGGTCTAACTCAACTAGAAATGGATGCGCTTGGTTCAGGTAACGTAGGTTTCTCAGATCAAGGCTTAACGTACTTCAGTAAAATTAAACTCGAAAAAATGGAATGTTCGGGCTTATATACCGTTTCACTTGGTCCAATCCTTTTATGGTCACTCAGTACACATCCCGATGAACGTGCGCTCCGTAACTACACGTATGACCTTATCGGTGAACGTGGTAAGGCGTTGAAGGTCCTTGCACAATTCTATCCAAAAGGTGCGAAGAACCAGATTAAGACACGGCGTACCATGATTGAGAAAAATGCCAAAAATAAAGGCACGGACTTTGACGAAAACAAAGCAACTGCTTCAGTGATTTCTACCATGGCACAAGAGATGGTTGTTGAATATCAACGCTATGAACTTGAGCAAAACATGAAGAAAAAATTACTGAACCAACGTAAGTCTGAAGCTGTTTCTTCTTAACTCCAATCAGCTATATAGATTTGCGTTAATTGGTATATACATTGAAGTGCTTGGATATGGGTAAGGTCGTTAAACAACGACTTTGCCTATTATCCTGAAGATAAAAGAGTAGGTCGCAAAGTATGGCTTCTACACAAAAATACGGCACACAAACAAAGTTCAGACCTAGTTCGCTTAAGCGTGATACACGATCAGGCTTAGAGAAAATCCATTTAAAACTTACAGCGCCAGACGGCGCTAATTATTTGGTTGGCGTTCTTGGTGCTATTGCAGTTATTTTGTTTGTTGTTCCGTTTGGCGGTGAGATATTTATAGGGATCGCGTATTACCTATTAAAACGCTACACACATCCGAATGATTACTTTTTTGAGTGGCCATTCCGTGCGCCGTTGCATTCAAACTCACTGGATGCGTCAACTGACATTACATCACGCGTAAAAGATGACGTACTGGACAATCCAAAAGCCTTTTTGGAATACGCACGTACCAATCGCGATAAGCTACAAGGTGAGGGTGTGACTTACCTTGGTCGTTGCCGTGAAACTGGTCTACCTGTTTATGCATCCAACTCCGATGACCGTACACATCAAATTGTGTTAGGTACTACGGGTTCGGGTAAAACAGAATACATGCTAGGTAACTGTGCCAACCAGTACGTACAAAACTCAGGTTATATCTTTGTAGACGCAAAAGGTGATACCAAGGCTCAACAAGACCACTATCGTTTATGTAACCGCTTTGGGCGTAATGAGGATCTATTAACGATCAACTTCATTACCTCAGGTCGTAACATGCTACGTGCACAAACCGACAAGATGACCAACTCAATGAACCAAATGAGCAACACCAGCTCAGGGATGTTGATTGAATTCTTGATCAACTTGCTTGATGACTCAGGCGGTGGCGGTGGTGACATGTGGAAAGGTCGTGCGATGGCCTTTATCGCTGCACTTACACGAGTTTTGGTCTATCTACGTGACAATGGCTTCATTCAGCTTTCACCAAAAGTATTCACGCAATACATGGAACTTGAAGCACTTGAAGAATTGGTATTTTGTCATAACGATAAATACGGGATTGACTTTGAACGTGTGGCTGAACAGCTTCAAGGCTACCTCGTTTCATTACCTGGTTATTCAAGCAACCCTAAAAAGTTAAAGAAACAAGAAACCAAAACCCGTGAGCAACACGGTTATATCACCATGCAGTTAACCAAGGCGATTAACGACTTGACGTTTAACTATGGTCACATCTTTGGTGTAGAGCATGGCGGTGATATTGATATTTTTGACGTTGTACTTAACCGCCGTATCTTAACTGTGCCATTACCAGCTCTTGAGCGTTCACCAGACTCACTCAAAATGCTCGGAAAATTAATCATTGGCTCAATTAAACAAATGATGGCTGGTTCCCTTGGTAACAAAATGGAAGGTTTACGCCGTGCCATTATTGACGCACGACCAACCAACGCCTCTACTTCATTTAAGCTATTTTTGGACGAATGGGGCTACATCGTTATTGTCGGTGCTTCGGTTTTACCAGCTCAGGCACGTTCGCTTAACTTCTCTATTACGTTCGGTGCTCAAACATTTGAAGATATTGAACGTGGATCTAAAGAGGAAGCAGCTGCTACATGGGGTAACACGACCGTTAAAGCCATTGGACGTACTACTTCGGGTGCTGAAAGTACAACATACAAATTGGTTGATGGTTTTGCTGGTGAAGAGTGGCAAGGTAAAGTTAACTCAATCAATATGTATCAAGGTCTAGTATTCAACCGTTCGGTACCACAAACAGAAGTCCAGTTCGCCAAAGAAAAACGTGTGACAATTGAACAAATTGCCGGACAGCACAACGGCGAATTTACCTTGCTCATATCAACTAAAGGGGAAGGTGGTAAAACTTCAGACGTTAAAATCGTATCAATGTTGGCGTTCTATGTGGCTGGTGATCAACCCAAGTACTTACGCTTAAATGACCTTTGCCCAATCTTCAATATCCAAAAATCTGAAATCTACGATCCTACTTTAAAAATTGAAGACTTCATTCATGAGATTGAGGAAAAACACACGCTACTGACAGACAACAATTCATCTGCCAATGTCACGGCGCTTGGTGATTTTGAGATCTGCAGAAAGCTCAATAACACCTTGTACGAAAACAACAACACGGTAAAAGACTTTACTCAAGATTTTGTACATCAGATTCTTGAAGCAAGACGTCTTGAATCCATCACACCTGAAGGGATGGCACCTGGTCAAAGAACAGTAATGTCTTCGTCCACGGCGAAAGGTGAAATCTCCAAAGAACAAAAACACCGTGAAAGTATTGTTTCAGCACAAAAAGAAGCAAACATTAAAGACCAGATTATTGAGAAGCGAAAACAGTTCCAGTACTTCGGTAAAGATTCTGACATTTCACCTCAAGTACAAGCTGGTGCTTACAACAATGCGGATCTTGATGCTGAATTTAATATCTATGGTGAACGTATAAGCGAACCTGAACAGGCTCAACAGGAAAGTGATGTTGAAACTGTGACTCGCGCCGTTATCACACCAATGAACCTAGACAGCTACTATGATGAATTGAAAGAGATCCTAACAGGATATGACTTAACCGTTGCGCCAATTACTGAATATCAGCTTGTTCAGATACCACGCCATGTAAAACCTGAAGATCAGACACAATACATTGCGGAAAACAAAGCCAGTCTTGATCAAGCCATCTCACATAGCACTAAAAATGAAATGGAATTCGTAGAACAACAGTATGCAGCTAAGTTTGAAAAAGCTTTGATGAAAAACCCGTTCTCGCACGAATGCGTTACTTTTGAAAAATTGTTGGTGATACTTGGTTCAAAAGGTTCTTCAGCTTCATTACGATCAGGCATTACAATCAAAAAAAAGGATGACTAAACGCATCCATGTAGAAGACATAAGGCTGGTTATCCAGCCTTTAGTTTTTTTGGGTGAGCTGTTTGTACTTAATACGCCTTAATTCATCACTCGGCATGTATTGGGCTATTTCATATTCGCTCTTATACGGCGTTTCATTGAATATGGCCAATAACAACAACTGCGACAGCGGAATGGCTTCAGGCACCATCATTTCGATTAAGCGAAACTTTTCAGACGCATTCACATCAAATGCAACCAATAGCGCCGTATATGGAATGTGGCGATCTGCAAGTGATAAATCGGGGTAAATAGGTTGGTCCTAGTGCTAACGTTTGAAAGTCATACATATTCAAGCAAGAGATAGCTTTAGGTACATTGGATAGGTTCACGGCGTAAGATTCAATGTTTGAACACATATTGGCATCCAGTTTGGTTTTAACCCTAGTTTAGATGCATTTTAATATAATAACTTAGTTTTAACGTGCATATTCTTAAACATAACTAAACCACTTCTTAAAACCTTGTTTTGTTTTAGGCTTAATCGGTATATACCATTTCATAAAAAGTTTAATGAACTGTGTTTTACCCTTTACAATCCTTAATACATCAATTAAATTGCCCTTAAATCACATCCAATATACAGGATATAGGCAATGACTAAAGAACAGCTAGAAAACTTACAAACACTTGGAATGACTGACTATAAAACACGTTTACACGTTAAAGGTGTGCGAATTGTTGAAGTGCAACAGTACTCAAAGTCTGTCGATAACAACGCCGTACAACCACTTGCAACTAATACCACTCAACCGCAATTCTTAAATTAATTTTCCAAAAAAATACTTATAAGCACTTTCTGTATTAATATATCTTTATTAGTTTTAATAAAGCATTAATCAATGGAGTGCTTAAAATGTTAGACACTTTACTTTCGGTATTTTCAGCAAAACATAAGCTTTATAAGAATCTCAAGTTAAAACCCTTTATTGATACCCGTTTAGTCAATTCTGACAGCATCGCCATGACCGATGTTTTCCCTTTTCATCAAATCAAAGATTCTCTTTGTATGACTGGTATATCTCCTACTAATTTTGTACCAGGCAAAAACATTGTTTTGAATCCACATGCCAAAGATAACGATTCCATCAGCTACCTTGGTCAAGATACGCAAAATCATAAGCCGTTCTACATCTCTACCTTTGCTGAAGAATTGGCTGAAGTATTTAATCCGATTTTTGCAGAAATCATTCATCTTGAAACACCATGCTTACTTGACCTATCTGAAATTGGGGGCTTCTCAAATTCCAAGTCGGATTTAAGCCAGTACCGTAGCATTGATGATTTTGTAAAAAACGCATGCCCTGATTACATTAGTGATGTGAGTATGGAAAATTTAGATCGAATGTTGTTATGGCCAGAAATCCGTTTATTGAACTCTCCAGATACAACCACTGATCAATTTTTTATCTATGGCTGGAGTCCTAAGATTTTTGTTCAAAATGCTGGTGGATCACATCACATGGCTGCTGCACATTACTTGGCTAAGAAACTGAGCCAATGTGTGCCGATTCAAAGCAAAGTAAGTTTGAATCTAATCTCAAATAAAGCACTTCAAAACTTTGATTCAAAATACGCTGCGTTCGCCGTACCAGATGATGCATTGATTGATATGGGGAATGATTTATCAGAATCAGGGCTTGAATATCAGCTGGTGTTTTTCCGTGAACGTGAAGTTAATTTTATCTTCTTCAAAAAGAATGATCAGAATGCCCGTGTTATTTCGCTATTCAACAATCTGCATGCTTCATTGAATGGTGCATTAAAGACGGCGGTTCAAGCGCAATTCAAAAATGAAGCACTACTCACCATCATGAGTGCTAACCTCTCTGATACATCAAAAGATCAATTTTTTAGCACACGCCCTCACTTGGCTGAGATCTACAATCACGTTCAAAACGAAGTTTGTTTGAGTGGTCCTAAACCGACTAGCCCGACAATCTAAGGGGTAGGGAATATGGATCACCAATCATCAACTACACCACATGCACTCATTCTCGGTCTGACACTTGAACAGGCCATTTCTGTTTTAGCAAAGAAACCCGTTGATGCTACCCACTACAACTATCTTGAAGATGACGAGTACAACACCTACGTCATGATGAAACCTGAGTGGACTAGTCTCAACAAACATGCCTACCTACATGTAGATGGCTTAACCCATGAGCGTAAATGGATGTTTATGCCGAATGCTTCAGGTGAGTACAACTTGCTAGAGGGCTGTATTGACCTGTTTGAACTTAACCAGGCCATCGAACAGCAATATCTTGTGTTTGAACAATTCCTGAATAGCCACGGCGCACCGTTCCGCAAAGTTGGTGAGAAGTTTTCTTTTGTCACTCAACTTCTCTTTGATGCATGGGTGATAGATCCAGAACGTGCGATTCAAAAACTTCATGAGATGAAGGAAACAAAAATCTCATTACAAGTGCCTTTGCTTCATGGGGATAGTCAGCATGATTGATACGCAAAATACTAATGAAAACATTGCTTCAGAAATTGAAGCTCGTAGCGCTTTTGAAAATAGATACGGCGTGGTCGGTAGTCTGTTGGCCAGTGGCAATTATTCTTCTTGGGTGCATCAGGCGAAATGGGAAGCTTTTCGTGATGGTTGGATGCAAAGTGAAGTAGAAACTAAAAAATCTATCTATCAAATGCAAACACCAGCCATCAGCGATGACCAATTGGAAGTGGAAAAATTACTGCAGTTGCTCGATGACTTTTGGAATAAGAAATGGGGCGATTGGAAATCATCTGCAGATATGGTGGCGCAAGGTGAGGCAAATGCCTATGAACATGCGAGAGGATTGCTTGAAACGGCGATAAAACAAGATGAAGCCACATGCCAGTGGTTACGCAATCAATTGGCAACGATTCAAACTGAATTGGATGCTTTTATCACATTCGTTAATGAACACCTTGTTTACCATGAAAGTGATGGTCCAGATTTAATGTCGAAGATCCAGAAGCTCAAACATTTGATAAAGGTTAAACCATGATTACGGTTCAAATAGAGATGTGTGGCTTTGGGATTAAACGGCGTTGGGAGTTTGGAGATCCGCGCCGTGCGCCAATTACAGTTTTAGAAATGGGCTTCATTAAGGTTTGTAAAATGCGTGGTGATAGCAAACTGGTTGAGTTCATGAGGGGTTATGCAGACGACAAAGAATTCAACTGGCATCCCAAAGTTCGCATTGCACGTAGAAAAGCAGAACGTAAAGCCTATTCGTACTATGACAACCACTACAAACAGCAGATTAGAGAACTTTTCGATCGCCAAAATGTAGACCGTCAAAAACAATATGAATTGGAACGCCAAAACAAAGCGTTATTGGCTGTTATTGAACTTAAAAAAGAACAATCGTAGGTATATACCATGACGGGAATTGAATATTTTCAGAAGTATGGCTGGAGTCACGCCGTCCAGTCCGTTAGTCGAATTCCAAGTGAATACAACGAATATTCACCAGATCTCAAAACTGTTGTTGTAAACGGCAACTTTCGTTATGCGATGGCTGCGGAAATCAGCAAAAAGAAAACTGAAGTCTATGTTACTGAGCTCAAACAAATCATTGAGAGTGAAAAGCTACTAGAAGACTTCTTTAACTTGAATCTGGTTGGTATAGAAAAAGGCTTAAGTAATGCTAAGCGTGAAATGCAAGACATGGAAGAACAGGGGATTGTTGAATTCAACCATCGTTTTGATGACGACCTGACTTGCACCACGGAACGCATGAAACTTGCCATCGCTCAAATAGACCATCTTTATCAAAACAACATTACAAAAAGTGAGTAATGCCCATGTTAGAAATGTTCCAAAATCAAACCATGCGATATATCTCTATTGCCATTGGCGTGATTAGTATCTTTATATTCCTATACCTACTTAAACTCGGTGAGGGGCTTGTCATTAGCCTTATGGTTGCTGTGTTCATATGTGGTTTGAGTTTATTCAAACTGAAAAACTACTATGAAAAAAATAACCCATACATCAATGCAGAACACCTTGCTTGGCTGTATGGTGAATTGCAAGAATATGACCAGGATCTATTCACAACTGTCAGCAATCTGACCAAGAGTACTGGACGTTTAGAATTGAGCCAGCTTAAATCAATCCGTAACCGCTATGCTTCTTCCATGAACGAAACTCAACTACAAGCATTGGCCAGTGAACATACTGAAGAAAGCAAATATCGCTTAGACCAGTACAACTACTCAATTTATGTGATGGATGAAATCATTAATCAATATTAATGGCTGTAATCTAATGGTGAGAAATATGAGTCAGCAAAAACAAATTAAGCAAAAAGTGAAGCTTTTAGATATATCCCCTCTATCCGCTTTTTTTGGATTTTAATGTCTGAACTCTCAGTCGTTTATGCGTTTTATTCGCCCTTATATGATGAATTATCGGGTGCCAACCTGATCATCATTCTTCATGCAATCTCTATTAACATCGCCGTGTTATATATCTGCTATACGCGGTATCAAATGTATAAAGAGCTACAAAACTATTGAAAGGTTTATAAAATGAACCTCTGTACACGACAAATTTCACAGAACCCTTATCCTATCAGGATTCTGCCTTCTTAAAATTGCCAAAATTTCCTTAAACTCTTCTTTTTTCCCAAAACCAATTAAACGCTGAATCGCCATTTGAACATAGTCTAAACCATAGCGAAATAAACTCATTGAGAGTCGTCCATGCTTCTTTATTTTTATCGCTTTTTTTTGATCATGTTGCCATTCACCCGTTAAGTAACACCAACAGAAGCTTATAGCTAACACCGCAATCAATTTTTTCACTCGTCTAGGGTCTGTCAAGCGCGTATTTTCAAGATTAAACCCGCGTCCTTTGAGACAACTGAATAAGGTTTCAATTTCCCAGCGTAATGCATAATCCTGAATAGCATTGGCATTAAACTGAGGAGAAACGACGAGTAAAAGCTCTCCATTTTCTAACTGTAGTGCACTTATATATAGTTTCACCCGACCAACCAAAATCCGTCGTTTACGACATTCAATTTGACCAACTTTAAGATGGCGAAATAAATCACTAATTTTATGATTCTTTCCTAAATGATTGGTGACAATGAAGTTTTTTTAACACGAATGCAGAAGTTGATGTCTTGTTCAATTAACCATGTAAACCACTGCTCACCGATAAACTCTCTGTCTGCGAACACATTCACAATACGGTCTTTACCAAAAATGGCTATAAAGCGTTGAATCAAAGCAATGCGCTCTTTCGTATCTGAATTTCCACGTTTATTAAGCAATGTCCAAAGGATAGGTATCGCTATTCCACGATAAACGATTGCGAGCATCAGGATATTAATATTTCGTTTTCCCCATTTCCAATTGGTTCTATCTAAAGTCAGTTGCACTTGGTCGAATGAAAACATATTGAAAATCAACTGAGAAATTTGACGATAATCAAAATACTGACCTGCAAAGAAGCGCTGCATACGTCGATAAAATGATTGTGGTAAGCACTTGATGGGCAAGGCTTTAGATGCAGAAGAAAGATTACATGTTTGCTTTAAAATAATCACAAGCATGATGAGCGCAAAGCACTTTAAATGTGACTTGTTCCATTTTAGAGATTTGTTTAAGATAAGATATAACTCATTGAGATGTATCATAGTATTCGTCGTTAGAAAACAATTATTGTGACATTATTTCAATGAGTTATCTATTTTTGTCGTGTACAGAGAAAAAATATATAAAAGTTGAATCAAATATTAAGAGCAAAAATCCTTAGTTTTAAATATAGATGAATGAAGACAGATGGTCATTAAGCGGTGTAATCAGCACTCTATCTTGGCTTAAATAAGTTATCGTTTTGTTATACCGTTAAAAGCATAATTTATTAAAAAATTTAGAGTTTTAGTTCGCTATCGCTCTACTGTGAACCATAAATGATTAGAAGGATGGGCTTTGTTGTACAAACCTATTCTTAAAGCCATCTTTAGCAATATAATTTCCGAATGAAGAAGCCAGCACCTAAAATTGACCGTACAAGCAATTGCTCCTCATATAACCGAGTTCTCATTAATCGTGGAAATATTGCCATTTGGTTTGATCTTGAAACTCAGAGGTATGCTCATTATTGAACAAAGTAGCAAAACCAGAAGTCATACAATATGGCTTCGACTTTTGTCTCTTAACTCGGTTGGAGGAACGCCAAACCAACTTTTAAAGTTGCGACTAAAAATAGATAACTCTGCATAGCCCAACTGTAGAGCAATATCCGTCAAATTCACATTGCCTGCATCAAGCATACGCAGTGCTTCTTTTTTTCGGACATTTTCGAGTATATCTCGATAGCTTGTTCCTTGCATTTTTAAAGCGCGCTGAAGCTTTTTCGGATGCATGCCCATACAGAGTGCGATATTTTCAATGCTGCAGTCTCCTGTCGCCATCAGCATGCGGACTGAACTCTCTATCAGTGCGGTATTGTCTTCAGTTTTGGTGCTGCTTTGTGTTTCAAGCTGTTGTACGATTAGTTGATTAATGGCATCTTCATTAAAATTATAGGGTTTATAGCTTAAAAAGCTTGCCGGAAAATAAAGTGCATCTTCATCGGTTTCAAACTCTACTTGACATGAAAAATGTGCTTGGAAAGTTTGAGCACCTTTTTGTGGTGCTTTTTGCTTGAAGCAAATTTTTTCTGCATGCCACTGCGGGCCAATCAAATCTTTTAAAATATTCGCGACAAGGCAAATGGCCAGTTGTGATTTTTGTGGTACATCGGTGTTGTATTCACTTAAACGCACAAAGTTCAGCTTACAGAGCAGAGCATTATGTTGCGAGACGTGGAAGACAATGCCTTCAGCATGTAAATAGACATATTTTTGCGCCACGCTTAAGGCTTCAAGTATGGTCATTTGTCGGGACATATAGACGCCAATCAAACCGATTGTGCTAATATTTTGGAGTGCACCGAGTTTTAAACCGAAGCAATCATCCTGACAAGCTAAGGCCGCTTTTTCCAATAAATTTAAATAATGATCATAATGAATAAATGAATCTGGATCACGGAGTAAAGCAGGTAAAATCCCGATCTCTTTCAAGATTTCTATAGGGTTGATGCCATAACTACGGACTAAGTCTTCAAAACCGCCGAGGCTGGCTGCACGAATATAACTTCCCATCACAACATTCCGTGTTGTCCTAAAAGATCAATTTAGTGTCCTAAAAAGTCAAGCATAATTCAAGCCATTTGTTAAAGTAGGATAAGAGATTATCTCAACCAACATAGAAAAGAAGTATTGAATCACCATTTTAGCCGTGAAAGGAAAAGCATATGCAACTTACGGTTCAGTCTCATATCGAGCAAACAGTGATAGAACAGACATTGCACGATTGTTTTCAATTACAGCGCAAAAGCTTTCATCAGCAAGGCATTGAAACGATTGCACAACGCAAGCAACATTTACTGAATTTAAAAGCACTGATTAACGATCACCGTGAAGCAATTATTGACGCCTTGAATCGTGATTATGGCAATCGTTCACGCCATGAAACCTTATTGGCAGAAATTATTACTGTCACGGATGACATTAACGGCAGCATCAAACATTTGAAGCAATGGACGAAAGTACAAAAACGACATGTCGATCATAGCCTGTATTTTGGTGCGAAGAACCGTGTGATTCCTCAGCCACTGGGCGTGATTGGAATTATTGTGCCGTGGAATTTCCCCATCAATTTGATGTTTTCACAGTTGTCGGCCGTGTTTGCTGCGGGAAATACCGCTATGGTTAAAATGTCTGAAAATTCAAGACATTTGGCCGAATTGCTGATGGAGTTAAGCCCCAAATACTTTAAAGCGGAAAAATTACAGATTTTCGATGAGACGGGTGAAGTAGGCATCGCATTTTCAAAATTGCCGTTTGACCACCTGATGTTTACTGGCTCTGGTGCGACAGGGCGTAAAGTCATGGCTGCTGCTGCACCAAACTTGACGCCAGTGACTTTGGAGCTGGGTGGTAAATCTCCTGCGGTGATTGACCCTGAATACCCCATCGATAAAGCTGTAGAACGCATTATGTTTGTGAAACAGTTTAATGCGGGACAAATTTGTACCAATGTCGATTATTTATTTGTGCATGAGTCGAAGTTACAAGCATTTATTCAAGCCGCGGCAGCGTGGGTTCAGGAACATGTGCCTGATATTCATAGCAAAGATTATACTTCTGTGATTGATGAGCGCGCATTTCAGCGCTTAGTGCATAGCTTGGCAGATGCTGAAGCCAAAGGGGCAAGTTTGATTAATTTAAATCAGCAAGAGCCAGATGCTGCGACACGAAAATTTCCACTGACTTTGGTGTTGAACAGCAATGATGAGATGGAAATTGATACGCGTGAAACCTTTGGTCCGATCTTGATGGTCAAAACCTACCAGAAGCCTGAAGAGGTAGTGGACTATATTGTGCAGCGTGATCGTCCATTGGCCTTTTATCCATTTAGCAATAATAAAAGCTCAGTCGAATTTTATATCAGCCGAGTTATGTCGGGCGGGGTTTCGGTCAATGATGCCTTATTTCATGTCGGGCAGCATGACTTGCCATTTGGTGGGGTCGGTGCCAGCGGGATGGGGCATTATCATGGCTATGAAGGCTTTTTGACTTTTTCCAAAATGCGTCCTGTGTTTTATCAGGCGGGTTTTTCGAGCTTGAAGTTTCTCGCGCCGCCTTACGGAAAATTTGCCAATTGGCTGTTGAATTTATTGATTCGGATGAAGTCATAAGCGCTTAAATTTAAAAACCTCAACATCACTTTTCACTTCAAGATGGATATTTTGAAGTGAAGGAATTAGTGTATTTAAAAACAGAAAAATAAAACTATTAAAGGAGTTAATAGGATGAATAATAAAGATTTTGATTTTGATCAAATCGTGATTGGCTCAGGCTTTGGTGGATCGGTCAGTGCTTTACGCCTTAGTGAAAAGGGCTATAAAGTCCTGATTTTGGAGAAAGGATTACGCCGTGAAGACAAGGATTTTCCAACTACAAATTTAGACACCAAAAACTATTTGTGGCGGCCTGAACTGGGATTCAGAGGTACGATGCAATTTACTTTCACCAGTAAAACCACCATTTTGCATGGGGTGGGCGTCGGTGGGGGCTCACAAATTTATGCCAATGTACATTTAATTCCACCTGATGCTGTTTTTGAGTCTGAGGCATGGACCAAGATTCGTAAAGACTGGAAAGAAACCTTAAAGCCGTTTTATGGTCTCGCTCAACGTATGTTGGGTACAGCGAATAATACTTATACCAATATTGCAGACGAAACGTTAAAAGAAGTTGCGAGTGAAATTGGATATGCAAATTCATTTAAAACGGTGAATACGGGGGTCTTCTTTTCGCAAGTAGCTGGTCAAGAAGGACAATTAGCGAAAGATCCGTATTTCAATGGAGAGGGGCCAGATCGTAACTCCTGTATTTATTGTGGCGCTTGTATGTTGGGCTGTCGTAATAATGCCAAAAATACCCTGATGAAAAATTACCTGTATTTTTCTGAGCGTAATGGCGTTGAAATTCGTCCAAGTTCTGAAGTGGTGAAAATTACACCACTGAATGAAGATGGTAGCGCAGGTTACGAAGTAATAGTCAAAGAAACTTTAGGAAAGAATGTTCGTCAGTATAGTTTGCGCAGTCGTGGGGTGGTGTTATCTGCGGGTGTAATGGGTACGGTACCGATGTTGTTAAAAATGCGTGATCAGCATAAAACTTTACCCAATATTTCTTCATTGCTGGGACAGGAAGTTCGGACGAACTCGGAAACCCTGACCACAGTGAACAATACTGGTAAAAAACTGGATGATGGTGTGGCTATCAGCTCCTTTATTTCAGTCGATGCAGATACCAATATCGAGGTCACACGTTTCCCTGAAGGTGCGGATGCTTCATGGATTTATATTCCATACGTGCCTATGGTGACTGGTCAGGGCTTTATGCGCTTTACGAAGTTTGTGTTCACTACACTGTTGCATCCCTTAAAAACCTTTAAAGTACTGCGTTATAAGGGTAAAGCCAAAGACTCTATTATTTTATTGGTAATGCAAAAGTCTGAAGCATTCATTCATTTTGAATGGCGTAGAAAGTGGTATCGACTGTTCCAGAATAGTATTACTGCCGTGCAAAAAGAAGGGGATACGCCACTCACAGTTTCATTCCCTGCGGCTGAAGAAGCCACTAAAATGATTGCACAAAAGTTGGGTGGAGAGCCAGGTTCTGCACTTACTGAAATTCTACTGGGAACGCCAACGACAGCACATATTATGAGTGGTGTCGCGATGGGTAATGACAAGTCGAATGGCGTTGTGGACTTCACTGGTCAAGTCTTTGGTTATCAAAATTTACGCGTATTAGATGGTTCGATTGTACCTGGAAATTTAGGTGTGAATCCCTCACTGACCATTACCGCACTGTCTGAATTTGCGATGAGTCAAATCCCAGTGTTCTCCGCAGAGCGGGCAGCAAAGATTCAGCGTATTGAATTTAATCAGCCTTTGGAGGGACAGGTGTCTGACTTGAAGGGCACTGGTGATTTAGCCAGTGCATTAAGCAATGCTTAAAAAAAGTGGATATGGTTTGGGCTGGTGATGGTGCCTAATACGGCAAAATAGACAGCCGAAGCAATACAATCTTGAGATCATTATCCCTCTAACGCTGTATTAAAGCGTTAGAGGTCGTTGCTGATTTTATGGGCTATAATTCAGAAATTCCTAAGCTAAGAAGAGAGCGAAAAGCTGTCTTACCTTGTTACCGATTAATTGGGCGGGCATTACTGAGTCTATTCGTAAACCCAAAAGCCATGGTTTATTTTTTCTTTTTATAGAATATGACAAGTAAAATCAAAATAATAACTAAGATCAAAGTAATCATGACTGTTTCCATAGCTTGACCTCTAAATCTTGGGTTTTATCTAATTTTAACACGCTCATTCGATCACTATATATTCAAAAAAGATCATTTTATATTCTTTAAATATGGAGTTGCATATATATGATTATTCATATATAAGTATATATAAAGATTCAATTGAGTTTGAGCAAATGTCTGCTACTCCAAAAGTTAAGATTTATCACAACCCTGAATGTGGTACATCACGTAATACATTGGCGTTAATCCGTAATGCCAATATTGAACCTGAAGTGATTGAGTACCTTGTAACACCTCCATCTAAAAATGAACTGATTCAAATGATCGCGGATGCAGGTTTAACGGTGAGAGAAGCGATTCGTAAAAATGTTGCTCCATATACAGAATTAGGAATTGATCAAGAGGATTGGACTGAAGATCAATTGCTTAACTTTATGCTTCAGTATCCAATTTTGATTAACCGCCCATTCGTGGTGACTGAACTAGGAACTCGTTTAAGTCGTCCGTCAGAACTGGTTTTAGAAATTCTGCCACTCCCACAAAAGGGTGCTTTCACTAAAGAGGATGGTGAACAAGTGCTTGATGCAAATGGGTTACGTTTGAAATAAAAATTTCATGGATATATGTGAATATTGATATATCCATATGTCAGAGTGAGTGAAAGTATGGATCAAATCAATTTCTTTAAATGTTTGGCTGATGAAACGCGATTCAACATCGTCATGTTGGTTCTTGGAAATAATGAACAGTGTGTTTGTGATTTGACTGAAAAACTACAACTCAGCCAACCCAAGATTTCACGGCATTTAGCCTTATTACGCTCTTCTGGTCTTTTACAAGATCGACGTCAAGGACAATGGGTCTATTACAGTCTCAATCCCAATTTACCTACTTGGTGTATAGACGTACTTAACACCCTTAAAAATGCTGATTTACAGCCAAAAGTTGCTCCATCATTTCAACAAATCAATAGTTATTGCGAGTAGAACAATATGAAATTCCTTTTTTTGTGTACTGGAAATAGTTGCCGTAGCATCCTGTCAGAAGTGCTGTTTAATAGTCGTGCCCCAGAGGGTTGGAAAGCATACAGTGCAGGTAGCAAGCCATCTGGACAGGTACATCCATTGACCATTGAAACTCTGGAAAACTTAGGTCTTTCAACCGAAGGTTTGTGGAGTAAGACCATTGATGACTGCGAACAATTCCAACCTGATGTGGTGATTACGGTTTGTGATTCAGCCGCTCAGGAAGCATGTCCGCTCTATTTAGGTGGTGCAATCAAAGCACATTGGGGTTTAGCAGATCCATCACACTTGGATTTACCGAAAGAAGAAAAACTCAAAGCCTTCCAAGTCACCGTTGATCATATCAACCGACGCTTAGACGCTTTATTGGCACTCGATACAGCGCATATGTCTCGTCCTGAGTTGATAGCCGCGATCAATCAAATTTCGCATATTGAATGAGATCATCATGGCTCAACAAAGATTATCCTTTCTAGATCGTAACCTCACGCTATGGATTTTTATTGCCATGGCATTGGGCATTGCGATTGGTGTGTTCTTTCCGCAAGCCTCGGTGGCTTTGGATAAAATGAGTGTGGATTCAGTCAATATTCCGATTGCGATCGGTTTGATTTTGATGATGTATCCACCTTTGGCAAAAGTGGACTATGCTGCTTTGCCACAGGTGTTTAAAGATAAGAAAACGCTGACACTCTCCTTAGTACAAAACTGGCTTATTGCACCTGTTTTGATGTTTGCCTTAGCCATCATTTTTTTACATAGCTATCCTGAATATATGACCGGCTTGATCTTGATTGGTTTAGCACGCTGTATTGCGATGGTCTTGGTGTGGAACGGTTTGGCCTGTGGGGATAACCAATATGTTGCTGCATTGGTGGCCTTTAACAGTATCTTCCAGATTTTATTCTTCAGTACTTATGCTTGGCTCTTCTTGACCTTTTTACCGCCTTATTTCGGTATTGCAGGACAGGTGATCAATGTCGATTTCTGGACCATTACCCATGCGGTATTGGTGTATTTAGGGATTCCATTTTTTCTTGGCTTTATGACCCGATTTATTTTGGTTCGTGCTAAAGGTTTGGCTTGGTATCAAAATACCTTTTTACCCAAGATTAGCCCACTGAGTTTGCTGGCTTTATTGTTTACGATTGTGGCGATGTTTAGCCTTAAAGGAAACGATGTAGTGAGCTTGCCACTCGATGTCTTGCGTATTGCGATTCCATTGACAATCTACTTTATCGTGATGTTCTTCATCAGCTTCTTCATGAGCAAATGGATGGGGAATGACTATCCTAAAACCACAGCAATTTCTTTTACTGCTGCGGGAAATAATTTTGAATTGGCGCTGGCTGTAGCCATTGCAACTTTTGGTTTAGCTTCACCTGTGGCGTTTACTACTGTAATTGGTCCACTGGTTGAAGTACCAGTGTTGATTGCTTTAGTCAGTGTGTCTTTGTGGCTTAGAAAAAAGTTTTTTAAAGAAGAGGTGTAATTTCTATGACTCTCCCAAATGTAGATATGAATCTTTTGGATCAACCGACTTTAGAAAAAGTACAAGCTAAAGTGCTAGATCATCCACCCCGTATTTTGATGCTGTATGGTTCAAACCGTGAGCGCTCATACAGCCGATTGGCGGTGATGGAAGCTGGTCGTATCTTGGAGCAGTTTGGCGCTGAAGTAAAAATTTTTCATCCTAAGGGCTTGCCCTTACCTGAAGATGCGGATATGGAACATCCAAAAGCCAAACAACTACATGAACTTTTGGCATGGTCAGAGGGCATGGTGTGGTGCTCGCCGGAACGCCATGGCTCAATGAGTTCAATTTTCAAATCGCAAATTGACTGGATTCCACTGGCAGGTGGTGCTATTCGTGCAACCCAAGGCAAGACTTTGGCGCTCATGCAAGTCAGTGGTGGTTCACAGTCTTTTAATAGCTTAAACCAGATGCGTATTTTAGGTCGTTGGATGCGTATGATCACCATTCCAAACCAATCGTCTATTCCCAAAGCTTTTTTAGAGTTTGAAGAAGACGGCAGGATGAAACCTTCAGCCTTTTATGATCGAATTGTCGATGTCATGGAGGAGCTGTATAAATTCACGCTACTGACGCGTGGGCAAAGTCAGTACCTCACAGACCGTTATTCAGAGCGAAAAGAGTCGGCAGAAGAATTATCTAAGCGTGTCAATCAACGTAGCTTATAAACTTTAGATGATCAAAGATGTTGAAAAGCAGCTTGAGCAATTGAAAAGCCCAATTACAGAGTTGATCAATTTGTAAAATTCGCTCAGCCTGTTGCATAGACTGGGCTTTTTAATTTTGAATATGGCTTAACTATAGCAAATGGGAGAGTGGCTTTGGCTCAACTAAAAGCAGAAGTTGATGTGGTTATCATCGGTGGTGGTCAGTCGGCACTTGCTACAGCGTATTTCCTCAAACGTAAAAAAGTGCCATTTGTGATTTTAGATGATCAATCGCAAGCTGGCGGTGCATGGCTGCATGCTTGGCAGTCGCTATGTCTTTTTTCACCGCATACATGGAGTTCGTTGTCAGGTTGGATGATGCCAACGACTGAACGCACCTACCCAACGCGAAATGAAGTGATCGAGTATTTGTCGGCATACGAGCAACGCTATCAATTTCCGACCATTCGGCCAGTCCATGTCGATCATATTGAACAAGAAGATGACTATTTAGATGTGTATGCTGGAGATCAATATTGGCGGGCAAAGGCTGTGGTCAGTGCAACAGGTACATGGAGCAAGCCTCATATTCCTAATGATATTGGACGTGAAAAATTTAAAGGAATACAGCTTCATTCAGCGGACTATATGAATGCAGCGCCTTTTAAAAACAAGAAAGTCATCGTGGTGGGGGGCGGAAACTCAGGCGCACAAATTCTTGCTGAAGTTTCAAAAGTTGCAGATACCACTTGGGTCACAGTAACACCACCTCAATTTTTATCGGATGATGTTGATGGGCGGGTCTTGTTTCTTCGGGCAACGGAGCGTTTAAAAGCCCAACAGGAAGGTAAAGTGATCAATCAGCCTGTTGGTGGTCTGGGTGATATTGTCATGATAGACACTGTCAAAGAGGCCCGTGAACGTGGCGTATTACATAGCCGAGAACCGTTTAATGCATTTGAAGAACATTCAGTTGTTTGGGCGGATGGTACAACACAAGCCGTAGATGCTGTGATTTGGTGTACAGGGTTCAAAGCTTCACTGAATCATTTAAGAAGTCTTGATGTGGTAGAACCTGATCAAACGGTTGCTGTCCATAATGGGCGTTCAATGAAAGTAAATAATTTATGGTTGGTTGGCTATGGTGAGTGGACAGGCATGGCATCGGCGACTTTAATTGGAGTGTCCAGAACAGCAAGAGCTGCGGCTGATGAAATTGCTGCCTACTTGACTAGCTAAAACGTATAAGTTTAAAGGGATGCATAGACAGGTTTCATGCATGAACAATTCGATTTGATTCGATACGGAGGAGGACGGAAATAGAATTCGCCGTGAAGCAAATGGAAAGCAATTATTGATGATTGATAGGAGATTTAAGCTACTGTAAGTAGCTAATTAAAATAAGAAAACCTATCTATTGAAATCAGAAAAGCAGCCGAAGCTGCTTTGCGTTTTTTTATCATCGTTGAACTTGCCTCTAAGGCATTCACCATCAGCACAACTTCCGCCAGACTTAGGCGTCTACTTTGGCGGTACGAGAGTTATGGCTTAATTCATCTGCATGTAGGAAATGCGTATGCTGCGGTGCGCGTTTGGTTTTGCTCCATTCTTCCAGCATGTCATATTTCATTTGTTCAGTAATCATGGCAATCTTTTGTGGCGCTTTTTCATCGTCATAGGCCAGTTCCAAACGATGGCCATTTGGATCAAAGAAATAAATTGAGTGGAAAATACCATGATTGGTAATGCCCAAGACCTCTATACCATTGGCTTCTAGGTGTTCTTTCGCATCAATCAGTGCCTGACGGTCTTTGACTTTGAGTGCAATGTGCTGCACCCATTTTGGGGTGTTTTCATCACGGCCCATTTCAGGCTGGGTTGGTAGTTCAAAGAAAGCCAGCACATTGCCGTTTCCTGCATCTAGGAAGAGGTGCATATAGGGATCAAAGGCTTTGGTTGAAGGGACATGGTCTTCAGCAAAGGCGAGAATGAAATCCATATTTAGATTTTTTTTGTACCATTCCACCGTTTCTTTGGCATCTTTACAACGGTAGGCCACGTGGTGAATTTTTTCAATTTGAATGGTCATTTTTATATCCTTATAAAAAACTTAAGCTGCTTCAGGTTGCATTTCAGGTGCAGCGTGTTGAAAGGCCTCTAAACTGTTGCAATGGGTATAGATCGAACAAATTTTTGGATAATCGGATAAATCAAGATTAAAACGTAGAGCGTTATAGACTTGTGGAATCAGGCAGCAATCCGCTAGGGTCGGCTGATTGCCAAAACAGAATTTGCCATTTGACTGTTCCAGTTGTGCTTCAAGGGCTTTAAAGCCCATTAAAACCCAGTGTTTATACCAAGCTGTTTTCTGCTCATCACTTATTTCAAATGTACCCGTCAGGTACTGAAGTACCCGTAGGTTGTTGAGTGGATGGATATCGCAGGCAATACTCAAACTAAATGCACGGATCAAAGCACGCTGCTGCAAGTCTTGAGGGAGCAGGGCCATGTCTGGGAATTTTTCTTCTAAATATTCAAGAATACTTAGCGATTGGGTCAAGACAAAATCTTGCTCTGCCCATGTGGGCACCAGCTCACTAGGATTGATTTGACGGTAGCTTTCACTATGATGTTCACCACCATTATTGACTAAGTGCACAGGTACATGTTCAGCAGTCAGACCTTTTAAATTCAGGCCAATACGAACTCGGTAAGCCGCAGAACTACGAAAATAGGTATACAGTTTCATGGGCAAGATCCTAGTCTGCAATTATTGGGTAAAACCAAAATCCACTGCTGGCAGAATTTTGCCGCTGACTTCACCAAAGCCAATACGCAAATCATCTTTTTCGCAATAGCCTTTCATAATGATGGTATCGCCGTCTTGAATGAAGTTACGCTGTTCGCCATTTGATAGCGTTAAAGGTTTGGTGGCATTCCATGTGATTTCGAGCAATGAACCATAAGAATCTGGGGTTGGCCCTGAAATGGTCCCTGAACCCATCAAATCACCGACCTGCAAGTTACAGCCCGCAATCGTATGGTGTGTCAGCTGCTGAGCCATGGACCAGTACATATATTTAAAGTTGGTTTTGCAGATCACATCACTTTTGTCGTCATTCTCAGGCTGAATTTCAACCGAAAGATGAATGTCATAACTATTGCTGCTGTTGTCTTCACGCAGATAAGCCAAAGGTTTCGGCTCTTGTTCAGGAGAACTGGTTTTAAATGGCTCAAGTGCTTCCAGCGTCACAATCCAAGGTGAAATAGATGACGCAAAAGTTTTGGCATTAAACGGGCCAAGTGGCACATATTCCCATTGCTGCAAGTCACGAGCAGACCAGTCATTAAACAGCACCATACCGAAAATATGATCCCAAGCGTTTTCAATTGGAACAGGTTGACCCAGCTGACTTGACTTGCCTACGATAAAACCAGTTTCCAGTTCAAAGTCGAGTTTACGACAAGCAGAAAATACAGGACGTTCTGAATCTGGCAGCTTGATTTGTCCTGATGGACGGACAATGTCAGTGCCGCTCACAATGACTGAGCTGGCACGACCGTTATAACCAACAGGGAGTTCTGACCAGTTGGGCAGCAGCGCATTTTTCGGGTCACGGAACATGCAACCGACATTGGTGGCATGTTCTTTAGATGAATAGAAATCGGTATAGCCTGAGATGTGTACAGGTATATGCATTTTGACATCTGATTGTTTGAAGAAAACCTGATCACGCAGGGTCTGATTATCACGAAGATCAGGATTATCTGCAGACAACAAAGCTTGTAATTCTGCGCGGACTTTAGACCAATTGGTTTTACCTGATTCAATAAACATATTCAGTGTCGGCTGATTAAAGAGCAGTTTGCCATCTGCCACTTTGCAATAACCATGCGCTTCTAGTACCGCCAGATCAATTACCCATTCTCCCAGTGCTACGCCAGCACGAGGCTGCGAATTGTGTTTTTCACTAAAAATGCCATAAGGTAGGTTTTCTAGTGGGAAATCTGAATGTGCAGCAATTTCAACAAATGACTTCAAGCGTTTGCTCATGGATATTGATCCTTTCCGTGGAAAATTTAAGTTCTAGATAGAATCATACTTATATTTTAAAATTACGCAATAAATAATTTATTTATGAATAGTGTAAATTGTTGAGCTATACTACTCTGAATGAGAGAGTCAGGTTTAGATGGCTCACATTTTTGATTTAAGTAGTACAATTCACCAATGGAGTTATGACAACTAATGCAGCTATGCAGGGTAAAGCGATGAGTGTTGAGGAAGAAAAAATACAGGGAGGGGTTCAGTCTCTGGAAGTTGGATTAACCGTATTAGATGCATTAACCGCACATAATGCACCGATGATGTTAAAAGAGCTGTCCGAAGTTTTATCCATGCATCCAGCTAAAGTACACCGTTATGTAGTGAGCTTGATTCGTAAAGGCTATGCTCAGCAATTAACGGATGGGCGTTATAGTTTAGGTGAGCGTGCACATGCTTTTGGGGTGAATGCACTCAAACGAACAGATATGTTGGAATTAAGCCAGCGTTATATTCAGGACATTCAGCAACATCTGAATTGCAGTATTCATGTGAGTAAATGGTTCGCCGATGGCGCGGTCGTAGTTCAGTCTCTAGAATCTAACCATGTCTTTAATATTATTACTCGAGTTGGTTCACGCATGCCGCTGCTGAAATCTGCGACAGGGCGCTTGCATGCCTGCTATCAGCCCGAGCACATCATCAGACCATTATTGGAAAAAGAATGGGAAAGTAGCGCTAAACCAGAGCAGTATCCTGCAAATTGGGAAGATTTTTTAGAACTGAAAGCGAAAATTCTGAGTCAAGGTTATGCTTCAGTCACAGGAGATATGATGGCTGGGATCAATGCGATTAGTATTCCAGTCTTTAATTTCACGCAGCAACTGGATCATGTCATTACTTGTATTGGCACAGAAGATCAGTTACCCGAAGGACAAATGCGGCAGGCAATTGATTATGTTCTTGGCGTACAGCGACAGATCGATGCTTTATTTCATCCAGCTGCTGCCATATAAAAGCATCGCTTACATTGAAAAGATGAATTAAGTTTTAAATCCACCCTCTGGTGGATTTTTTATGGGGTTGTGGAGGCAGACAGTCGAAATATTTGCTTTTTTGCCACGCTATCTAAAGGAAAAGAGGAAATTAGGAACTAGATAGTGATGCTGAAACCCGTAGACTTAGGTTGCCTTGATTCAAGTTCTGAAAAATAACGATAAAAAAGGCTTCTAACCCTAGAGTGAGAAGCCTAAGTGAGCATGATATATCTTAAGCAAACACAGACTCAGTGGAACTTGCAGCTTTAAGCACAGTTGCCATCGACTCAGCCACATAATCAATATTGTTTAAATTTAGGCCAGCAGTACACATACGGCCGCTGCGGACTAAATAAATACCATAATCTTGTTTCAGCAAATCGACCTGTTCTGCACTTAAGCCCGTATAACTAAACATGCCTTGTTGCTGGGTCAGATAGCTAAAATCCATATCTGGTAGCGCTTGACTGAGTTTGTCTTCAAGTAAGCGACGCATCTGTAAAATGCGCTGACGCATTTCTTCTAATTCAGACTGCCATAGCTGAGACAACGCTGTGTCATTTAATACCTGACTCACCAATAACGCACCGTTGGCTGCTGGGCTAGAATAAATGCGGCGGACTGTCGCTTTAAGCTGACCCAATACATTTTGGGTAATGTTTGCGTCATCACAGACAAAGCTCAAGCTACCAACGCGCTCGCCATAAAGGGAGAAAATCTTGGAAAAAGAATGGCTGACAATAAAGTTCATACCAGACCGATCTAGCGCGTGGATTGCATAAGCATCTTGCTCCAATCCTTGACCAAAACCTTGATAGGCCATGTCCAAGAAAGGAATCAAGTCATTTGCTTTTAGAACCTCAATCACTTGATCCCATTCATGAGGTGCTAGATCTGCACCTGTCGGGTTATGACAGCAAGGATGCAGTAGTACGATACTTTGAGCAGGTAGCTGCTTTAAGGTATCTAGCATCGCCGTTAGATTTACGGCATGGGTGTCCGCATCATAATAAGGGTAGAAATGGGTTTGAACACCAGCGCCATTAAAGATCGCAATATGGTTTTCCCAAGTCGGCTGACTGACCCAGATCTCGGACTGCGGAAAGTATTTGTTCAAGAAGTCTGCACCCACTTTGAGTGCACCAGAACCACCCAAAGTCTGAATGGTGACGACACGCCCTTGCTGACGGGCAGGGCTAGCGTGACCGAAAATGAGTTCTTGTGCAGCCTGATTAAAGCTCTTGAGCCCATCCATCGGCAAATAGACTCGGACTTTGTCATAGTCAGGAATTAAATGAGTATAGGCTTTTTGAACCGACTGTAGCTGCGGCACGATATTATCTTCATTATAATAAAGTCCGATACTGAGATTGACCTTATTCTGGCGCGTATCTTTGCTGAATTCCTCCATCAGAGAAAGAATCGGGTCACCTGCATAGGCATCAATATGTTGAAACATGAATACATCCTAATTTGATAAATACGATATTACGCTTCTGGTAAGGAAGTGATTTTACTTTTTTCAAGCAACGCAACATGATCTTCTTGCTTCCGTTTAAAGAAGTAAGCCGTCAGTAAAATCGTAATCCAGACTGGAATCATGAGAACTGCGATTTGCATATCTGGGCTACGACTCATAATAAGCAGAATACACGCCATGAAGGCAATACATAAATAATTGGTAAATGGATAGGCCACACTTGGAAAGTGAGTTTTTACCTGCATACGATTCATAGCTTTTTTAAACTTTAAATGGGTATAAGAAATCACGACCCAGTTAATCACAATAGCCGCTACGACCAGCATCATGAGTAAGTTAAATGCTTTTTCAGGAAATAAATAGTTAATCAGAACACATATTAAAGTAAAGAAAGCTGAAACCATAATGGCATTTACAGGAATACCACGCGGATTAATTTTGCTTAAAAATTTTGGAGCATTGCCTTGTTGTGCCAGACCAAGCAGCATTCGGCTGGTACAGTAATTGGTGCTGTTATAGACAGAAACAGCCGCAGTCAAAACCACAAAATTTAAAACAGCGGTCACGGTCTGGCTGCCTAAAGAGTCGAAAATCAATACGAAAGGACTACCGCCTTCAGCCATCATATTCCATGGATAAAGCGACAAAATTACGACTAGGCTCAAGATATAAAATAACAACACGCGGTAAACAATTTGATTGACGGCTTTTGGGAGAGTTTTCTGAGGGTTATCTGTCTCTGCTGCTGCAATGCCCACCAGTTCAATTCCACCGAAAGCAAACATAATCATGGCCATAGCCATCACTAAGCCTGTAATACCATTGGGGAAGAAGCCACCGAGCTGCCATAAATTTTGTAAGCTAGACTGGCTATGACCACTACCGCTGGCCAGCAAGTAACTACCAAAAGCAATCATGGCAATAATTGCCACGACCTTAATGATGGCTAACCAGAATTCCATTTCACCAAATAATTTCACGTGCAGTAAATTAATGACATTAATAAAAATAAATAAACCCAAAGCAGAAACCCACGTTGGAATATCAGGCCACCAGTAATGGATATAGAGGCCGACAGCGCTGAGTTCAGCCATACACACTAAAATATTGAGTACCCAATAATTCCAGCCAGACATAAAGCCCGCAAATTTGCCCCAGTATTTATAAGCAAAATGACTAAAAGAACCACTCACGGGTTCATGCACAATCATTTCACCGAGTTGGCGCATCATAAGAAAGGCTATAAGGCCTGCGATGGCATAGCCTAAAATAACAGAAGGTCCTGCGAGTTTGATGGTTTGTGAAATACCGAGGAATAACCCTGTGCCGATAGAACCACCGAGGGCGATGAGCTGAATATGACGATTACTTAAACCTTTTTTCAGGTTTCCTTGTTCAATGTGCTGCATTTTTATTCTTCATCCATGTGAGATAAAGCCCTGAGCCATGATGATGTTTAGTTATTTTTATATTGTCATCGGAGCGGACTTTAATTTTTACGAGTATAATTTTTGCGCAAAAGTTAAATTTCCCTGTACATAAAACTATATGTACAGGGAAATTCTAGAAATCGTTTAAGCTTTAGATACATCTAAAACGCCACGTTTAATTTGGTCGCGTTCAATCGACTCAAATAGCGCTTTAAAGTTGCCTTCACCAAAACCGTCGTCATCTTTACGCTGAATAAATTCAAAGAAGACTGGGCCTAGCATATTTTGAGAGAAAATTTGCAAGAGGAGACGCTTATTACCGTCTTTAGTATTGCCATCCAGCAAAATGCCACGTTTTTGTAGTTCATCAGCAGGTTCGCCGTGGTTAGGCAAACGTTCATTTAGCATTTCATAATAGGTATTGGGTGGAGGTGTCATGAACTTGGCTCCTAAAGCTTTGAGTTTGTCCCAAGTGCTAATCAGGTCATCACAAATGAAGGCAATATGCTGAATGCCTTCACCGTTAAATTCATTCAGGAACTCGGCAATCTGACCATTTCCTTTATCCGAATCTTCATTCAGCGGAATACGGATTTTGCCATCTGGCGCCGTGAGTGCCTTGGACGTCAGGCCAGTATATTCACCTTTAATATCGAAGTAGCGAATTTCTTGGAAGTTGAAAATCTTTTCATAGAAATCAGCCCAATACTGCATACGGCCTTTATACACATTATGGGTCAAATGGTCGATTTCATATAAACCTGTGCCGACAGGATGGGAGGGTACATCATCAAAGAAAATGAAGTCATTTTGGTAAATGTCACAATCGACGAGGAAAATAGGAGAGCCGCCAATCCCTTTAATTGCTGGGATATTCAGCTCCATCGGGCCAATTTGATTGTAAATTGGTTCTGCACCAATTTCTATTGCCTTTTTAAATGCCTTTGCCGCATTCTTGGTGCGGAAACCCATTGCACAGGCAGAAGGGCCGTGTTCTTTATAGAAATAAGCTGCATACGATTCAGGCTGATAATTTAGAATGATATTAATTTTGCCCTGACGCCATAAATACGCATTTTTAGACTTATGCTTTGCCACTTTGCTGAACCCAATGGTTTCAAACACCGCATCTAGCTGACCATCTTTAGAAACAAATTCAATAAATTCGAATCCACACAGTTCTAATGGGTTGGCTAATTCATTCATACAACGTCCTCATTTCTTTTTTAAGCAATCCTATTGCTTATCTTTTTAACGATTCCTTTCAGAGCTAACGGACTGGTCGCTACAATTCTAGAGCGAGAGAGACAAATCCGTTTGTCTGACATGGGGCACCTGTTCAGCAACATTCTCAATGTTGAGTGAACAAGTGTAGAAGTTTTAATTCATCATACTTGATCTAAATTATTATTCAATACGTAATTTAATTACGTAATAAATAAAATTGGTAAACGATTGACCTATAAATTAAATTAATATTATTCATAAAAATATTTTTTAAAACAGGGGGCTTTGTTATACCAAGATTTCAGGATGAAATCAGTGCTATAGGACTAAAATAGAAGGGAAAAATTGGGTATGAAATTTGGCTCATTCAGTGCATCTATTGAGAACAGCTATTTTGAATATCGATTTGAGTCTTGGTTTTGGCTTCATATAAAGATCTAATCTTGTATAATCGATCTCTGTACACGACAAAAATAGATAACTCATTGAAATAATGTCACAATAATTGTTTTCTAACGACGAATACTATGACACATCTCAATGAGTTATATCTTATCTTAAACAAATCTCTAAAATGGAACAAGTCACATTTAAAGTGCTTTGCGCTCATCATGCTTGTGATCATTTTAAAGCAAACATGTAATCTTTCTTCTGCATCTAAAGCCTTGCCCATCAAGTGCTTACCACAATCATTTTATCGACGTATGCAGCGCTTCTTTGCAGGTCAGTATTTTGATTATCGTCAAATTTCTCAGTTGATTTTCAATATGTTTTCATTCGACAAAGTGCAACTGACTTTAGATAGAACCAATTGGAAATGGGGAAAACGAAATATTAATATCCTGATGCTTGCGATCGTTTATCGTGGAATAGCGATACCTATCGTTTGGACATTGCTTAATAAACGTGGAAATTCAGATACGAAAGAGCGGATTGCTTTGATTCAACGCTTTATATCCATTTTTGGTAAAGACCGTATTGTGAATGTGTTCGCAGACAGAGAGTTTATCGGTGAGCAGTGGTTTACATGGTTAATTGAACAAGACATCAACTTCTGCATTCGTGTTAAAAAAACTTCATTGTCACCAATCATTTAGGGAAGAATCATAAAATTAGTGATTTATTTCGCCATCTTCAACTTGGTCAAATTGAATGTCGTAAACGACGGATTTTGGTTGGTCGGGTGAAACTATATATGAGTGCACTACAGTTAGAAAATGGAGAGCTTTTACTCGTCGTTTCTCCTCAGTTTAATGCCAATGCTATTCAGGATTATGCATTACGCTGGGAAATTGAAACCTTATTCAGTTGTCTCAAAGGACGAGGATTCAATCTTGAAAATACGCGCTTGACAGACCCTAGACGAGTGAAAAAATTGATTGCGGTCTTAGCTATAAGCTTCTGTTGGTGCTACTTAACGGGTGAATGGCAACATGATCAAAAAAAAGCGATAAAAATAAAGAAGCATGGACGACTCTCAATGAGTTTATTTCGCTATGGTTTAGACTATGTTCAAATGGCGATTCAGCGTTTAATTGGTTTTGGGAAAAAAGAAGAGTTTAAGGAAATTCTGGCAATTTTAAGAAGGCAGATGCCTGATAGGATAAGAGTTCTGTGAAATTTGTCGTGTACAGAGAAAATGAACACAACTCTACCTATTCTTATTCATAGCGTTATTGGTGGTATTGGTGAACATCCAGATGCTAAAAAACGAAGCTTAGGATACGGCGCTATCATGCTGTATATACCGATTGAACATATGGTCGGTTCAGGTGTACTTAAGCTGATGATTGATGTGAATACACTGTCGATCTATGCGTCTGAAAATCCTAATTACCTAAAACAACCACATACCATCAATGAAGCTTCTCACTTGTGGAATGCATTGCGCTTTGACAGTGCTTCTAAAGCCAGTCGGAAGGTCATTCATGATAATGGGTATGTTGAGTGTTTGTTTTCCATTCCTATGAAGGTTCTTGAGCCATTTATGGGTGCTGAATTGATTCAAAACGAATTAGGACTTCCATACATGGCCATCGATCAAAGTGACAAGTCGAAATGCATGCCGATTTGGTATGATGTCAGTAAATCGACCAATCAATTTATTGATGGCAACTACAACGATTATCCTGGTGTGCAGCCAACTTAAATTTTTAAGAAAAGTTTTTAGCTTTGATGATTTGTTAATTATTTATATCGACCACATTGGCGATGATGAAGAGAACAGACTCAATATGGCCCGTTTAATGGGCCACATTTATTTTTATAGATTAGGGATGCTAACTGCGTGAAAACAAAAATCATTTTAAACATCATTTTGTGGACCTTAACCGTCCTAACTTGTTATGCGTGGATTGCCTTTACGTTTATTAAACCAGTTGGCTACACCATGACTTTTCTTGTTATTTTAATATTGATGACAGTAGTGCTCAGCTGGTGCTTGGCAACACCTTATATTAAGACCAAAGACCGAACCAAGCGACTAGACGAAAACTTTAAGCTACTTATGCTCTCTGTTGCTGTTGTTCCACTCCTAATGTTTCTACTGTCATATGGTTTTATATGGTGTTTCAAAACGCTAGAAAAGAAACAGTTCAACCATGACCATATTGCTGCGATGGTACCGGGTAGTAACTTCAATCAACTACAAAAGTTTGCCAAGGAAAACTACAACGCGCCACTTGTGTTAGGTGACTTTAACGAAAGTTGGGCTTTAACTTCCTTAGATATACCGCAAGCTTCTCCAGCTTCATTAAGATCTAGTACAGGATATTGCCTGGTGAATATGTCTAAAACCAGCATGAACACCATGTATAAAGAAGCAAAAACCGATGTAAGCTACAACGATTGGGAAATGCTGATATTAGCGCACGAGTTATCTCACTGTTTAGATCGTGCGACCGATGTGCCTGGTGAACTTGGCCAGCCACTTAAAGCATTAAATTCAATTGCGCCGTCTGATCGGTCCAAAGTAAAGATGGATGATGTATCTACCTTTGTAACCGCTGAAAGTAGCGGTAAAACGCAACTATGGCGAGAATCTTATGCGGATCTGTTTGCGGTAGGTTTTATGTCACTTGATCCAAAATACGATACTGCAGCGTTAAGAGAAAGCCTGATTAAATTACGTGAAAAACGTAAGGCACAAGATCCAACCCATAATTCGGTGTGTTGGTTGCAGTATTCTAAGAGTCAGCCTTTCCCACAAAAAGGTTCGGATGTTTTTTCTTGGGCAAATAACATCAGAATTAAAGCGCCGTGCGAGTTGAAATAACTTGTCTTCAGACAAATTAAAAGCCCGAATTTCGGGCTACTTTTATACCAGCTAATTAACAATAAAAGCCAGGGCTTATAGTTGGTGCAGACATATCATCATAGATGCAATCTATACTGACTGCAGGTTTATCAATGTGGCTAAATAAGCTTGGATTGACCAATTGATTTGTTAGCTTAGATTTTTCTATACTAAAGCCAACCAGTTCAACTTCACAATCACACACGTAATGGAATTTTGCCTTACCGTGCAACACAAATACATTAGGTGACTTCTCATACATCTTGAAGTACTCGGCTTGAGTTTGTGACAATGGAACCTCCAGCACCACAAAGCCATTTGGTACGACAAAAACTGCAGATCCATCATTTACTGAGTAAACGATGGCTTGAACATCAGAAGCACGTTCAAAACCCACACTTTTTTTTATCATTTAGATTACCTTTTTATATTGTAGCGAATGAACGTTGTAAAACAGATTGTAGATCTGCTTCATTTGTAATATTCGCCTCGAGCGCAGCGTTTCGTACATCAGCTAGGTTTAACCAATGGCGGTGCTCAGCTTTAGTTTTTTCAATTTTGTGTGGTGTTCTTGGGTATTCCCAACTCCAGTAATGCTTTTTATAAATCTCCTTATCTTTCACAAGATACGCCTGTATAGATTGACTATCCTCATTAGTTGCATAGCCAACGCCAAAGTAAATATCTAAACCTTGCTTTAGTGCAGTTTGATAATCGGCTTCAAATTGAATAACAAGGGATTCAATCCTAGCTTCATGAGAAAAGATACTAGATAGTTTTAACATCACACGGCTCCAAGTTTAAGGCAATATGCCTCGAGATAAAACCATTATAACGGTCAAAATCCACTAAATTAGTTTATTTAAAAAAATTTCATTAAAGTTAAACCCTTGAAGATTAAAACATACGGCGAAAAACTTAGGTTTTTTATTCAATATTAATCAGACTTACTCAAATTTAGTCTAGATGAACTGGTATTTTTAAAATTAAGGCTGCTTCGCGTTCCCATTTGTGAACAGATTCTCATTTTTGAGAATGAATTATATTTCATTTTTTGACTGACACTGGAACAATTAGCCATAGACGAGTAGGGGGTGGGTAAAGCCATATACCACATTTAAGAAATAACGCCGTAGTGGTGTTAATTCATTGTTAATTGAATATGGTTTGAATTAAGGCTTGATGGAAATGCATTAGTAGAATTATGGGTGCTGAATTATCAAAATTAAGTTTTGGATTATTTTAATCAATTAAAAAAACATCGTTTGCGTTTATAAAGCCAGCAGTTGATCAATTAGCTGATCAACGCAAGGGTATTAACCTTTTTTATGGTTTAAATACTTTTGAGTACGTTCTAATAATTTCGGGATGGTTTTTTCTGCTTCTTCTTGGGTGAGATGCAAACCATAAAATTTATTAGTTGTTCCGTAGCTTTCATTAAGTACTGAATAGGGAATATATAAGGTGTACATGTCTTGTTCTACTGAGTACAACGTGATGAAGTCAGTCGTATATGAAAACTTGCCATTTTCGCTCTCTAGCTTGATTTGTTGGTGTTTAACGAGCTTGAGTGGTGAAATGCAGTCACCGCCATAGATCGCAACTGTGCCACGCTCTTTGTACAGCTTAATGAGTTTTTTGGTGCATTTTAACGGCTTGCCGTGTTTGTCCAATTTTGGTTGGTTGCGAACAAAGATGTTATAGCGAAGATTCGAGTCACCAAGCATCCCGCTTGTTGTTTCACTGATGGTCAATTGGCGTTTAGACTTCTTATAAAACTCTAATAAGCGTTGCTGTAAATTGAACCGTGAAACACCGCATTCGATGTCAAAATCTAGACTTTTAAAAGCGTTTTTATTACTGTTGTTTCCAAAGTAACAAACTGCATCGTTAAACATTTGCGTTAAGTTTGCAAAAATTAAGAGAAAGTCGTTTTGTGGGTACGGACGTTTTTGATACATGCACCCAAACTCACTGTCTGACAACTTATAAAAATAGGTGCGAACGCCAGTATAACTGCAAAGTGAATCATAAATGCGTGTGCCTTTAATTTGAATCTGAGTAACATAGCTAGATGAAAATTCAGGGGTAGCCCAAAGCATAGGGCTGAACAGGATGTCTTTCACTAATCCATTGTCGTATGCACGGTCGCCAACGCGACTCTTTTGGTTAATGCGGTCGTTTTGGGTGTAAACATGGATGTTCTTCAGCTCCAACGTTTCACGTTTGAACACGGTCTTTTCAGCGGTAGCAGTAGCGGTCGTCATGGTGAAGTTCCTTATCGGCTTAAATACGTGTGTGCAAAAATTGCTTGCATGGTTTTAAAAATTTGGTCTGTTTCAAAGTAGTCAGAAATTTGCTCTTGGAATGGGCTTTGATGGTTGCGAACCAACGTGCGAATCGCAGAACTATTTAAGGTGTCTGAGTTGGTAAAACCATTTTTTAGTACTTTGATCTCAAAATATGGGCTAGTGGATGCAATCACACTGACAATAATGTTGCCGTCTTGGTCTGTCTTAACTGACAAATCAGCAATTGGGCTTAGCTCATGGCGTAAAAAATACATATTGTCGGGGTTATAGATTGCTTTAAATCTGATTCCGTCTTGGCATATAGCGCAAAACAGTTCATTCACCGACTCAGCAGTAAAGATCGCCCCAAACGTCACAACAACAGGCCCGACATTTTTTTGCTGTTTTTCATCATGTTTGATGGTTAGCTCGCAATGCGCTGTAATTAGGTTTTGCATGGTTTATATCCTCAAATGTGATTCAGTGGCATACGCACGTTATCCGTGCGTATGGGTGAATTGAATTAAGAAAGTTCGCGTGACCAACAATCTTCTATACGGTCGTATGCGTAGCCGTTTTGAGCCATTAACGTGCAAATGTCTTCAAGGTTTTTGCCAAAGATATTTACTGAGGTAACTTGGTCGAGTACTGATGTATGACCAAAGTTTTCTTTTAATGTTGCAACGTAGATTTCAACGTCCATGAAGAAGAAATTTGTTTTATCAGCCAATGTCGGCATGTGCTGTTGAAATTGAAGTTGAGCATAGTCACTATCCGCTTGAAGATCCGCAAGGGTTAAATCACAGTTGTTGTCGATGTAATCTGAGATTTCATCAAACAATGTTTCCATGTGAGCACCGCTAAAAGTTTTAGGGAAACCGATGTATAAAGTGCCTTGTAACTGTACTGATTGAGCGTTTAAATTTGACATGCTGTTCACTCCAAGTTTTAAGCTTTCTGCTTTTGATAGTTTCATTTTATGGGAAAACACAACCTGGCAAACTTTTCTCGAAAAATAAGATTTTCAATCTTTTTTTAATCAATTAAAAAACATCGCTTGCGTATTAATATGATTTTTCTATTAGCCGTATCGCCGTAATGCATTAAGAATAATTTAACGAGCAATTAGTTAATTAATTAAGTTTAATTAAATTGTTAAGTTTTAAAACATATGAAGATGAACCAGCTCAAGACCGTCTTGTGCTTGAAAACATCACCATTGCTGAAGCGATGAAGTTAGCTGAAAACAACGGATTCTTTAAAGCAAAGTACCAGGTGCTTAAAGTGATTCAATATTTTGATGTTGAATTGGTACTCACGGCGTCTGATGTTGAGTACTGTGCTGAATTACACCAGTTTAGCGGTGGCTATAACGTGACGGTGCTTGCTGATACACCTGAACAAGATCTTATTGCAATTCTCAATTCATTGGGGATATTGAATTAGAGCCATCTCGTGATAAGAGAATGCAGCTCCGAAAAATGGAGTCTAAATTTAAATCTGCCTTTAAGGGATATGATTTATCCCAAGTATCCATAGTGATATGGTCAGTGTATGTTCACCAGTGGCACGATCGCAAAATTAGTACCGTATATATCTAAAAAAAAACCACAATAACAATTGATGGTTTTTTAATGAGCTTTATAAAATGGGTTCATCATACGCACGGCGTTTGTGTTTTACATTTGGATCTATGCCAATTTGATTCGGATATAACAGGTTTAATACCTGGTTAATGCGATCAACTACGCATTGATTAAACAAGATATGACAGTTACCGTTTTCGTAGATCTTAATGCGTAATAAATTATCATCAATGCTATGCCAGATACCACGATCTAACCTGAGTTTATCTAATCTAGTGTGGTCTAAAGGCTTGCCAAATAACTGCCTTGCTATAAAGCGTACTTCTTCCACTAAATTATCTCGTCTGCAATAAGAATGGTAGCTATTGTGATGAATGATCACGCACGGGTTAATACCAGCACCAAGATTGGTTTTGTATTTGCTTGATAATTGGCAAAACAATGAATCAACTTTACGAGCATATGCCATGTGGCGCGTAGACCAGATAGATTCTAAAAATACATTCACGTTATCCATCGTGAAATCTTCAATTTCATGACGAGCAATTTTATCTGACAACGCATCATATTCTTTTTCAGATATAAAGTTTCTAAGATTGATGATCTCAGTTAACTTCCTCCAGAAGCATGACGATATTTGTTTTAAAGCAGATTCTTCAGTATTGAATGATGATGAATATGATTTTCGGGTGATTGCACTCACAATCTGGTAAGCATCAAGTTCAATATCTTTGATGCTTTCATAAATAACCTTTATTGACGATTTTGCTTTTTCGCATTGCAAAATTAGCTTTTCGACTTCAATAAAGTCTAATTCAGATGCTTGCACTTCTCTTTTTATATTTACCAACATATTCATAATTGCCCACCTAATTAGCTTAATTGTCTATATAGATATTTTAATAAAAACCATGGTCATTAATTTTTTTTTAAAATTTATAAGCTAACTTTTTCACTATAATTAAATTAAATAAGCACAACGCTTAAAACTTGGTGTAGTGGAATATGGCTCAACCTTTAAAATTCCTTATTACCTCTACTCATAAATGATGATGTCGATATGCTTATGAAAAAACAACATTCAGTTATGTTCTCAACTGATCGAACAAATACCAATGCTATAAAAATCTGTAATGAGGATATTGTTAAATGAAAAAACTCTGTACACGACAAATTTCACAGAACCCTTATCCTATCAGGATTCTGCCTTCTTAAAATTGCCAAAATTTCCTTAAACTCTTCTTTTTTCCCAAAACCAATTAAACGCTGAATCGCCATTTGAACATAGTCTAAACCATAGCGAAATAAACTCATTGAGAGTCGTCCATGCTTCTTTATTTTTGTTACAGCTGCTATGATGAATGAGATCGAAAACTGAAATCCCCCACTAGAATTGTTGACTGGAGTCAAAATGAATAAAAAGCGGCCGGTTAATCTTGATATTCGAACCATTCAGCTTCCTCTCACGGCGCTTACATCGATTCTGCACCGGATTTCAGGAATTATGCTCTTTATTTTTCTGGGACTGATACTGTATATGCTGAGCAAATCGTTGGAGTCAGAAAAGGGTTTTAATGAAGTCAAGGAGATTTTTTCTTCACCTTTCGGCAAAGTTAGTTTCTGGTTGGTATACTCTTCATTTATTTATCATCTCGTAGCCGGAATTCGACACCTAGTTATGGATGTGGGTGTTGGTCATACTTTGAAAGGCAGCAATCGCGCCTCTACTATTGTTTTAGTAGTGTCGGGTGTTTTAATGGTTGCTGGCGCCGTATGGATTTGGTAGCTGTGGAGTCGTAATGCGTATTTACAAGGACTAAAAGCGTCCTTTAAAGCTAACTTACGAAAGTATTTATAATCGACGGTTCACGCTTAAACGGTTGAATCCTTTCGGGCTTCCGAATAGCTGTTAGCTGAAAGCTATCATGAGCTAAGTTTTCTGTGCATCATCAAATGTGTTAATGGGAGCGCCATAGTACTAGGTACAAATATGGCTCTAGGACAATGTTAGATGTTTTGGATTTTGAGGCGGATCGCTCTTATCGAAGATCGTCTAATTCGCTCTGAAGCGCAGGTTTTTTGAAACTATCACCTGGTTGGCACACTGTGCGAATCAACATCAGATATGAGAAAGCCAATCAGGTGAACACTACCCTCGAGGGCTCATCTGTCCAGTTAAAGCCTCGAGTCTTTCTGGGTGCGCAAAAGACAAGAAGGTTATATGGAAAATTATGAGGCCTGGATACCATGCGTCATGGGCGTGCCGATGCTGTGAGTGACAGAGCGAGAAGCAAGTGAAAGTCCCTGAAGTAGGGGCGGGATGCGCCCGAGTGGCATTTTTTGTCTTAAGGTAGATCGCGTAGCTGTTCTTCAGAATAATCTTCAGAGCGTTGACGACAGCCATCGCTGTGCATTCCTCAAGAATAGAATGTGTCGGAAGGGTGGCGTCATTGGTGTTAGTCATCGCTTAGGATTTCTCAATCTGGCTTACACGGGCGCCTGTACCGATATCCCCGCGGATGGCGACGTATCGATGTTGAATTCCTCGCCAGACGAAGTGCAATGAGCTGCGGCTATAGGCTTGCGCAGCCTTAGATAGCCGGCCGTCGCAGGCGCGCCGGTTGGCCGGGATCTTCTTCTGCCCGTCAGGTGTCCGGTCGGAACTCCAGCACGAACGCTACGACCTTTTCGGCGGACATTTCGCACGGCTTCAACAATGTCCTATCTGATGTAACGCGGAAGAGGTTGAAGCTGACAATGTCAGTCCCGTCCAACTCCCTGGCGAACAGACTGTTGCGACGTCCGTCCCCAGATCGCCGGACGATCAAGCTGAAACGCCGGCCTTCATAAGTCCCTTCTCTGTATCCCTCCGCAAGCTTCGCGAAAGCGGCATCGAACTCGGAATGCTCCATGTCATCCATCCTTATTGATAGAACAGAGGCGCGGCGGGTGCGAGACCGCCAGTGCCGGGTCGCGCTAAGGTGCCGGGCAGATTCCTGCAGCCGACGAGGCCCGGGGTGGGCAGGATAATTGAGATGTCGGCGCCCGCATGGCTATCAGCGAAGTCGTCCGTCCAGTCTGCTAGGCAACGTCCACGCCTTTCCAGAAAGCGATGTAATCCCGGATACCCTCGGCATCCGGAGTGGGGGCGGGATAGGTCCAAGCGGCGTTCACGTTGAGCGCGTCACCCGCGCGAACATGAAAGAAGCGCGCGGCGCCTTTGATCGGACAGACAGATGTGTGCGGGCTCATCTCAAGCAGGCTCAGGTCGACTCCTGACGGTGGGAAGTAGTGATTTCCCTCGACGATGACTGTTTCGTCGCTTGTGGCGATAGTAGTGTCTTTCCAGATGGCTGAGACCAACGGACTCTCCTTTTGTATTCATCAACCGGCGAAGGCTCGCGGGCTGGCTGCCCCAAGCCGCACCTCCTCAGGTGGCAGGCGGGTTGCGCCCGAGAAGTTTGTCGAGCTCGCCTCTGACATCGAGCGCGAATAGCTCATCGGAGCCACCGATAAGGGTGCCATTGATGAAGATCTGCGGCACGGAGCTTCGCCCCGACGCTTCCGCCATGGCCTGCCGGTGAGCCGGATCCGCCTCAATATCGAGCTCCTTCCATCGCACGCCCTTTTCCTTGAGGAGCGCCTTCGCTCGGCGGCAGAACGGGCACCAATTCGTGGTGTACAGCAATACATCAGTTGTCATATTGCATCTCCGGCAGTTGCACGCGGATCGCTGTCATGGCGTTGATCTCCAATTCGCGGCGTTCAAAGATGGCGACTGCACCTTGGCCGACATCGGAGCAGATGCTGACGATTGGCTGCTATCCAGGCGACATGGCCCAAAGTGCTTTCACCGCCAGGCAGAGGCCGCACGCGCCTCCTGTAGCGCCGAGCCGATGCTCTAAGGTAACCGAGCCTCGATTGGGACGGAAGCGGTCCCGCTCGAATCGCCCATCATGCTGGTCGAGCATATCAGGACGACGGATAGTGCAGGAACTTTCAAATTGAGCTTGATGTCGAGCCAGGTATCGCGAGCGAAGGCGTTCTAGAGGCCGGGGGGTACGAAGACTGTGTTCGGCAAAACGGTTCACGTTGATCGCCAAAGCTTCCCAGGGCGCACGTCTACGATCGGCGCGACGTGAGATAGCTCGCGCCGCTAGCCCCCGTAGCGCTCCGTCTTGATGATGGAGGCGTCCAAGCCCGCCAGCAGCGCGCTATCGGTTGCGATGTTGACGAATCCGTTAGACCCGCAGACGAACACTTGCGTCGGCTTTCCCTGAAGCCTGGTTAGAATTTCTTGGACCATCATGCCGTCGATCCGTCGCGCAAAGTCCGATGCGCGAACCGGTTTCTCGCGCGTAATCGCGAGCGCCAGGACGAACGCCGGATCGCTGATTTCGATGCAATGAAGTTCTTCTGAGAAGAGAACGTCCTCGGCGGTTCGTGCGGACAGGAGCAACGCTGTCGGAACGGCTTGGGCCAATGCGCGGCGCTGCCGGATCATTGCCATCAACGGCACGAGGCCGGAGCCTCCCCCGATCAACAGAACCGGATCTATGGCAGGCTCAGGCCAAAGGAAATGGCCACCGAGCGGACCGCGAACTTCGATTTCGTCACCAATCGCCGCGATGTCGTGAAAAAACGGCGAAACTTCGGCATCCGGCATGCGCTCGATAGCTATCTCGACGATCGGGGTCGAAACTGCCGATGACGCGATCGAGTAGCTGCGCATTGCACTGTAGCCGTCGGGCGCGGTCAGCCGGATATCGACGTGCTGACCTGCGGTGTGCGCGAACGGCTTGCTCAACCGAAGGAAGAAGCTCTTGATACTCGGTGTTTGCTGGATGATGTCGTCGATCACGCATGATTGCCACGAACGGACTTGCGCTTCGTTTTCAGTCATGGGTGTATCGTTGTTCGCGCCACGGATCGCCGTAGATGTGATAGCCGTGCAGCTCCCAAAAGCCGGCCTCGTCACGCGTCGTGAATTGCAGCGCATTCACCCATTTGGCGGATTTCCAGAAGTAAAGGTGCGGCACTAGAAGACGCGCCGGCCCCCCATGATCGCGGGAAAGTGGCTTGCCCGCATAACTGAGGGCGACCATCGCTTTCCCGGAAAGCAGATCCGTCAGAGGGACGTTTGTCGAATAATTATCGTAGCAGTGCGCCAAGACGAAATCGGTAGGCCGATCAAGCTCTGCATCTGCAAGGATGTCTTCAATGAGTACACCCTCCCAAACGGTATCCAGTTTGGACCAAGAGGTGACGCAGTGAATATCCTTTGTCACCTGGGTCTTTGGTAGAGTGTTGAATTCGCCCCAATTCCACGTTTTGACGGGCTTCGGACCAATTTTGACTGTGAATTTCCAGTCGGAGGGCTCTACCCTCGGCGTAGGGCCGGCCGACAGAACAGGGAAATCCTCCACCAGATGCTGACCTGGCGGAATCCGATCGGACTGGTCGCCTGAACCGCGACCGGTGAAACCTCTGGTGACCATAGTGACCCCTCTTGCTCGATACGGCAGACCGAAGCCGGCCTTCATTTCAGTACTCTGCGTAAAGCATTTGCCCGCACATCCGCCGAATAAGCCAATCGACTAAAAATCAGATACAGATGCTCTATCATCGTAAAAAATCGCGTATCGAACATAGCGTCAGGCCAGCATGATTCCCAATACCCAATGGCTATAGGGTAGATAACCCCAAGGCTGCGTACGCTGATCTGCGGTATGCGGAGCGGAAGTTGCAGGTTCGCTCTCAAACGGATGGGCAGCGTGCAAAGCTCAAGGCTCACCAGCGCATGGTTGCCCAGTTCGCGCTCGCCGGCAGCTTGAGTATATTAAGGACGAAATGTCGATCTGATCTATTCTGGCTTCAGGAAATAGGGAAAATAAGGTCGGACGTTCGCGCACCGTCGCGACGCGCGATCATCCACTAAGCTTCTGTATCGGGGTTGGAGGATCAGATGAACGAGATCGAACGACAAGCGCCTGAGCTGCGGGTGCAAAAATGGATTGGCAAAGATGGGGAAAGTATCGCGCCGTTCAAACTGTCAGATATCGGGCCCGGCCCGAAAATCTTGTTTGCCTTCCAGCATTGGTGCCAAGGTTGCCATTTGCATGGGTTTCCGACGCTACAAAAGTTGCATGCAGCGTTGAGCTCAAAAGACGTGGGGTTCGCAGTGATCCAGACCGTCTTCGAAGGAACGCATGAGAATACCTTCGAGAAGTTGCGCGTGAACCAGCTCAAGTATGAGCTTCCTATCGTTTTCGGTCACGACGAGCAACCGACCGGCTCGCCGTTTCCAACCTTCATGGAAGACTACCGCACACGAGGAACTCCGTGGTTTACGGTTATCGACGCTGGCGGTAGCATTGTTTTCTCGGACTTCCATCTCGACGCGGAGCGACTAGTGAAGCAACTTGAGCAAGGTTAATCGTTGGAAGGTGGGCAATCATCCTGATTGCCACCCATCCCCTGATGCCCACTACAGGCGTTGCGCGCTGTAACTCTGTTGATCAGCGTGCGAAAACCCGGATCCGGATAGGAGGAGCGTCAACGATTGAATCAATCCGTTGGGAGAGGGCGGCTCCGCTCCGTCAGCTCGGCAATAGATAACCCATTCTCGCCGAGCAACTCTCTGATCCGATCGACGATATGAGCCCCTAGCGCCGCTGTCTTGGTCCCCCCCACAGATTCCCAAGATGCGAGTTCACACGCCGATACCTCGTGGTCAGCGCCGAAGTGCTTCTGTCGGTATGTCACCGCCGCCCTTCAATGATAAAGGCGCGGTAACGGGAACCGGCAAAGCGTTGAGCAGCGATGGTTTGGTAGGCGGGACTGTCATACCAGTCGCGAGCGGCCTGCATCGTCGGGAAACGCAAGATTACGGCCCCTTCGATGGGCGGCCCCTCCAAATGCTGGATCGCGCCATAAGCGGCGAGAAAGGTAACGTCGTGACCATCGAACGATGGTCCGACGCCTGCAGAATAGGTTGCGAGTGCATGTGGGTCGCTGGTTTCTTCCCGCGTAAAGACGACGAACGCTTCCATCATTAGGCCTCTCAAAGGTTGGATCTGTTGGCCATTACCACCGGTGATGGCCTCACAGTCGTCAGGCTGGCAACTGGAACCCGATTTTCATGAGTGCCTCGACGCACGCATCCTGATCCTGCTGATAGTTGCCTCCGGAGATGCCTATGCCGCCGATCAACTTCCCATCCTCCAGAATCGGATAACCGCCGCCGACAGCGACCATCCGAGGGCGATAGGCTAGCGGCGCCACTTTTGGATCGTTGGTCACATAGTCGTTCCAGACATGGGTCGGGAACCCAAACGAGGCGGAACTCCAGGCCTTGTCGATGGCAACATCGACGGTAAGGAACGGCGCATCGTCGGTGCGCTCGAACGCGCGCAGGTTACCGGTGGCGTCGACGACGGCGACGGCAGCCGGGATGCCGATGGCACGGGCCGCAGCGAGCGCCGCGTCGATGAGGGCGACTGCGGTTTCGCGGTTGATCGAGGCGGTGGCAATAGATTTGGTCATGGGATTCTCATCGCTGGGGCATAACCCGTTCGGCTTTTTGAGGTTGGACAAGATGTTTGGCGATCGCGGTCGTTAGAAGCCTTCGAGGACGATCTTGCCTTTAGCCGCGCCACTTTCGATCAGTGCATGCACCGTCTTCAGATTGGCGGCATTGATCGGCGACAGTCGCCGGGTCAGCGTCGTGCGGATTTTGCCGTCGTCAACCAGCGCTGCCATCGCATCCAGAATCTCGCCCTGCTCATTCATGTCGGGCGTGCCGTAGATCGACCGCGTGAACATCAGCTCGTGGTGGATCGACACCGCCTTGCGCTTGAAAACCATGATATCGAATGCCTTGGGATCGTCGATCAGTCCGAACCGTCCTTGTGGGGCGATCAGTTCGGCGATGTCGGCGACATGTTGCTCGGTATGTGTGGTCGAAAAGACGAAAGCGGGAGCACCGATGCCGAGTTCGGCGATCTGTGGCGCGAGCGGACGAGAATGGTCGATGACGTGGTGAGCTCCAAGCCCTCTTACCCACTCTTGGGTTTCCGGTCGAGAGGCTGTGGCGATGACGGTGAGGTCCGTGCGCTGTCGCGCGATCTGGACGGCGATCGACCCAACCCCGCCCGCGCCACCGATGATGAGGATCGCCTCCGCCGCACCGGGTACGGGCTTCGCCACGTCCAGGCGGTCGAACATCGCCTCCCAGGCCGTCAACGTCGTCAGCGGCAGCGCCGCCGCTTCCGCCCAGGAGAGCGACGCAGGTTTGTGACCGACAATCCGGGCGTCGACGAGATGGAACTCCGCATTGGTACCGGGCCGTGTGATCGATCCGGCATAATAGACCTCGTCGCCTAACTCGAACTGCGTGACGTCGGGGCCGACCTCGCGCACAATCCCGGCGGCATCCCATCCCAGCACCTTCCAATCGCCATCTGCCGGCGGCGTGCTGTTGCGGACCTTGTAGTCGACCGGGTTGACCGAGACGGCCTTCACCTCAACCAGGATATCGTATCCTGCAGCGACAGGCCGAGGCAGATTGATGTCGACCAGCGCGGCATCCGCGGCGATGGGTCCCGGAACCTTGTAACCAATGGCTTTCATAAATGTCTCCAGCTTGCTTGATCGGATGACGCGAATGCTCGTTAGTCAACTTCTTCTACATTGAGGTCCCGACTCTTGAACTGGGTCGCGGTAGCAGATTTCATCGAACACGTCGATCAACAGGCCTTTATGCTCTGTCGCCGGATCGGTGATCGCGTAGATGTTGGAGGCATCTTCGCCGTCGTCCCCGCTCTCGAGGCGCAACGCCGCATCGACGCGAATGCTGCATGCATCGAGGGTTGACCCTAGTTCGAGATCGACGAGATTGCCGTCCTTGACGCGGTATTCGCGGTCATAGCCGTTGGCGATGAATGACTGGACTGCTTCTAGAACGTCGGTCACCTGGGAGGTCATGGAAGCACCTTCATCTTGAACTGGATTGGACACGCTCGCGCACAAAGCGCGCTGTGACTCGGCGGACGGAGAAGCTCGCGAAGTGCGTTACTCATAGCCACTTGGCCTTCTTGAAGCGCATGAACAGGAGAAGGCAGAACACCGCTATCACTCCGAGCACGACGAAGTAGCCATATGGCGTGTCCAGTTCCGGCATGTGCTTGAAGTTCATGCCATATATTCCGGCGATCGCCGTCGGGACCGTCAAGATCGCCGCCCAGGCCGCGAGCTGGCGAGTGACCACACCGATCCTTTGCGCTTCCAGAAGGCTGCTGGCCTCGAAGACCGTGGACAGGACAAGCAGGAGGCCGTCGACCATGGACTGCACGCGGTGGACATGGTCCGCGACGTCGTGGAAATATGGTGTCATTTCGGCGCTGATGCAGGGAAAGTGGCCGCGAACGAGCTTTCGCACCAGCTCGGCCATAGCCCCGAGCGTGCGCTGGAACCGCGTGAGTTCGGACCTTAGTTCGAAGATTCGCGCCACCTCTTCTGGCCCGAGGAAATCGTGCAGCGACCGTCGCTCCATCGCCAGGACGTCGTCCTCGATCATTTCGAAGATGGGCAGATACTGGTCGACCACTCGGTGCAAGATCGCGTGCAGCACATAGTCGACACCCTTGCCGAACTGCGTCGGCGATGCCTCGAGTTGCTCCCGAAGTTTGCCCAGCGCTCCGGCATTGCCGTGCCGCACGGTGATAAGGTGATTGTGACCGGTGAAGATCGCCATCTTGCCGTAGCTGATCCGGTCGCCGACCAGCTCGGCGGTCTGGGCGACGACGTACAACTCATCGTTGTAGACCTCGAGCTTGGGCGGGCACAGCGGGTGCATGGCGTTGTCGATCGCCAAAGGATGGAGGTTATACGTCGTCTGGATCGCGCTGAGTTCGTCTGCGGTGGGCTCGCTAAGCGCGATCCAGCAGAAGCCCGAGCGATTCTCGTTTAGTTCGACGTGCTCATCGAGCCTGATTTCACGGACTCGCTTACCTTCGTTGTAATAATATGCGGCGATAATGGTCATGCAGGCCTCGCAGGAATTCGCAGGCCACGCTGTACAGCCGGTCGCGCCAGCCCGCGTTCGAGCCATGCCTGCACGTTCGAATAGCTACTTAGGCCGAGGATGTCGCCCGCTGCGTAGAATTCGACCAGCGCATTCACCCAGCCAAACGTCGCAATGTCCGCGATCGAGTAATCATCGACAATCCATTCGCGGCCCTCCAGCCGGTGATCCAGGACCCCGAGAAGACGCCTGGATTCATCAACAAAGCGCTGCCGAGGTCGCTTGTCCTCATAGTCCTTGCCGGCAAATCGCAGGAAAAAGCCTAGCTGTCCGAACATCGGCCCGATGGCCGACATCTGAAAGAACACCCACGCTAGGGTCTCGTAACGCTGGCCTGGTTCGGTGGAGATGAACTGACCCGTCTTGTCGGCCAGATAGAGGAGGATCGCACCGGATTCCCATAAGGCGATGGGTCTACCGTCAGGGCCAGCCGGATCGATGATCGCCGGTATGCGTCCGTTCGGGTTCAGCGACACGAACGCCGGATCCTTCGACTCGTTGTTCGAGATGTCGATCAGGTGGGGCTCGTACGCCAGGCCAGTCTCCTCAAGCATGATCGAGACCTTGACGCCATTGGGCGTAGGGGCTGCGTAGAGTTGCAGGCGATCGGGATGAGATGCCGGCCAGCGCTGCGTGATCGGAAAGGACGAGAGGTCTGGCATAAATCTGCGATCCTGGTGTTGCGATGGCGACTGACTGGAACGAGCCGTCACTCTGAAGTAGGGTTCGATGACCGCGTCGCTGAACGACGCGGTCACGAAGATTGCGGACCGGACCGGCGCAGTGGCAACGGCAGTGAAGCCTATTCCGCCGCGGTCCCGGCCGCTGGCTGTACGTCGTCAACCTTTTGGCGCTTCGGAAGCACCCAGCCGGGACGGACGAAGTGGCAGGTGTAGCCGCCCGGGCGCTTCTCCAGATAATCCTGGTGATCGGGCTCGGCCTCCCAGAACTCGCCGACCGGCTGGACCTCGGTCACCACTTTGCCATCCCACAGCCCCGAGGCATCCACATCGGCGATCGTATCCTCGGCGACGCGCTTCTGCTCCTCGTCGACATAATAGATGCCCGACCGGTAGGAGAGCCCACGATCATTGCCCTGGCGGTTCAGCGTCGTCGGATCGTGGATCTGGAAGAAGAATTCCAGGATGTTCCGGTAGCTCGTCACTGTCGGGTCGAAGACAATCTCGATCCCCTCGGCATGCGTGCCGTGATTACGATACGTGGCGTTCGGAATATCGCCGCCCGTGTAACCCACACGGGTCGAGATGATGCCGGGCCGCTTGCGGATCAGATCCTGCATGCCCCAGAAACATCCTCCTGCGAGAACAGCGCGCTGATGCATGTTAAGCCTCCTCTACTTGATCGAGATATTCACCGTATCCCTCGGACTCCATCTCGTCGCGCGGGATGAAGCGAAGGGACGCTGAGTTGATGCAGTACCGCAGACCGCCGCGGTCGGAAGGACCATCGGGGAACACATGGCCGAGATGACTGTCTGCGTGTACTGACCTGACCTCCGTCCGGACCATGCCGTGTGCGCTGTCCCGCACCTCGTTCACGTTTGCCGAAACGATCGGCTTGGTGAAGCTGGGCCAGCCAGTACCCGAATCGAACTTGTCCGTCGAAGCGAACAGTGGCTCTCCCGACACTATGTCGACGTAGATGCCAGGCTCCTTGTTGTCGTTGTACTCGCCCGTGAAGGGCCTTTCGGTGCCCGCCTCCTGGGTAATTCGGTGTTGCTCGGGAGTCAGGTGGTCGATTGCTGTCTGTGACTTTTCAAACTTCATTACAGTCTCCAATACTTATCTAGAGGGCCAGGCACGCTACCGCTAATTTTTTATGTCTCCTGATTTGCTCCTACAATGGTAGTGGGATGGCAAACGAGGTTTTACTAAGTGTTGGAAAATTAGAGATTTAAATTTCGCGTCTATTAATTCTAGCGCAACTGAGTGGTTAAGCAAGTACGTAATCAGTAAATATTAAAAAAATACTCTGTACACGACAAAAATAGATAACTCATTGAAATAATGTCATAATAATTGTTTTCTAACGACGAATACTATGACACATCTCAATGAGTTATATCTTATCTTAAACAAATATCTAAAATGGAACAAGTCACATTTAAAGTGCTTTGCGCTCATCATGCTTGTGATTATTTTAAAGCAAACATGTAATCTTTCTTCTGCATCTAAAGCCTTGCCCATCAAGTGCTTACCACAATCATTTTATCGACGTATGCAGCGCTTCTTTGCAGGTCAGTATTTTGATTATCGTCAAATTTCTCAGTTGATTTTCAATATGTTTTCATTCGACCAAGTGCAACTGACTTTAGATAGAACCAATTGGAAATGGGGAAAACGAAATATTAATATCCTGATGCTCGCAATCGTTTATCGTGGAATAGCGATACCTATCCTTTGGACATTGCTTAATAAACGTGGAAATTCAGATACGAAAGAGCGCATTGCTTTGATTCAACGCTTTATAGCCATTTTTGGTAAAGACCGTATTGTGAATGTGTTCGCAGACAGAGAGTTTATCGGTGAGCAGTGGTTTACATGGTTAATTGAACAAGACATCAACTTCTGCATTCGTGTTAAAAAAACTTCATTGTCACCAATCATTTAGGAAAGAATCATAAAATTAGTGATTTATTTCGCCATCTTAAAGTTGGTCAAATTGAATGTCGTAAACGACGGATTTTGGTTGGTCGGGTGAAACTATATATAAGTGCACTACAGTTAGAAAATGGAGAGCTTTTACTCGTCGTTTCTCCTCAGTTTAATGCCAATGCTATTCAGGATTATGCATTACGCTGGGAAATTGAAACCTTATTCAGTTGTCTCAAAGGACGCGGGTTTAATCTTGAAAATACGCGCTTGACAGACGCTAGACGAGTGAAAAAATTGATTGCGGTGTTAGCTATAAGCTTCTGTTGGTGTTACTTAACGGGTGAATGGCAACATGATCAAAAAAAAGTGATAAAAATAAAGAAGCATGGACGACTCTCAATGAGTTTATTTCGCTATGGTTTAGACTATGTTCAAATGGCGATTCAGCGTTTAATTGGTTTTGGGAAAAAAGAAGAGTTTAAGGAAATTTTGGCAATTTTAAGAAGGCAGAACCCTGATAGGATAAGGGTTCTGTGAAATTTGTCGTGTACAGAGAAAAAAATAACACAAAAGCACGATTATATAATACAGTGTCAGTGTTTTATGATAATCAACAACGCCTGTTTAGATGCTGGTAGATGCGAATTTTTTGGCGTACAGTCAAAATTTTCTGATGGTTGCTTAGTGTGTTGGCGCTGATGGAAAATTGACCCACCCTGCCGATTGAAATTTGACCCAGGGCGGATTGCTGATTTTGTTACCAGCAACTGTGGATAAGTCTACCAGCGCAGCTGCTGTTGCCCCCACTCCTTCGCTAGCCCAGTTCAGTTGTTTAAGACCTGCCACACGCAGCCATGTAGCAGGCCGTCGTCGCCATGAAATCAGAACGGCTCATCGTCCTCCGGTTCCTGGCCGCCCTTACGCTTTCGCTCCCGTGATTTGATCTTGGCCTGGGCCGCCAAGCTACTGTGTTGCAGGCGATAGGACTCGTTACCGGTTTCGACGATGTGGCAGTGGTGGGTCAGCCGATCCAGCAGGGCGGTGGTCATCTTGGCGTCGCCGAACACGCTCGACCATTCGGCGAAGCTCAGGTTGGTGGTGATCACCACGCTGGTGTGTTCGTACAGCTTGGATAGCAGGTGAAACAGCAACGCACCGCCGGCCTGGCTGAAGGGCAGATAACCCAGTTCGTCGAGGATGACCAGATCCATGCGCAGCAGAGCTTGGGCGATCCGCCCGGCTTTGCCGTCGTGCTTTTCGCGCTCCAGCAGATTGACCAGATCGACCGTGGAGTAGAAGCGCACGCGCTTGCCGTGCCGGGTGATGCCGGACACGGCCAGCGCAGTGGCCAGGTGGGTTTTACCGGTGCCAGGCCCACCGATCAGCACCACGTTCTGCGCGGTGTCGGTAAAGGCCAGACTGGCCAGTTCGCTGATCAAACGAGCGTCTGCGCTGGAGGCGCTGAAGTCGAAGCCGGCCAGGTCGCGGTGCATCGGCAGCTTGGCCATGTTCATCTGGTGGCTCACCGAGCGCATGGCGCGATCTGTGTGCTCTTGTTCCAGCAGGTGTTCGAGCAGCCACTTGGACGAGGCTGTGTTCGACTCACCCTGCGCAGTCAACTCCGCCCAGGCCGTGGCCATGCCGTGCAGGCGCAGCTCCTTGAGTGATGTGTGCTGAAAAAACAGGAGGTTTTAACTTGGTAAACTAAACACACTCATCAGGAGTTTACCATGAGCAAGAAACACAAGACTTACACCACAGAATTTAAAGCTGAAGCCATCAAATTAATTGAAGCCAATCAAGGCAATGTCTCGGAAACAGCTAGACAACTTAGCATTTCAATGCAAACTCTTTCAAATTGGAATACCAAAGCAAAGGCTGGAACTTTAGCAGGTACAAAACAGTATTCACCTGATCTAAACGCTCTACTCGAAGAAAATAAAAAACTCAAACAACAGCTCAAAATAGCTGAAATGGAACGTGAATTTTTAAAAAAGGCAGCAGCGTACTTTGCCAAAGAAAGTCAGTAAGGTACGCCTATATGAAACAAAAAAGATATTCTTTTCCAATTACCTTAATGGCTCGATTACTTCATGTTTCAGTTTCATGTTTTTATGATTGGCTCAAGAGAGGCGTGAGCAAAAGAACGATTCAACGAAATCAACAGACGATATTGGTGAAAATAGCCCATGAGGAGACAAGGCAGAGCTATGGTTATATTCGATTAACCAAATACTTACAAGCTCAGGGCATAAAAATGAGTATGTAGGCTGTACGTCAGATAAAAGCGCTGAACCACCTGTATTGTAAGCGACACAAGCGTTTTAAAAGGACTACGAATAGTGACCATAATCGAGCGATCTATGAAAACCTGCTGGAGCAACAATTCTCAATGACTAGACCAAATCAAGCATGGTCAAGTGATATTACGTACATATGGACTGTTGAAGGATGGCTGTACTTAGCAGCGGTAAAAGACCTTTACACGAAACAAGTGGTTGGCTATAGCTTAAATGAGCGCATGACAGCACAGCTTGTTTGTAATGCGCTAAATATGGCTATTCACAATCAAAAACCAACCAAAGAACTGATTGTGCATTCAGACAGAGGAAGTCAATATTGCAGCCATGAATATCGAAATATACTTGAGCAATATGGTTTTCAAGGTTCAATGAGCAAGCGCGGAGACTGTTACGATAATGCACCGATTGAAAGCTTTTGGGGAATACTGAAAAATGAGTTAGTGCATCATTACAACTATCAAACCAGAGAAGAAGCCAAAGCAGATATTATAAAATACATTGAATTATTTTATAATCATCGAAGAATTCAAAAGGGTTTGGGTTTTAAGACACCAAATCAAATGGCCGAAGACTTTTATAAGTTGGCTGCCTAGAATCTCCCAAGGGAAAGTCTCCTGATAATTCAGCGTATATCATTAACTTTTTAAATCTAAAAAACAGGAATTTCATTTATGTCTAAACACTATGATTATATTGCGATTGGCGGAGGCAGTGGCGGTATTGCATCAGTCAATCGTGCTGCCATGTATGGTAAGAAATGTGCACTGATAGAAATGGGTGATATTGGTGGAACCTGTGTCAACGTAGGATGTGTTCCTAAAAAAGTGATGTGGTATTCAGCTCAAATTGCCGATGCGATTCATAAATATGGTCCTGACTATGGCTTTAATACAGAATTGAAATCCTTTAACTGGAAGAAATTAGTTGAAAACAGACAAGCCTATATCAGCCGAATACATACATCGTATGACACAGGACTAGCTAAAAATAATGTTGATGTCATTCGAGGTTTTGCAAAATTTTTAGATGCTCAAACAATTGAAGTAAATGGTGAAACGTACACAGCTGACCATATTTTAATTGCTACGGGGACTCAAGCATTCAAACCTGAAATTGAAGGTGCTGAATATGGTATTGATTCCAATGGTTTCTTCGGATTAGAACACTTACCGAAGCGGACTGCTATTGTTGGTTCTGGCTATATTGCTGTGGAATTGGCAGGTGTTCTTAATGCATTGGGTTCGAATGTACAATTATTTATTCGTAAACATCAGCCTTTGCGTGGATTAGATCATTTCCTTGGTAAAACACTATTAGAGAATATGCGCAGTGAAAATATTAACGTGCATACTCATAGTCAGATTAACAAAGTGACTAAAGTTCAAGATAACTCACTTGTATTACACCTAGAAGATGGTACAGAACATAGTGTAGATTGCTTGATTTGGGCAATTGGTAGAAAACCTGCAACTGAAGCGATCAATCTTAATAAGACTCAAGTTCAATTGAACGAGAATCGCTTTATTCATGTTGATGCATATCAAAATACAACACAGTCTGGCATTTATGCAGTGGGTGATATTACAGGTAAAGTCGAGTTAACACCTGTTGCTGTGGCAGCGGGTCGAAGACTGTCTGAACGTTTATTTAACAATAAGCCAAATGAACATTTAGATTATGAAAATATTCCGACTGTGGTGTTTAGTCACCCACCTATTGGAACAGTTGGATTAACCGAAGATCAAGCCATAGAAAAATTTGGTAAAGATGCCATCAAAATTTATAGTTCTTCCTTTACATCCATGTATACAGCGATAACAGAACATCGACAACTCACAAAAATGAAATTAATTTGTGTAGGAACTGATGAGAAAGTGGTCGGAATTCATGGTATTGGATACGGTATGGATGAAATTCTGCAAGGCTTTGCTGTTGCTTTAAAAATGGGAGCAACTAAAAAAGACTTCGATAACACTTTAGCAATTCATCCGACTTCTGCTGAAGAATTCGTCACAATGCGTTAATCATTGATCATCTAAAAGAGCATTTATTTATATATTTGCTCTTATTTTTATATTCTATATCCAAATTATGAACTTTCAACAACTTAGAATTATTAGAGAACTCACTCAACATAATCTCAATTTATCACAAACAGCACATGCTCGGCTTTGTTGCACAAAGATTTGAAATGCAAAGCGCCCCTAATTGAGCCAAATTTAAGGCGTAACTTGGGTAAGTGGTCGACCTAATTCCGTAAATCTGTTAAGGACTGCTACACGTGCATGGATCTCATTCACTTGGCTATCAAAACTCCTTGCACTGAGTTTATCTCCTAATAATTTGATGCAATGCATCTTAGTTTCAACCAAACTTCGCCGATGATAGCCTGACCATTTTTTCCATAGTGTCCTGCCTAAACGTTTAATTGTTCGAAGTAATTCATTTCGCTCTAGCGAGCTACTCTTTGTATCTTTCCATGGTTTCGCATTTTTTCTAGGTGGAATCACCGCATGCGCTTGCCGATCTGCAATGACCTGACGGCATTGCTTGGTGTCATAAGCTCCATCGGTATAAACAGAGTTAATCCGCTCATCTTGTGGAATCTGATTAAGTAAATCACCAAGCACCTGTGAATCACTGACATTATTGGTTGTAAGCTGAACTGCTCGTATTTGCAGGGTTTTAGCATCTATACCAATATGAAGTTTACGCCATTGGCGACGATATTCAGGTCCATGTTTCTTGCGTTTCCATTCGCCCTCACCTAGAAACTTCATGCCTGTAGAGTCCATGAGTAGATGCAGCCCATCGCTACTTTTTTGGTAGCTGATTACAATATCAATATGCTTTTGTCTTCTACAAAGCGTGGTGTAATCTGGAGCTATCCAATTTAATCCGCAAAGTTTAATCAGACTTTGCACAAAGCCAGTGACCATACGTAAAGACAGACGGAATAAGGATTTAATCATTAAGCAGCATTGGATGGCTGCGTCGGAGTAGGTTTGATTTCGCCCTTGTTTGCCTTTTGATGGCGCATACCATTGCGTAGCAGGATCAAACCAAATGGCAATATTTCCGCGACTCATGAGTGCTCGGTTATATGCGGGCCAATTGGTTGTGCGGTAGATTTTGTGTGTAGGCTTCTTCATTTGAAAATTATATCGCTGAAAAACCCTTTACAGATAGGTTTGTGCAACAAAGCCTCAGGCTATCCAGGAGTTAACTAAAGATCTAAATATTAGTAAAGGTGCTTACATCCAGATTAATGAGCATCTTGAAGTTAAATTGGCAAAGACATCCAGCACAATTTACGTCAAATTTAGTGATTTAGCATCCGAAAAGCTCAATAAGCTTTATGGTAGATAATCGTCTTCAACTGAATAGACATATAACTATTTTTAAAAAAAATTATATTCATACAAATTACTCTAAAATTAGGTAATCAAGCTCATTGCTTAAAACTTGGAGTCGGTCGTGGATTTAGTAAAAACGCAAAACAATAATGAACAATTGCAACTTTTCAATAAGCTTTTATTGGATGCAAGAAGTAGTTTTATTGATGCTGAGTTTAAGATTTCAAATATCTTTGATGCACCGCATAAGAATGAAGTTGTTCGCTTAAATAAGAAATCACAAGCATATGTTGAAGCTAATGGCTGGATGTCCAGATCTTCCGCATTAGAGCGTTTAGAACAATGGAAAAACGTTGCGTTTAACCAATATCTAGATCCAACGATCCGCAACCAAAACAACCAAAAAATTGTCATTTCTCTTTTTGATTTGTCTGGCACATGGTCACAACCATGGGTTGATGCTGGCTATCAAGTATTTCGCTTTGATATACAGGCAGATCCTTATTTTGGCGATATTAATAACTTCAGCGTGGAATTCTTTAACGAGCTTTTTGCATGCTTTGATGGTTTGGACGTTCATGCGATTTTAGCTGCATGCCCATGTACTGACTTTGCTGTTTCTGGTGCAAGACATTTTACCGCCAAAGATGCTGATGGTCGCACGTTAAGCAGTATTGAGCTGGTGTACCAAACTTTAAGAACAATTGAATTTTTTAAACCGAATATTTGGGCAATTGAGAATCCAGTAGGGCGTATTGCGAGCTTAACCGGGTTGTCGCCGTGGCGTCTGTCGTTTGATCCGTTTCATTTTGGGGATACTTACACTAAGAAAACCTTATTATGGGGTAGATTTAATGCTGACCTACCTATTGCACCAGTAGAGCCTATAGAGGGATCTAAAATGCACAAGTTATATGGTGGGAAAAGCTTGGCCACTAAAAATGCTCGAAGTGTAACGCCTGTTGGTTTTGCATATTCATTCTTTATGGCCAATAACGCGCATGACCATAAACTGATGGCATTTTCAAACAAATATGACCGATTAGACCGGAATCTTTTAAAACTCGCTCTGAATTCAGGAGTTTCTGAATATGAAATTTCGTCTGCCATCGATGATGCTTACTATGATTATGATGATTTGGCAGCCATTGATTCTATAAATGAACTAATGCTTGCCTAAGTATTCATACAGTATTCGCGTACACGAATTTAGTGGCAAAAAGCCAAAAACTTGGAGTTTATATTATGTTTAATTTATTACCACACGAACTTATTGTTGATAATTTTGCCGGGGGTGGTGGAACATCAACCGGTTTAGAACGTGCATTTGGGAGACCGATTGATATTGCTATTAATCATGATCCTAAAGCTTTGGCGATGCACCGGGTAAATCATCCTCTTACAAAACATTATTGTGAAAGTGTTTGGGATGTAGATCCAGTTGAAATCACTGGTAATCAACCCGTTGGATTAGTCTGGTTGAGCCCAGACTGTAAACACCATTCCAAAGCTAAGGGAGGTAAACCTCTCAATAAAAACATTAGGGGATTGGCCTGGATTGCATTGCGCTGGGCAGCAAAGGTTCGACCTCGTGTAATAATGCTTGAAAATGTAACGGAGTTTGCAGAATGGGGTGACCTTGATAAAGATGGACGTCCATGCCCAAAGCGTAAGGGACGAACGTTTAATTGCTTTGTAAATGCATTGAAATATCAAGGATACTCAGTTGAATACAAAGAATTAAAAGCATGTGACTTCGGTTCACCAACTATACGAAATCGATTTTTCTTAATAGCTCGCCGTGATGGATTGCCAATCGTATGGCCAAAGGAAACCCATGGTAATCCTAATACCAGTCTTGTAAAAAAGGGACGTTTATTGCCATGGCGTACAGCTGCTGAATGCGTAGATCTAAGTTTTGATTGCCCTAGTATATTTAAAAGAAAAAAAGCACTGGCACCAGCTACGTTAGAGCGTATTGTTCGCGGTATTTTGAAATATATCGTTCATAATCCAGAGCCATATATCGTTGATGCAGCTGCTCCAATTCTTACAGAATGTGCAAATGGATCAAGTCGGAGATCAATGCCGATCGATGAGCCTTTGAGGACAATTACAGCTGAAACTAAAGGCGGTACCCACTCACTATATGTTTGTCACCTTTCAAAAATGAAAAATGGATGTACTGGCCAAGAGTTAAATGAACCTATGCATACACTCACAACAGTAAATCAATTTGCAGAGGTACGAGCTTTATTAACGAGATTTACTGAAGGGTTAAATTTCAAAAATGAACTTTTTGAAAAATTTGGAATCATTGAAATCAATGGTGAACGCTATTGTATTGAAGATATTGGCTTTAGAATGCTTCAACCATTTGAACTTTATAAGGCTCAAGGCTTTCCGCATGATTATATTTTCAGTTATGGACATGATGAAAATAACCAACAATTGAAGTTAACTAAACAAGACCAATATCGTATGGTCGGTAACTCAGTACCACCTGATTTATCTTATGCACTGGTTCTGGCCAACTTTACTCATGAACAGGAATATAGTCTGGCCTCATAAGGCTATTTGCATTCTATAAATTATGAGTTAAAAAAAGAGGTCCCTAATGACCTCTTTTTAAGCTAGATAATAAAATTAATAATTACACTTAAACCAATTTGCTTTACTGTCCCAAACCGTTCTACCAGCTTCAAGTGGGATCTGGTTGTACAACACATCACTTCCAGCTGAGATTCCATTTTGGGTATTTAAAAAGCCTTTGATATGGAACAGAGCCATTAATTATAAAGCAGGGGAATAAGTTTATCCTTGTCTGTGATCGTGGATTCCCATCGGATATTGAAGATCCGAGTATTTATAATTACTTGTCCAATTATATCCAATAGAAATCATTTTCTATAAAACAGAGTGTGTTTCCACACTCTGTTTTATACGGTATTTAGGTCCTTTAAAAGTTCAAAAGCATCCATTTCTTTAACGATGTTCAATAAATATTGCCTGTTGTTTAATAGCAATTCATCAAAGTGACGTATATCAACGATATTACTTAAATTATGTATTTTGAATTGATTTTTTGACATGTAATTAATGCATTCATCTTGATCAAAACATTTTGTTGCTGGAGATCCTGATTCACTTATGAAAATAATGCTGCTGTTCCACATAGATAAATAAAAATATCTGTAAATTTTATCATTTCGCGAAGAGTACCAGTCAGGAAGCATAATTTCACAAGAGTACTTAACATCACCTCCATGAGAATATTGATCCCAAAGTTCAATCATTTCAGAACGTTTTAATTTAGATGTCTCCAGTGCTAAAACTGTGTATTGAGAATCCCTACTTAACCCTAATTTAAAACACATATCTGCGTAATTAATCTGATCGATATCAATTGTGTCTTTGTATCGTTGTTTTTTTAATTGATTCAATAATTCAATCTGATTGCTTGTAAAAATATCCATCCATTGAGTAACTGGCAATGATTTTATTAGGGCCAAAAAAGCTTTTTTATCTTCTCTGGTGCAATCTATGTCTTCTTTCACTTGTCTATTCCGCAAGTATCCATAATTGCCATTTTCTAAATCGGAGCTAACCCAATATGCATCCTGTAAAGTTCTATCGGCTTTACTTTCTAAAGGTGTAATGTCAAATAGTCGGAGATCGTTAGGACAGCACTCTGTAAATGTTGGATGCTTAATAGGTCTGCTGGTATACGCTATTAAAGTTTTACGATGCTTTGATAAGAGAAAAACACTATCTAAATAGTTAGTCATCGTGTTTAGAACGGATAAAGGTAAGGCATATTCTTCATTTTTAGTTTTATATGTATCTAGGACGTCTATCTCAGAGTAACATTCAATATAAGGATAGTGTTGATGCTGACGAAAATTAGCAATAGCTTTTTTATTCTTACTATCAGAAAACTCATATTGAATATTATTCGAGTCTAACCAACTATAAAATGATTGATTAATAATATCCTTCACACGATGATCGATAACCAGGATATCTGGTATTCCAAAAACTAATGGAATATTTGGGCCATTAGTCTTGTAGTAACGGCTCCAAAAAGTCTTCAGGAATTTTGACAGGGAACAACTACTGTCATTTTTTTCATAATATTCCGTGTAATTTAATGGAAAATCATTGACGGAGATGCCAAGTAAACATAATGGCTGCATTGATAGATCAGGATCTATAACTAATGGATCATTAGAACGCATTACGCCGTAGTTAGGCTCTATGAATACCCGTTTGCAAACCTGTACTGTTAAGTAATGAATAATTGGCATCATCTCTGACATATTACGTGTAAATTTTATTATTCATAAGATAGACGATCTTTATTCTAACTCCAAGGATAACCCATTGTGTATTGGTAACTTTTAAGAAATATTTGAACAAACATACAGCTCTCAATACAATGGGTCTCAAATCATAGTAAGGTTTTTTTCATGTCTACTTGCAGTTCAACGTCAGGAAAACCTGAAACGAAAGTTATCGCATTTAGCGGTGCAAATAAAAAGATAAGCGATATTCTTGACCTCGAGCACGTCAGATCTAACTCGCTTTTACAAATTCCTATTGCAGCTGAATTATTATCAGCTGGATTTCCTTCACCAGCACAAGATTTTATTGAAAAGTCGGTCGATCTCAACGAAATGCTGATCACCAATGAGTACTCTACGTTTATTGGTAAAGTAGGCTCTCGTTCCATGCTAAATGCTGGTATAGATATTAACGATAAGCTCATAATCGATAGAAGCTTCAATGCCAAGCATCTAGATATTATTGTTGCTCAGCTAGAAACAGACTTTACCGTTAAGCGGTTGATGATCACCAAGCAAATGTCAGCTGGTGAAATTAATGAAATTTTTGGTCCAGATGCAAAATCTATCCCTCCAGTTTGGCTTAAAGCAGAAAACCAAGAGCACTCACATATTTTTCTAAAACCTGAACAGGAATTGATTGTGTGGGGCGTAGTGACTTACATCATTAAAGACGCACGAAAATGACAAACCGGGTATTTATTCATGTTGATATAAATTCGGCATATTGTTCGATGGAAGCATTTTGGAACCCTAAGTTAAAGGGTAAACCATGCGTTGTCTTAAGCTCTAATGACGGAACAATCATCGCGAGAAGCGCTGAAGCTAAACTCTTAAAAATCCCGATGGGTGCGCCACTCTTTAAGGTCCAAGACATCATCAATAAACATAACGTTCATGTGCTATCGAGCAATTTTGCGCTGTATGGCGAAATGTCACGCCGTTTTCATGGAATATTATCTGGTTTTGTAGATCCAAGCTGTTACAGCATTTACAGCATTGATGAAGGCTTTATAGAATTTACTCAATTTACTAAAAACTTTGATGCTACTGAAATGGCACGGGAGATTCGGCATCAAGTATATAAGCTTATTGGCTTAACAACGTGCGTGGGTGTTGGTAGAACACTGACTGAAAGTAAAATGGCCAACAACCTTGCCAAAAAGAATCCAGAATTAAATGGAATCTGTAATTTAGTGACAATGAGCCTGGTAGATGTCGAAAGCTACTATCAAAGCATGCCAGTTGATGAAATATGGGGTGTAGGGCGAAAGTACGCTAAAAAGCTTAATGACATGGGGATTTTAACTGTGCTGGATCTTGCAACATCCAACCCGAATCGAATGCGTGAACTCTTCAATGTGAATATGCAAAGTACGATTTTAGAATTGCTTGGCCAGTCATGCTTTGAATTTGAAAGTTCACCTAAGGCGAAACAACAGATTGTCTCGAGCAAATCTTTCGGCCAGAAAATTACTGAGCTCTCAATTCTTCAAGAAGCCGTCAGCAAATATACCCATAATGCATTCAATCGGCTTGTTGATGAACACCAGCTTTGCGGATCTCTGATTGTTTTCTTGCAATCCAACCCATTTGACCAGTCAAAACCGTATTACAGCAAGTCGTTAACATACACGTTTACCCAACCTACAAACAATTTGATGCAACTTGTTAAAGCTGCCACATCACTGATTGATAAATTGTACAAAGAGGGGATAGAGTTTAAGAAATGTGGCGTGATGTTGTGTGAATTGATAAAAGAAGAACATCGCACGATCGGCCTACTAACTGACGTAGAGCAGCTTGAAAAAGAGCAAGCGTTAATGACGGCGTTTCAAAGCATTCAAAGTAAGTTTGGCAAGGCTAAAATTGCTGCTGGATCATGTAATCTGAAAAATAGAGATTGGGAACCTAAGTCAGAACGTCAAAGCCGTAACTATTTTAGTGAGGCTGGTATGATTGTCTTCAATTGATTCATTTGAGGGAATTTGTTGGCAATGACGGGGATGGTCAGACTCGAACTGACATTCAAGGAATTAAACCTTTGCTTTAATGAGATTGATCAGATCTCAAAACCAATTGGCTACACCCTCGGAAATATAAGTACTTTTACCTCCAAAATAAGAAATTAAGATTGCTGATAGCTTCTTGGTGATTCAGCTGGTGTACCATCATCATATCGCCAAAATAAGAAGCTTCCACTCCATTCGACATCACCTGAAGCATAGTCACGGATCTTATCGCTCCAGCGGATAGGTTTAATTTCATGGTCTAAGAATTCATCCCACACAATAAACGCCGTGCCATCTTTGTTTGGGATTTGGTCCTCGATGAAGAACCAGGGTGACTTCACATCACCAGAACAGCGTTTTGTCATTTTGTCTCTCTCACACTTTTGAGTAAGCCTCAAATTAATTGAAAAGATCATGAAAACTGTTTTGAACGTCAGACCGTGCGATCGGCGCTGTTTCTTGCTGCACAACTTCATCAATCAAATAAGCAACAGGACTTACAGATTGGCTTTTTGTGAAAGTCGGTGCACCAACTTCAGCGATAAACTTCTCGCTAATCGGTTTTTTTATTTCTAAGCGATACACACGGCGCAGCTTGTTTAAGCAATCAGACATCGATCCATCGCCAATACCGTGACGGGTTTTCTTGTTATCACGAGTCTTAAACGTGAAGTATGGAAAATGTTTGGCCATGACTGCAGTAATGTCTTTACCAACCAGGTAAATGTGGCTGTGTGTTTCGTAGAAGTGGGTAAATGACGCCTCTACGTGATAAGCAGCCAACAAGCTTTTTGCTTGTGGGTCAGTGATAACCGATTTAACTTGGTTAATCATTTTTTTGGCAATTGTTTTGTTATTCATGATGAACACCTTATAAATTTGATTAATTAGATTGAGTTAATGCTAGTTGCGTAAAAATACGTGATAGGCACACTTTACATGTAACAAGGTGCGGTACCGTGTCCACGGTAACATCACCTACTTTCATTTTGAATTCTTTCTTTGCTTCATCTGCAGGGAATAAGCCTCCAGCTGAGCACAAGTACTGGTTTTTCTCACGAACCAATTTAGATCCTGAGTAGTCTTCAGCAAAAACCAAGTGAGTCACTGTATTTGATTTCTCACCATCGCGTTGCTAAAACCTTGGTGGACCATTCCTCCCACAAATTGAACTTTTTAGCTTGTTCAACCATATGGTGCAGATCTGCAGTAGAAATTCTAACTGATGGCATTGAAGGGTTATTTACTGATTCTGGCGCACGAGTTACACGAACAAGTTCTATAACTTCATGAGCTTCAATTGGACCATATTTGCGATCAAGGTTTTTGCTCAATAATTCATTAATAGTAGCCATTTCAACTCCAAGTTTTAAGCGTTGTGCTTTTAATTGTTAATTTTAAGATAGAACCTAAACCAAAAAACTTTTTTGAAATTATTTATTATTGTTTTACTGATCCTTGCTGCGACTTTTAACAGATAGCAGCTAAAAATGGTAATGAGGATGCTATTAAAATGATGGAAGCAATTAAGGAACCATAAAAATAAGCATTGATCCTGGTGCGCCAGATCTAGCGCTGGCCACAACCAAATTTCTAAACCTTTTTTTAATCAACTAAAAAAACATCGAATGCGGTTTTCAACTGCCAAAAAGTGAAGCAATAGACATGCTTCACTAATTGTTGTTATTAAACTTCAGTCAATTCATTAATATCTAGGATATGAACGCCGTTTGATGTCAGTAGCCAACATGGGAGGGTATGTGCTTCAGTGACTTGAAGTATGAGGCTGTTAAGAGTGTCACTAGATTTTTTGCAGTAAAGGCAATCAGGCTCAGGATTGCTACCATCATCATCAATCAATGGCGTGTCAGCAATTAAGCGGTATGAAGCATACTTAATGATGTCAATATCATCGGCATTGATTGGCTCTTTTGAGCTTAGGAGTACTTGCTCTAAGCTGAATGCTTCAGGTTCAATCCATTTAACCTTGCTGGTGTTTTCAATCTGGTAACTTAACTGAGTGCCATCAGCAAAAAACACGACAAATTGACCATCTTCAATGTGCTGTACTTTAAAATTGCATGGAATGGTGAATGTGTTGTAGTAATTCATGGGGTTTCTCCAAGTTGTAGGCGTTGAGCCTAAGTTGATTAATCGTTTAAAACAGATTCGATAAAAGAGAGTATTTCAGCTTTAAGAGATGCTGAAATGGTTGCAGTATTTAACTGGCTTAAATACATATCAGCTTTGTCTTTTATTTCTTTTGACGTTGCGGTTTTACGAATTAAAACTAATGTATTCCACATATTAAAACCTTTAAGGATAGTGATTAAATCTATATTCATTATACAAAGCGCAATAGCTGTTTAATTTTTCTTAAAATTTAAAAATTCAAAACCTTTTTAATCAATTAAAAAACATCGAATGCGCTTTAAAAAATGCCCAAAAGAAAAGGGATAAGGTTTTACGCTTATCCCTGTTTGGGTTTTAGATATGGCAATCAACAATCGTGATTATATAGTCGCTTGGAAAGCTCTTGAGCAAGGCTTGGTTTTTGTTTTCCCAATCTTCTTCCTTGCGAATATCCTGTCCAAACATGCCACACTCTGAACCTGTCCAGTCGCCTATTTCATCACCACTGGTCGCATCTAAGAAACAGTATGTACCGAATGGGTTTGCTGATTTTTTAGCTACGAATTCTTCACGGCTCACCAAAAATTCATCAAAATCATAGCCACTCAAGCCATAAAACTTATCAGTGTCATTGGCTCTAATTGTTTTGATTGAATCTTGGTTATGATAAATGTCACGCTTTTCATTGACTGTTTCGATTGATTCATCAGCCCACAATTCACTTAATGGACGCCAAGTACGTGAAGCATCACCGATACATTTTTCAAAGTAGTCATAAACACGGTTGGCTTCGGTTTTTAAACGGTTGATTTCGGATTCAAAATCAAGCTCACCAATCGGGCAACTATTCACATTACGTCCATCAAGACGCAACAGCATGTTTTTCCAACGTCCTCCGATTTCATACCAATCGTATTTCGGATTCGGGTTGGTGGTGGTGAAGTAATCGACCACTTTGCCATCAGCATCAAGCTCTATCCATTCTGTCCAACTTTCATCAGGTTTTTCACCTGTCAAAACAGTTGGCGTAACTTCTTCGTTATACCAATTAATGAACTGTTGAAGCTCAAACACTTCAGTACATGGCACATCTTTTTGATGCCATTGAATGAACATGCCTAAATCACGAATGCGACTTGAGTACGTACCATCATCGTTTTTGACCTGTACCACTGATAAATGCTCACCGCCGTTCGGGAAGTCAGCAAAAATATCACCTTTGTTGTTTTTGATGGCATCAAGCTCTAAGTCTGTTGCATCACGCACGAAACGAGGGTCGTCAAGAAACGCATAGCGTTCTTCACCATCATCTAAGATAGGCTTTGAGTTTTTCATCAAAGTGATTTCTGTCGATTCGTATTGGTCTTTAATTTCGTCCAATGATGATTCTGAAATGCAATATTTGTTTTTAATGCCTGAGCATTCAAATTCGTAAAATGGTTCTAGGGCATCTACAACATCACCATCAGGGGTGGTAACTACTGCAACTGTGAAATGTGACATTTTAAAATCTCCAAGTTTTGAGCCGTGTGCTCTACATCTGAGATTCCATAATAGCTATTAAGTGGCGTTTATAACTTTTTCTTAAAATATAAATGAAGCTGAATATAACAACGGTAGTGATTCAGCAATGAAAATATTTTAATCAATTAAAATCACCGTATACGTTGAATAAAAGTAATATCAATTATTTCTATTTAATGAAATAAAATAAGGCTCACATATTAAAATAACCTGATTACATAGATCTATATCAAAAAAAGCAATTTAGTTCATTAAGCTGATAACTTAAAGTCATAAGGAATCCTATATTTAGGGTTTATAATTTATATGTTAAAGAAAATAAATAAAAGATGGCAATAATTAATAGTTGCCATCTTTTTGAGTTCTAGTTAATGATTAAATATATTCTTCAACCGTACTGGTCATAAGTTTTTTCATCTTGTAAGGTTTGTAATGAGGAACATAACAAGGCTTGCAAACTGATTCATAGGTTTTGGTATCAGAATGATAATAAAAACGATCCAGTGGTTCATAACCGTTGCAATGATGGCAATAACGCTCAAAACCCAATGAAGTGAAGATCATCTTCTCCATAAATGCTTGTTTTTTATGTTTTGCTTTAAGTGTGGGTGAGTTTTTGACTTCACAAGAACAGATGTAATCTTGGTAATTATCTAACTCTGGTGATTCTTGGTATATACAAACAAACCGACTTAAGACATTCGGATCAAAAATATTCCATTGCTGGTCATGTTCTGAAAATAGGAAATATCCATCTGCACCTGATGGCATTTCTTTACTGTATTTCGAGTAATGGATAACATGTTTTTCCGTTGGCTCAAAGTCATTCAGGAACATTCTCAAGGTATTGATGTTCGGGAATTGGACTTTCATTAACTGTGCTTGAGTCACCAGATTGGATCTTGATTCGTAGTTCACCAGAACCATAATTTTACGGCTTTTGTCGATTCTGCCGATGATGTAATTATAGATATGATCAGACATTGTATTTTCTCCTATTCCATAGAGATCCATGTTAAGAACATGGATCATTCCCAAAAAATGCAATGAGATCGTTGCTCTGGTAGCTAAACTGCAATTCGATGTAGTCCATTTTCAGTGTGCTATCTAAGTACGGTGTAATGTCGAGTTGCACGAATGAATCAATAAATTCACTTTCTGCGCCATACGCATCTATTGAGCCTTTGAACAGCTCCAGTACATTGCATGTTACATAGTCGCCAATTTCTGATTTATGTGTCTTACATGATGGTAGGAGTGCCAAGTCATTCAGGATCACTTGAACATGAGTGCCATCATATGAGCCTTGATATAGGCTGTAATGTTTTTCAGGATTCAAGATACATTCAAGAACTAAATCAAAGTTGTTGCTGTAAGAGTTACGCATAGCGACATATACACTTTCTGCTACTGGCTTTTCGACTTTGGTGAGAGTGATTGAGTCTGAATACTCATGAGCGAACAAAATAGGGTCGTCTTCGTCTTGTTCTTCATCTGGCTCAATGTCCAGTAACGCCAAGCGTCTATCTTTGGTTTCTTGGTCGAGAATTTCCCAACCATCGATAGATAAAGTACCGCCGTCAGCAAGTTGAATGAGAACAGGGGTTTCTTTGTCCTGATCTGAATTGTCCAGAATGGTGAAGATCCCTAGTAATCGAACCCATGAAGTGATTAACTGGCAAATGGGTAGGTTTTCATTAATTTCATGGCGATTCTTGCAAGACTCGCTAAACATCGCCAGATTTTCAGGGTGATTAATATCAATATAGACATTGTGCAAAACAGCATCAGCACTGGTGTTGTTTGGTGCTTCGTAGCTCAATTCAATCAAAAAGTATTTTTTAGACATGATCAATATTCCTTAGTACAAAACTTCAGTGCCAACAACGCAATCCAAAAACCTACCTTGCAGATCAAACACAAAAAATTGTTGCAGTTCTTTTTGTGTCGAGTGGATGTTAAAAACAGGCACAATCAAGCTGTCTTTTTCAAATAGGTTATGGTTGTTAATGACGAAATCATGAGCTGAATAGCAATGACCTTGCAGATATACACCGCAACGCATCAGCTTATCTAAATCAAAAGATTGAGAGATGTAGTGAACATCTTCTGGTGCATATTCACTGGCAATATCTCGGCTATATGCAAGATTGACTTGTTTGACCAAGCTTTGTTGAAAAAAGTCGCTGTCATGCACTTCTGAACGTGCGATGTCAGTAACAACTAAAATGGGTTGTGTTTCCCAAAAAATGCTGAGTAATTGATTAAAATCAAGATGTTCAGGGAATTGAACTTTTGAAGTAATCACGCCCCAATCATCAAGGGTTAAAGATAGAAAGTTTCCGTAATGATCACGCGGAATAACCGTTAATACATTAAGGTCTTGATGCAATTCTTCGTTATACGAAAAATCAGCAAGGGAATGACCTGTATTTAATTCAGGATTCACAATAATGTTTAATGTTTTAGAACGGTTTGTAAAAAAATCAAGTACGCTTTTCATATCTTCAACTCCAAGTTTTAAGCAATTGCTTAGGTATGAATTAATTATATCTGTGAAATATCCCTTAAAAACTTTTCTCAAATTACTTATGGAACTGGCAATGAAAAATTTCAATATTTTTTTAATCAATTAAAAAACATCGTATACGTCATTAAATCTAATGGCATAAAAAAAGAGGGTAGACCTTTATTGGATCTCCCTCTATTTGTTTAATGGTTTCTTATGACAGGTTGTTTTTAAAGTACTCAATCAGTCTTAAATAAACAGTGTTCGCCATAAAATGTGAGCTATGCAGCGCATTAAAATCTGCGACATCTTCAAAACATTCAGTCAGTAATGCACTGGCGAAACCTTTATTCCATGTATTGAACTTTTCCAGTTCTGCATCTGACAGCAAATCATATTGAATCATGTCATTAATGGCTTGGTGTTGTAAATTTATCGCCACATCCATGACTTCGCCCTCAATCAATGCATGAGAATCATCAGGACTGAATCTAAATGATTCGTGAGCGTCTGCGATGGCTTGAACCTGTAACGGTGCATTGACTTCAATGCAGTAGGCTTGTGACTTATGTTGGTGAAATAAAACGACATCCAGTTCAATGTTAAAAATAAACTGCGGATCTGCTTTGGTTGCTACGCCAATCACATTGATGACGCAACTTGGTAAACCGTCATACGCTTGGGTGAAGCTTTGTAGCAAGTGGCGCACATTAGCAGTACCAGTATTAAATTTTTGTAGTTGCATTGTCGTATCTCCAAGTTTTAAGCAATGAGCTTTGATGTATTCATTATATCGGTGCATGTGGCCTGTATAACTTTTCAGTAAAAGTATTTCGGCTGATAGGCTCATGATTTCAAGTTATTTTTAATCAATTAAAAACACCGTTTACGGCCATCATCTTATGAAAGGAATAAGCTATGGGTGCTTATTCCTGGTGGGTGTGATTAGTGCGGTTCTACGTCATACGTGTTTTCATTTTCTTTAAGTCTGGCTTTTTCACGCTTCAGTCTTAAACGCTCTTGATGTTCCCTGTACAGGTTGGTGAGTTGACCGACTGGCAAATGTAGAAACTTTAGATCAATGTTTCTTACCCAGCTATTAACAGCAAACTTTTTGCTTTTTTTAACGTCTGGTATTTCGTAATGATCACCCTTGATTGCGCCTTTTACGGCATTTAACACGAGATCCGCGGTAGCTTCATTCCAGCACTTGAATAATTTAATGCCTTTAAACGCCTTATATTTAGCTGGTACTTTTTCACTGTACTTAAACAGCTCTCCAGTAGATGTCACGGCGATAAACCAGTCACAACGGACAAGCTTCATCGTTTCTATACGTTTTAATTCGTTTTTTTCTCTTTGTTGTTCTATTGCTTGCATATTTGCAAAGCCGAATAGGTCAAGGTTGTCAATTTTCATAGTAGCCATTTGCATTTTTAATACCTCTCAATGAACGTTCGGATCTCAAAAAACCTAGCATTGGTTGGTCAATGCTAGGTGTTGTGTTTATTGGTCTTCAGGCATCATAAAAGTAATGATAGGCTCACCATTCACGCCAGGCCCAACCGTAGCAATATTGGTGATTAAGGTGTCAGAAAAGGTATGCGGTGTATCTTGTAGAGCATATTTAAACTTAACGCTTTGGTCATTAAGTGCAACTGAACCACGAACGCTCATGTTCAACATATCAAAGATGGTATATCCCATTAAATCATTGATTTTTTCAGCATCAGCTTCCGTACCATTCGGAAAAATTGCTTTTGCAGCTGTCAGGTGCTTGTTATACAAGTTGCTTGTAATATAAACAGGGAACTTATAGAACTGTTTGCAATCTTTGGCATGTTCTTCTTTATCGCTAAGGCAAAGAATCACGCCCTCTTCTAAAGCGTCTTGTAAAGAAAAAACAGTGATGACTTCAGCACCAGCGAAAAAATTATTCATAATAGCTACTCCAAGTTTTAAGCAATTGCTTTTGATGTTTTAATTATAATAAATCCATAAACCTTAAAACTTTTTTTTAAAAAAAGATAGTATTTATTCAGGTTTAATAATTATAATTAATATAGCTTTTAATATATATTTGAGGTTTTAGGTGGTACTAACAGGAACAATTAAAAATTATAATATTGAGCGTGGTTTTGGTTTTATATCCACGAGTAATTTTGGTGATGTATTTTTCCATATTAAGGATTTTCAGAAAGGTGAACAGCCAATACCAGGTCGAGAGGTTTATTTCGAGGTAGTTAAAAAAGAAAATAAAAAAAGGGCAATCCATGTTTACTATTCCGACCATGAACAAACGCAAGACAAGCAAAAACCATTGCCAATATATCTATGGATAATTTTTATTAGCATAGCTATTGGGGTGGCATATCTAGGTAGCATTCAATTAAAGAAATATCTATATAAAGATAATCAAACTACAAATGCTATATATCAAAAGCCAGTAGCCTATAAATGCGATGGTCGTAAGCATTGCTCTCAAATGCGATCTAAAGAAGAAGCTGATTGGTTTGTGAAAAACTGCCCAGATACCATGATGGATGGTGACGGCGATGGCGATGCCTGTGAAAATGATTCAAGGTGGTAGTTGTATAGTTTCAGACAATAAAAAATGAGCTATTAATACTTAATTAATAACTCATTCCTTAGGTTGATTTTAGATTTCTGCCAGTGTTTTACCGTCTTGTAATTCATTAATCTGCGCCAGTGTGACAGCTTGAGCGTCATATTCTTCTGTCACATACGATACAATTTCTTCTATTGAGCATTCACCAACTACACCCCAAAGCGTAAAATTGGTATGGGTTTTTTCATTCCAGATCTGCTCAACTTGCTCTAGATCCAGATGCCCAATACTCACCAAAAGGTCATAAGCCAATGCCCAATTTTCGTAACGGCTGACAGATTCATCAATGATAGGATCATCAGACATTAAATAGGTCATCATTGCCTTAGCTTTACAGAACTTTTGCATTGTTTCGTTTAAAGTTGTCATAAACATCATCTCATATTGATTGGTTTAAAATCATTTTATGCTGACAGGTGGTGTCAAAAACTTATTCAAAAACAAAATTATTCCAAACCATTTTTAATCAATTAAAAAACATCGCTTGCGGTTTTCATCCTAAAAAGGTGCCAAATGGCACCCTAATTTACAGCGATCCACAACCCTCCTTGTTGAATGCGCCTGGTGGAACCGTCCAGTTATCCGTGAACACTGGTAGGTAATAACTTTCAATTTTGGACTGTACCAGTGCTTCCATATCCTGAATGTCGAATGGCTCAATGCGATTGCTCAGACTGACGACATCGATCTTTGAGCGACTGATCGTACAGTCAAACTTTTGTTCATAACCAGCGATCAGCTGAGCGCGTTCAGGGTAGTAGGTGCTGATGGTTGACCAGATTTTAGGACTGTTGAAGATACAGGTCATGCATGAGCTACGGCCCCAACCTAAGCGATATGGCACTGGTGGCGTAACCTTGTACTTCTCCAGTAACGCCCATACTTGCTCTTCAGTGAAGTGAAGCACGTTCTTCCACCAGTCAACGCGTCTTGCTTTCTTACCGCTTCTACGGTCGCATGGGTGCGGTTCTAGCTGGTTGTACTTACTGCGGTTTGGTGACTCTTCACGGCGTTCACCAGTGATAAAACAAATGTTCTTGCCGTCAAAACGTTCTTGGTTGTTCAATGCTCTGCGTCCGACATCGATCTTTAACGCTGAAGAACACCAGCGCGTCATGAGGCTGGCTGCTTGTTGTGGGAACTTCAAGCGTGTGCCTGGTTTACTGCGGTTGTTATCGCGTTCAAGCTTAATTAAGCCCTCTGGTGTTTCTACGAAGTGGGGTTTTGAGTAGCTGTTTTCTTTGAGCATTTCGCCAAGGAAACCGCCCTCGAGCCAACTGAAGTACAATGGTGTGTCGAATGCCTGAGCGAATGCTTTGGTATAGTTTTCCATGAACACCCAATCCATGAACGGCTGGTTTTCTTCATCAATTTTGTGGTGCCAAAGCTCAATTTTGCTTTTATCTACTCCAGCCTCCAGTAAGCGCAAATACGCTGCAATCGAATCCTTACCGCCACTTAAGCAGACAATAAAAATGTCATAGATACTTAGATCGATGTCTGGTGCTTCATGAAAAACATGCTCAGCCAGTTCTTTGTTTAGATCGGTACCAGACAGCAACTCCAGTTGCCCGGCTATTGTGGGGATGATGACTTGATCATCGTACTTATGCGCTGTATTCATTCGACTTACTCCAGATTTAAGGCTTTGTGCCTTGCTTGCTATGGATTAAGTATAGAGGGGTGTACCAGGGGAAAAACTTTTCTCAAAATTTAAAAATATCGAGATATTTTAATCAAATAAAATCCATCGTAAGCGGTTATAACGCCTAGCAAAACGGCATTGCGCCGTTTCGGTGGTTACTTATATTTTTGGATGATGCGTTCAATAAATCGAATCATTGTGTCCTTATCAATTTTGGCCTGGTCGTAATTGTCATAGCTAAACATCACCAAAGCATCTTCCTGAGTGATGCCAAAAAACTCACGTACTGCTTTCCACTGGTAAACGACTGGTACAGTGACAACAGGCGCATCTTTTAGCTCTTCATTGCTGAGTATTTTTTCATACATGAAGATTGGCCCAACAGAACCATGAAAATTGAAACCTAGATTTTGGAAATACTCGACAGACGTAGCCCAACCAATCAGGCATCCTACAATATTTTTATCTAACAATTCTTCAGTGGTGAAACCTGAAAAGAAATCGGTGTGTTGTTCTGTATGGCTTGCGTCATAATCACGCCAAATGTCGAAATCAAAGCTTTCATCAGGAATGACCTCGATCACTAGCTCAATCAGCTTTTCTAAACGCTCAACGGTCGTTGCTTTGTTCATATCTGCTCCAAGTTTTAGGCGGTGTGCCAAAAGGGGTAGCGGTACATACTGGCGCACGTACCGCTGTTGGACTTACAAATCCAGTTGAATTAAGAACAGTGGTAAAGGTGCATCACTGTCTTGTGTAATGAGCATAGGCAAGAAGAAACTAAATCCCTCAAAAAACACGCCCATGTCGTAATCATCTTGAAAATAAAAGGGCTGTGAAGTGATACTGACATTCTCAATAGCACTAATTAGTGCCTCGATGTTGGTATGTTTTGCTGTATCGATCACATACACACGAAAACCGGCTTCTGTGGTGTTCGGTATCTGTTGTACTTGCTGTGGCAAGTAAAAGCCAAGTTCGTTGATGGCACTGACGAATTGCGGATTTTCAATTTTCATGGGTAGGTTTCCTTATTGAACTACTTTTGCGTTATTTAAATTTTGCAATGCGATATGCGTTAAACGTTGATTAATGATTTCGTCATACGGCGAAATGAAATCCTCTTGCCAGTTATGCATGAGATATTCGATCGGGTATGTTTCCAGATATTCTTCTAATGCTTCATTCGGCTTAGGAACGAAAGCTAATGGCTCTTTAATGTTGTAATTGCTGGCGATGTATTCCAGTGGATCACAATCACCTGGTACGTTGACCGTAGCAATAAACTCAAGATAAGCACCATCGGGGAAAAACTTATTGAAGCAATCAACCACAACAGATATTTCACGGACTTCATCATCATTTAAAGTGAACTCACGGACTTCTTTATCCAGTGCAACAATTGAGCTAGATAACAAATGGTCAAGGTCTTGTGGACGGATGTTTACACGATCAATAACATGGTTGATATGATCAATAATCTCGTCTTTGATTGGGTCTTCAAAAGCGTAGTTGCTCTCAAAAATAATATGATCGACATCTTCATAATTGAGTCCAAAAAACTCACGTACTGCTTCAGAACCGCGATAAACAACATTTGTTTTGAGTTCTTCATAAGTGAATGGCTCACCAGTATTCGCACGGAATGGCGCATAAAGGGGAACGCCGTCAAACAACATGAAGTTAAGTCTTCTAAAAGTAGCATCAGCTGTCGCCCAACCCATGACGCAACAATCAGCATCACTAAGTAAAAGCTGAGCAAAAGTCACATTTTCGGTTTTTGAATCCGTGCGCCATTTGTCCAGATCAAAACGTTCATGTGGTACTTGCTTAATAATATTTTTTAAATGATTTAGCTTATCTAGTTGATGCATTAGAGGACTCCAAGTTTTAAGCAATTGCTTTCGATAGAGTCATTTTATTTAAAAAATACTAATGAATAACTTTATTGGAATTAATTAACCGACCTAAAACACGTAAAGGATATTTAAAATATTTTAATCAATTAAAATCATCGTATACGTTTTAAGCCATGCTTAGACAGCGTATATACCGGTCTATTTTTCTAATGCAAAAAAAAGAGTACTTAAGTTCGGACTTAAATACTCTTAATGAGTTGGCGCATTATTCCCGATTGGCTAAGTTGAAAAATAGTGAATACATTGCATTCTTAAATAACCAAAAGGTGAGGGGATTATCCGCTTCATCTTTAGACTGGTGGCGAATGATATTCCAGTTGAAATACTTTTCTGAATAGCCCATGTGAGTGACATAAGCAAAATTACGAACGTCATTTTCTGAAACGTATTGGAATGCTTGTTTAAGCTCATTTTGGGTGTTTTGTTCGCCGTCATGGTCAAAAGCATCAGCTTCTAAGATAAGTTCGCGCATGCCGACCATAGCAAGGTATATGACTGCTTCAAAGTCATAGTTCATCATGCGTAGGAAGTGTTTTTTCAAAAAGGCTTCGTCAATGTGTTCAACTTCTTTGTAATTTTTAAGTGCGCTTAGACCATGCACACCAAAGATATATTTAAGTACACGAAATTGAGCGCATAACGGCAAGTTTTCACCCTCCACATGTGAGCAAAGGGCGGTGTAGCGGTTCATGTCGATGACTGAGCTTAGAGATTGTTTTAAAGCGCCTAATAGCATTGTTATATCCTTTTTCGGGTTTTGTTTATTGTATGGTGTACGGTTAAGCAAGAAATGTGTTAACTAAATGAGTTGTGTCATGGTGTTGAGATAACTTTTCGGCATCCATGTCGTTATGTTCTTCATAGATAGTTTTTAAGGTTTTGATGGTTTCATGCATCAAGGTTTCATGATGCTCAGTATTGAATTTGAACTTGTGGCACTCTTTAGCAAGGGATACACGAACTTTGAATTTTTCTAAAAATTCGATGGTTTTATTGGTGGTGTCGCTTTCACATCCAAAGTAACAAACATTATCAATATGCAATGTGGTTGTTTTCAGCATTAATGGATTTTTATCAAACACAAAATAAGCAAAAATGCAGTTTTCACGACTGTTGTAAGTAATGTAAGACTTCTCAACATTAATTGCGTCCACTGATTTAAACCAAACAACGCCATCGTCATAGGTTTCAGCATGGCTTGAGAAAAGCATATAAATTAAGGTGTCGATAATTTCTGCGGTGCTGTTGCCGATAATTAAATGATTCAGACTTGAATCACTTCCGTTTGTAAATTGGTATTGAGCGACCACTTTATTTGCAAATTGATGTGCTGCGTTATTCATTATTCATCTCCAAGTTTCGGACAATATTTTCCTAAGGTTTTATTTTAATCTGAGTCACTTCATTATAAATTTTTCTCAAAAAAAAGATTCTTTTTTCAAGAATCTTTTAATCAATTAAAAGCTATCGTATACAGATTAATCTAATTATCCGTAACTCGGTGAATCATCATCATTTGATTTATCCTGGTCATTTTCCTGTTCTTGCTCTTGTTCTTCCGTATTTTCAAGCTTCAGGACTAGATCGTATGGTTCAATGATATTGTCCATGACTTTTAAAAGGTAAGAGAGGTCTTGTTCCATCGGTTCTAGGTTTTCATAGTTTTCACCGACATAAAGCTCTTGATCTGTCAGTGAACGTTTAAACGCATAGTTCCAATCTGATACGGCGACCTTGCTATATACCATGGTGTAACCAGCATCATTCGCCAGCTGGTTCATCATCAGTTTAGCAGCGCGACCGTTACCCTCTTCAAAAGGGTGAGCTTCATTTAACTTGGCATAAAGCTGAGTGAACTCTTGCACAAACTGGTCTTTGTCCAAACCTTTCAGGTGGTCTTTTTCTTTAACCGCCTGTGAGAACTTATTCAGTTCATCAGGGATCAGGTTTTTATCTAGGAAATGACCGATTTCATAATTACCGTTCGGGTCGATCGCACGTTTAGAAATGTCGTCCAGACGCACTTCTCCAGCCCAATCGTAAATATGCTCAAAGATTTTTTCATGGATTTTAGAGAGGTGGTCGAGATCGTAATTGCCACGTAACGGCGAAATTTCCATTTTCGCTATTCGATGTTCCGTGATTTCTTTTTCCAGTGCCTTTTTATAGTCGCCTTGCGCTTGGCAACTGGTAGGTTGAGATAAGATGTCTTTCGCATCTAAATAAAACTCAAGTTTATCGTCCATATTGTTCTACTTATGAGTGATTGGGTTTGGTAATCCGCTGTAAGCTAGATTAGGTTGTATTCGCGATGATTAGGCTTTGTTTTTAAGTGCATTCCATTTCTTCATCAATGCAGCTTCTTCCTCGTCAAATGTTGTTTGACCAGTTGCTAAGCGCTCCATACGTGCGTTTGATGATGCTTCACATGCTTTAACAATGTGAGGGGAGAACTCTTGAGCTACATTGCCTTGAGCAGAACGGTATGCAGCACGTACACGGTCTTCGTATTTTACTTCTTCAGACATATCGGTTTCCTGTATCAACAATCTGTAAATTACAATAATTGTAACCCCAAACAAGGGGGCGATTCTTGCTAAATTGCGTATAAACAATCTTATTGGTATATACCGATTAACAAAATCAAATAAGATTAAAATTCCAAAAAAATCAAATATCGTATATTAAGTATATAATTTAAGTATATACAGGAAAGTCGTTAAACATGAACGTATTCAAAACACTAAAACTATCTGCAGTTGCAATAATCTCAGTGTCTATGTCGTGCGCTGTTTTAGCTAATAGTTCTTTAAATAACCTGAATACAAACAGCTTAAAATCTGCTGTTGCGCTTTCTCCTACTGCTGAAAACAAACGTAAAGTTGAGCGTTTACTTAACACTAAAACACCGTACCAGATTGAAACTGGTGCGGTACTTAAAAAAGTGAAGTATTCAAAACACTTTAATATGAACGTTCAGATGTCTAGCAAAACTGCAGATAAATACTCTTCTGATGAAACTGACTCTTTAAACCGCTTTGTGAATGAAAAGATTCATCCGTTTTATTGCTCTGTATTCGCCAATGCTCCAGTTAAACCAGATCTGTATGTAGACATCGTGGACAATCAGGGTAAATCATTCTTTGGAAGTGCTGAGCGTTATTCAGATACTTGCCAATAGTTTCAAGCGCTAAATATTACATAGATCTGTTAACGCCGTTTTAGGCAAAAACAAATAGACCGCTTAATTGCGGTTTATTTGTTTTTATACTGACACCTAAAACCTTATGGAAAGGTCTTAGGTAGCACCGCTGTATAGCCTACGATCTTGCGTATTTTGATCTGCATATCAAGATGCAACGGCTGTACTGTCAAACGATTGAAGTAAGACTTAATCTCGCGCATCCACGCATGGAAACGATCATCGCAATGACGCATAAGCTTCTTAAGGTGATTGCGGTCAGCTTCTTGTAAGAAACTGAGTTCGCTGTCGATTGACCAAAGATCAATATCCTGATCATCTATACATAACAAGTACTGCGTATCAACGACCAATGAAGATACCAACTTGCCTTGGTCTTGCTTGTAGATCAGCTCAAAATTAACTTGTGCATCTAAAGCGCCGTCGATGTTTTCGATTTGAATGTCACGGCGTAAACGTACTGGTAGCTCCAGCAGTACAGTATTCTTATTTGACTGGTAATAATCAGCACGGACTTGGCTATCCCATGCAATATTTTCTAACATAAAATTTTGAAAAGAGGTGAGAGAATCTTCTTGTAGACCGACAACTTTTGTTTTAGATAAGATTTCAAAGTTCATATAATTTCTCCAAATGGTGAGCATTGAGCTCATACATTCATTATATTTCACTGTACATTTTTAAAACTTTTTTCAAAAAATATAGATTGTTTTAATGCTGTCCACTTTTACATTACATAGACAAGGGCAAAAAATCTAATTAAACTGACCTTGAATAAGAAATGCGTTCAAGTGTTTTGTGTTTTTTTATTCACCTTTCAATTTTAAAGAGCCAGGCGTTTTGCGTCTGGTTCTTTGCTTTCTGGTATATACCAAGCACATTTTGGTAATGTGCATTGACCAATCTCAATCATAAAGTTTCAGTTTTAAACCTTATTTATCGCTACGATTAAGCCAGTTGCTAGATGGGCTTTAAGATATGAATGCATCAAGTACAATAGCTTTAATGGCTGTATCTATTGGTTTTCCAGTGGTATTAAACTTTGACTTTGCTTTTACTTATTTAATTGGTTTTACCTTATTCGCCTGCACGATCGGTTTAATGTTTATGATTGTGTTTTTTGTTTATAACAGTGCTGTGACGGAAAAGATTAGCGCAATAATTAAAAGGATGTTCTTTTTTGCTGGTTATTGCGCTTGTGTATTAGGTGCGGTTTTCCTTACAAGATGTCTAGTTTAGTACGTTAATGTTTAATGCATATTTGCTAAATAAGTAATACCCAAACATACAGATCGCTAATGTAATTACCGTCACTTTACGCGTTGAGTTCACAACTTCAGCACTGTCTTTCTTGCTATTAAAAATACCAACTTTGATCAACTTAAACACTGAGTCTAAAAGGGTGATTGCAAACCACGTTCCTAAAAAGTAAATTGCCATGGTCAAATATTCCTGTTTGTGCAACACATACTTATATAAATAGACCTGTGTAGTGACCACAATTAATGAAAATGAAGCGCCATAGTGCAAGGTTTTGACGGCATTGCGATGTTGTTTTTCATTGTTGATGTTAATCGCTGCGTTGATAAAACAAAAAATTGCCAATTGTCCAATGATGACGACAATCCCCATTGCAAATAATTGGATGTTAAGACCATAAGCCTTTTTCACTAAAATTACGGCGCTTGCAAACGCAAGGAACATTAAATATATGAGATATGGCATGATTTTCTTGGTATGAAGCGATGATATTGGATGATTCTAGGCTAAGGTTCAAAAAAAAAGAAGTATGCTGGTCGCAACATACTTCCGATCTGATCAGGCTTCTACGTTCTGATTGATATAGTTTTTGTAGGCTAACTTCACTTCACTTAAAAGGGCTTCTTTCAAAACACCTTTGTCTTTTATCGTTGGATTGTGCAAACCAAGTGACGCACGGCGCTGTTGAGTGGTGTTTTTATTGGCATCTGTTACCCAAACTGAGTCGATATAATCATCAACTAAAGCATGCAATTCGTTTGGTTTTACTGCATTGTCTAAATTGGAAAGTATAGCCTTATTGTTTACGATCGCTAAACTTTCATCATATTCTCGATAGCTTGTACGTAAAGTATTCTTAAAATGAAGCAATTGATCTTCAATTTTTAATTTACCGCCATCAAGCTCGATGTCGATTACAAATGTCGTGATTTTAGATGATAGACCTAAAACACCAACTGATTTAACGCGAACAATAGTATCCATAACAACTCCAAGGTTTTGAGCAATGAGCTCAGGTAAAACGGTTAAACTTTTGTGAGATCTGCTTCAATATCTATCAGCAATTCTTTTACTGCTTTCATGTGTGGCAATAAAGTATAGGTGTTCATTTCGCTATTAAATGCACCAGCTTCAAGTTGTACACCAGCAATAAACGGCTCATTGATTAAGTTGTTGCCAATGAGATGACTTAAGCAAGCCTGTACCAGTTCGTTATTTTCTTCAGACTTAACCAGTAGGGGATACAAAACCACGAGTATTGGTAAATCACAAAACTCCATGTTGTTTGCATCAAGTAGCTGTTTAAGTGCATCCTTAATATCTTCGTTGAGAACCAACAGTTCTAAACCTTTTTTCATGTCTTTATAGGCGTTATCAATGGTCACTTCGGAAAAGTAAAACCAATCGCGCTGGTCATCGAGCATGAAGCTATCTAATGCAGCGATTTTCTGTAAGATCTGCAATTGTTCAGGGTTGAACGTGCGAATCGCTGTTCCATTGATTTTATGCTGTAACAACAGCTTTAACGCCGTTTGCGCTTGATCGTTTAACTGCTGTACTTCTTGATTGAAGAAGTTGCATAACTGATTCGACAGATCTACAAAGATAGAATTGTCATAGCAATCAGGTACCACGTTTTGAGTGGATAGCAACATAAAGCCATTTTCTGACAGCTCAGGATTCATATAGATACAAAGATTATGATCTTCGGTCAGCTCTGCAAAACCTTTTAAAGTGGTATATGCAATTTCATGATCAGGCAATTCAATACCAGCATGGATATTAATGTGGAAGCTTGGGCTTTGGTCGCCGTGGTCTTGATCTGCAGTACTGATCATAGATAACAGGGTTTCCAAAAGCGCCATATTCTTACGAATAGGCGCCATAGCTTCATTAATTAAGATAAAGCTACTATTCATTAAAGTGCCTCCAAGAATAGTGAACCCACAATATCAGTATTGAGTGGGTTAATTTCAATGAATTCGACCAGCTCCAGCGCTTTATCAAGTGTGAGTTCCTTAACGCGGAAATCAAAAAGCGTATCCTCGCCAACGCCATCAATCACACCATATGAAGACATCAACTCTTCCAATTCAGGGATATTTTGATAATTTTCTTCAGCCAAGTTTTCCAAGGTCAAAAGGGCATTATCTACATGTGATTTGAACATGTGGGCAAGGAAGAAAGCCAAACGGTTCTCATGAGGTGCACGAATGAAGAAATACTCACTATGCTCGTCATCGTTAGAATCCTGGCGTGACGCTTTAACCAAAAACAAAGGTAAATTGTCAGTACCGCCGTGAACTTCGTTAAAATCGATCGGGCAAAAATTAGGGTTTAAATTCATGAGCTTTCTCCAAATTTTAAGCTATTTGCTTGATTAGGTTTCATTATATTAAGAATATGAACGGATAAAGTTTTTTTAAAAAATACTTATTTAAGCATCAAGAAAGAATTAATAATGACGAGCGCCATTGCAGCGCTAAAAATAAAAAACCTTTTTTAATCAATTAAAAAACATCGTTTACGTTTTTAAGCTCAACTTTAAGAGATTTCTCTCTTAAAGGCTTGGTTTATTCAAAAGTGTTGGTGTATAAGTCGGTTTTAATGAGGTTTAATACATACTGGCATTCAGTCAGTAGATTTGCATATTCATCATCAAAGCATTGTTCTTCTTCAAGCATGATTTCTATATTTAAAGGTTCAACCACTGTGTAAGGCTCTTTAACGCCAGTTTCTTTATAATTTGAAATAATGACCTGAATTGCTCCAGATGCAAAGTCACCCTCAAGCGTGTGGCTATAGTAGAAACGGTTTCTAATATCGCTGTGATTACTGTCGATTAGTTCTAAAGCTGTACCAAACTTGTAGGTAGTCAGTAATTCTATAACGTCTTGGGCGAACACTGTGTTTAATGAGTCGTCAGTTTTTAAATTGAACGCAATGTCTTTAAACCTTTTTAAGATTTCTTGCTCTTTAGACTCGTTAAAGTCTTTGAAATATTCGTCAAACTTATGCTCACCATGACTCGACAAAAGTTTATGGTGGTAGTTGTATTCGTCTACCACGGTCAACAGGTCAAGTTTTTGCAATAACTCAAACTCGTCTTTTGTAATTTCTTTAAAACCCAAAACGTAAAAAGAATCACCGCTGATTTCCCAAGAGTCATAGCGAGTTTTAAAATCATGTTCTTCTAATAAGGTTTTAATGTCTTCAAGTTCTTCACTCTCATAGCTTGAATACTTAAACAGGGTGTAATTAACAAATGCCATCAAAGCTGGCACTTCTGAAATTTTCTTAGAGACATATAAGCCGATATTAAAATCACAAATACGGATACCAATTGGTAGTGCTGATGTTTCGTTAATCGCAAGATTCATCATGAGATACTTGTACATATTAATTTACCTAACAGGTTGAATGTATTTTTAGTTTAATGGATTTAAAGTGGGAATAATTTTTGCTTAAAAATTAGAATAGCCATGGAATAAGTTGAATATTTTAATCAATTAAATTCACCGTATGCGGTTGTAAACAAAACGCACTGATGTATATTTGATATAACCAACTTTTCGAGTTTAGTTATGGAAATTGAAAACCTAAGTAAAGACCAGTTAGAATGCCTAATTAAAAAGGCACAAAACCAAATTGTTGTAGTAGAGAATACGAACCTTGATGATGGTTATCTCAAAATGTTTGAGATCGCAAAAGAATTAGGCTTAACTATTCTTGAATTAAATGAGCACGGCGAAAATCGTAAATTAAATAAAAAGCCAGTGGTTAAAGCAGATCCTAAATATCGCAACCCGAATAACCACAAAGAAGTGTGGGCCGGTCGTGGTAAACGTCCATCCTGGTTAAATCGTGAGATTGAATCTGGTAAAACATTAGAAAGTTTTCTTATCGTATAAATATGAAAAGGGCTTAATTGATTTAAGCCCTTTTTTTAAATGCCATTGTCAGTGTTGTTTAGAGCAGCTGCGCGACTACTTAACAGAGTTCAGCTTTGATGTGTTCTAAGACATCATCTTCAACACCCTCATTTGAAAATGCTTCAATGAATTCATTCAGGTTTTCATTGCTTAATGGCAAACTACCGTATTGATCTACTGCAAACTTTTGTGAGTTATGCACCAGATATTCAATACTGCAGTCAACAGAACAAAAGGTTTCTTGAATTACATCATTCACCTGATGGCCAGACTTTTTATCGTTAGTATCAATATCACTATTACAGTGATGGCAAGTAAATAATCCCATTACGCAACTCCTTTCTCAATTAAGCTAATTACACCGTGTTCTAATTGGGCATCAAACCAGTGCCAGATAATAAAGCGGTCTGTACCCTTGCCCCATAGATGAAAGTCTTCTTCGATTTCATCATCATTGTTTATCGGGGTGTTGCCAAACTCTTCCCATAAGGTTTTATGGGTTTTGCCTTGCAAGCTTAATACGCCATTTTCAGAATTTGCTTCAAACCAATCTAGGATCTGATAGCGATATGCACCTTTATTCCAGATATGGAATTCGCATGGTAGGGAATTAGATTCATCAAATTGAATCTGCTGTAATTCACTCCATAACTGGTCTATTGATTTAGCCATGTTTTATAACTCCTTGCTTAATAATTCAATTTTAATAAATAAAAGTACTCAAAAACTTTTCTTAAAAAATATATAAAATCCGCTAATAATTTCTTTTGGAAAAAAATGCTATTTAAGCATATCTATTGTTATTATCGAGTGAGCTTATTAAGAGGTTTAAGCATGAATCTAGATAAAAACGAAAAAGAAATTCTTGTTTGACCAACCCAAAAAAAAGAGCCTTAGGGCTCTTTCTATTTTTAGGTGGCTTTTTCTTTAGGCACACCGCCAACAATCTGAAATGGTATCCAATGGTTAACCCATTTTTCTTTGGTACCACGTTTGCCCAACCAGTAAAAGTTCCAGTGAGGAATCCGTGGATGTGGTTTTTTGGTACCTTTGTAGTTGCCAGACTTTAGATCTTCATCGCGCTTTAGGATCGCTTCATTGATCTTTTTATTTGTTTCGGTACCAACAATAGTCGGCTTGTACTTATTAGCCTCAAATAAACGCAATTCACGCTTAATCAGCTCTAATTTAGGCTTGGCTTGTGTTGTTTCTGGTGTTAATGGTCTGAGATCTGGTTCTTTTTGGCTGAACCATAGAATCAAATTGATTAGCTTCTTCTGCAGTTCCATGAACGTGTTAATTTCTTGTTCATCTGGCAAGTTCTTTTCATCAAAAAACGTATCAATGAAATCGGTCATGCAGTCCTCAACAGTTGATTCAAAATCATCATCATCAGGGAAGTGCATGGTAATGGTTTTTGCTAAGCCAGTATCGGTATATACCGTGGTAAATAGCACCTTGCGATCGTTTAACGTGTTTTTCGCAAAAATAACACCGACCACTTGTTCATTTTGCACATAGAGGTTGGCGTTATCTGTTTGAACGTAGATCGCAATATCAGGTAGGTTTAATAGGAATCCGGGGATACTGCGGTTATATTCGGTCTTCACAAGCATTTGAATGACTTGATCTTCAAACCGATAAATATTTTTGGTTAGGCTCCATGAGCCAAGGGTAATGATTTCACCAATGTTGCAAGGTAGCTGATTGATAAATGAGAGTGGGATTTCTTGGCCAGTGGCTTGAACACCCATAATGGTACTGGTGCGTTTCATTCGTTCACGCCAGATAGGATCTCGACAATCTAGTGCAGCATATGTCCATTCATCACCACTGATTAGGCATTCGTGCGGATCTTTACTGTTTTGTCGTGCGATCGCATAAGCTTCTACACGTTTCATTAAGCCATTGAGGTTAAACTTCACATGCTCTAATCGCGCTGTGATGACTTTAAGCGGTATTCCTATCTTTGGATCTAAATCTTTATTTCTCATGTTGAGTAACCAGGATCTACATCAGATCAATATCTGAAAAAATTCGTTTAAAAAAGGACTTTAAAAGTCCTTTCGATTAGGCGTGAGCACTATTATTACAAGGCGGTGTAAACAAAGTGCCATCTAAGCGGATCATTCCAAAGCCGTAGGTTTTATCACGACCAATACCATTGAGCCATGCTGTTTTAAATAGCACTAAATCCCCAACAGTCGCACTAAATGAAATATCTCTGGTCTGGACTGGAATATTCAAAATGCTGAGCTGTGGTCCACATTGTTGCTCAATTATAGTGACATCCAATAGACCTTTGCTACTAAGAGCGTTTTTGGTGAATTCGGCTGCTTCATCTGCAGTTAGATTTTTACGCTTCTTACCTGAATTGCCTTTGGGTTTTTCGCCGTGGACCGAAATGTATTCTTCAATTTCTTGACGGTTAAAGCTACACTCTCGGTTAAGAGGAACCATGATTTTTCCAGTGATTTGCTGACCGTGCGAAATTTCAATGTATTCTTTGGCCATTGGGATTTTGACGTCCGATACGCACGTTCTTAAATAGATGTGCTTGCCATCAGTAAAAAATATGACTTTTGCGGAACAGAATGTCTCGACCTTATTTCGTTTAAACATTTCTCTAAAAATGTACTTGAACAAGTTCTTTTCATTTTCAGGGTGTGTAAGGGCAAAACAATTGGCTGTTAGTTTTATGTTATTCAGACTCATTTCGATATCCAGTTTTCTATAAACAGCATTATTAAGAACCATTACTTTAAATAAAGCCCTATTGACAATAAGGGTATTATTCAGCATTTATAAACGCTAAAAGTAACTTCTATGTGCATTAAACAAAAGTGGCTTATAATATACTTAAAACCCTCAAAAAGCGTAATACTCGTATTATGAAAATCAACCACAATTCATTAAACCCACACTTTCATGATACTTATTTTTGTGTTGGAAACTTTTTTTTTAAAAAATATATGCTTTGCTGATTATTTTAAACTATTGACTGTATTTTAAGCTGTGCGTAAACTTTAAGCGTTGTTTTGTACAATCCACACCTAGTTTGATCCTGTTTGGACGACTGAAAAATGAACATAAAGAATAGAACTACGTTGCAGTTTTATGAAGAACTGCAGTTGGTGTATGACCGTTTCAATGAAAGGCTATTCAAAAATGAATTACCAGATTGTTTGATTACGCTTCAACGTATCAACAAAAATACCGGTTATTGGTCTGAGAATAGATTTGCTTCGACAGAAGATGATACGGCGTATACGCACGAACTGGCCCTTAACCCTGATTACTTTGGCACCCAACCATTGCTTAACATTTTTAAATGCTATGCACATGAGATGTGTCATATGAAACAAAGCATTTGTGGTGAGCCATCTAAACGCTCATATCACAATGCTGAGTTTGTGACATTTATGCTTGAGATCGGTTTGATTATGACTGATGACGGCACAAAAGAAGGTCGCACGACAGGCGAGAAGATGACCGAAATCGTTGTACCTGATGGCTTGTTTATTCAAGTGTGCAATGAGCTTGTCGATGAAGGGCGTATCATCAAATGGTATGACAAGTACGCACCCAAAACGATTTCCAGTCTTGAAATGATTCAAGAGCAAGTGCAGTTGTTGGAGTCCATTCCGACTGCTTCTCCAAAGCTATTTCATATTGCCTTACTTGGCAATGAAATCAATTCAGCTTTGAAATCACCTAAAAAAGAGAAGCCAGTTGAGGAACCGACTCCCACTACAATGAATCCCTTTGATGTAGCGATCGGACTAATCGACATATCAAATACCGCTGCAAACCTTGGCGGTTATTATCCAACGGCTTTTGATGAAGATCCGCTAGATGATGACGACCAACCAATACCAGAACCTAAGGTTGTTAAACTTTATAAGGGTGAACAACCAAACGGCGATGATAACGAGTTTTTTGTACTCAAAGAAACTATGATCGGTGAAACACTCTATCAAGAGCTTGGTTCAGCCAATTTTGAAGAGCCTGAGCCTAAGAAACAGACTAGGGCATCTTTTGCGTGTCCTGAGTGTGGCCGTGGTGCAACGTGTAGTCCTACTTTTAGATTGTCGTGTACTGAATGTGAAGTTGAACTGGTACCGTCAAAATCCATTGATAAAAGCCAGGTGAAGAAAAACAAAAAGGCTGCTAAAGCTGACCAAGGGGATGCAGAATGAAAACGATTGAAGAGCTTGGAATTCTGTTTTCTTCACACAAATACCGTTTTTATAACGAAAAAGACTTACAACTCGCGATTGAGCAAATGTTTATTGCCAATGAGATTCCGTATGAACGTGAGGTTCGTCTATCAAATAAAGACATCATTGATTTTACTGTTGAGCTTGATGTCGGCAAGGTGGGTGTTGAATTAAAAATAGATGGTGCACGTAACGCATTATTGCGTCAGATCAATCGTTATTTAAGCCATGACAGCATAAAAGCGCTCTATGTGGTTGGTACACCGTATTGGGTGAATAACATTCCAATCCAACTGAACAATAAATTTATTTACCGCCATCGTATTTTAGTGGGGGTCTTCTAATGTATAAATCTTACGGCACCATTTCTCGTCAAGAAAAAAACTGGCACATTGAATGTGAACCACATGTTAAAACACGACTTAAGCGTGTATTCCCAAAAGTCAGCCAACATGCATCAAAATTTATTGAGTTAAGCGATACGCCGTCTAATTGTCACGACCTACTTTGGTTTATTGAACGTTATCCAATGCGTGTTGATGATCTTAAATACATGAAAGCGCAATCTAAGGCTTATGTGTCGCTAAAAGAAGATATTTTGGATGTGATGGACTATAAACGTCCGATCAAAACATTTGATCTTGCTGTGCCTCCATATGAGTATCAAAGAGCAGCTGCAGATCTACTACTTAATGTTAAAGGTTTGCTCTTGGGGGATGATTTGGGCCTTGGCAAAACAGCGAGTGGAATATGTCCGATGATTCTACCTGAATCGCTCCCGGCGCTTTTTGTGACAATGACACATCTTCCAATGCAAATTAAGAATGAAATTGAACGCTTTGCTCCGCACCTAAAATGTCACATCCTAAAGAAAGCATCGCCTTATCCATTGCACAAAGAGGGTGAAGCAGCACCCGATGTCATTATCACCAGTTATTCAAAGTTGAACGGTTGGGCTGAATATCTTGCCGGAAAGATTAAGTACGTAGTGTTTGACGAGATCCAAGAGTTACGGACTGGCTATACATCGCAAAAGTATTCCGCTGCTAAACTCATTAGTGACCAAGCTGAATTACGCCTCGGTCTATCAGCTACACCGATTTATAACTACGGTGATGAATTCTACAACATCATTGAAATATTGCGTCCAGATAGCTTAGGTACCGCTACTGAATTCGCTCGTGAGTGGTGTTCACAAGAAAAACGTATTAATGATCCTAAAGCGTTTGGGATGTTTTTACGTGATGAAGGTCTAATGTTGCGCCGTACTCGAGCAGATGTAAATCGAGAGTTACCGCCAGTACAAATCATCCCTCAATATGTCGAAAGCGATCCTAAAGTACTGGATCAAATTAAGGGCAAGGCAATGGAACTGGCAAAAGTAATTTTAAGCTCTACTCAGGAATTCCAAGGGCAAAAGCTTCGTGCGACAGAAGAATTCAATATTATGATGCGCCAAGCAACAGGTATCGCCAAAGCGCCGTATGTCGCTGAGTTCGTGCGTATGCTTGTTGAGTCTGGTGAATCAGTCATGCTTTATGGTTGGCATCGAGATGTGTACAACATTTGGCTAGAACGCTTGGCTGAATTCAATCCTGTTATGTATACAGGCACGGAAGGACCTGCAGCTAAGGAACGTTCTAAACAAGCATTCTTGAATGATGAAAGCAAAGTCTTCATTAGTTCATTACGTTCATCTGCCGGGCTTGATGGCTTGCAGTACCACTCAAAATGCAAAACATTTGTGTTTGGTGAGTTGGATTGGTCGCCTGGTGTTCATGATCAATGTATTGGTCGCTTAGACCGTGACGGTCAAATCAAACAGATCTCGGCATATTACTTGTTGGCTGATTCGGGTTCAGATCCAATTATTTCTGATGTCTTAGGCATCAAAAAAGGCCAGTTGGAAGGAGTTAAAAACCCGAATGGCGAATTATTTGAACATTTAATTACGGACGGTGGCGGTATCAAGCGCTTAGCCGAACACATACTGAATAAGAAAGTAGCTTAAGAGAAACTTTATGACTGAACTTTACCTAGCTTGTTTTAGACATAATGTCGGCTCAAATATTGGGTGGCCTGGTTTTAACGGAAAGGGCTATACAACGAATGTTGATCAAGCGCACGTATATACTTTAGAGCAAGCTCAGGTAGCATGGGATAACGCACGGTCCATAGATCAACCGATCGCCGTGCACCACGTTCGCAAACATATTGTATGAAAGGTGGACTATCAATATATCCCCTCGATCTCACAAATAGATGATCCTTATATCAAGTATGTGGCGCTTGATGTGATTTGACAACACAAACGTAAACTGGACATTAAAGTCCTAAACTTTAACAATATAGTTGTAAACAAAGAGAGATTACAAAAAATGATAATGGGCGAGCTGTTTCTCAATACACATCTGCAAAAGATTGCAATTTTAAATTTGGGCAGTTTTTATAAAATCTTATGAAAAAGAATAAAATTCTATTAATAGTTCTTGTGGTTGGTATTATTGTTTTAGGTATTGTAATTTTTATAAAATCTCAAGCAGTTACAGAAACAAAAAGATTGGGTAACGGTGAAAATACCAACCATAATGAAACGAGTTCATCTTCCAAACCATCTATTCAAAATACAAATCAAAGTTCGTTAGCTAAAAATCAAAATGATGAATTATTTATATTTAATTCTGATTTAAAAGCTTTAAGAGAAAAATATCCTGATGGTGTCATATATACTAATTTGCCAGTTTAAGACATTAATGTAAAAAGACACTTGAAAAGGATAATTTAGGTTTATTGTGCGATGGAAATGACGTCTTTTGGTTAGACTTTGCCACGGGCAAAACCAGTACAGATTTTTCTTCTGCTACAAAACTTCGGTATGACCAGGCCCTTTCGTTAAAAGATCGCTATATTCTTCTTCCTTTTGATATAGCCGATGCACATAAACGACCGCTTTTGTGTATGTCCAACTTAAATTGACCAACAAATTAGGTTCTTTATCCATAGCGAATAGATCTGAATAAACATTAAAGTTTTTACCCAAAAATGCATTGTGTAAGAAGTGAATAAGGTCTAGATCCACGTAGTTAACCGTAGACACAATCTTTAAGTATTCAGACAAAGCTTTAAACATCGGTGTTAGCTCTGCGATGGCACGGCTAAACCGCTGTTCTGATTTATGCTCTCTATATTTTTCAAAGCCATTTTTCAAAATCCTTTTGAGCTCTGCATCATCAAATGGAATATTTGAATAAAACTCACCAGTACTAAGATCTCCAAAATTAGACATAAAGTTATCAATCACGGGTAATTTACGTTCTAGAGATAAGCGCTGCGTTGATCTGATCAATTTAATGAATGAATAGAAAAACGGTAAGAAGCGTCTGTAGTAATCATAAATAACCTCTGCAAGCTTACGATCGCGAACATCAGCATTGATGGCTACACATTTAGGATATTGCGTAACAAAAATGGGTTTCTGCAGATAAATGGTAAGGTCCTTAAACACCTCAACACCATTTAGGCGATTAGATTTAAGAAATGACCAATCTACCAAGTCATAATCAACTGCACGAATCTCTCTTAGATTTAATTCATCAAACTTAATGTTGAGTAGGCGTAGGTAATCTACAAAATTAGCCAAGTACCATGGCTGAGTTTTATTGATGTTGTATTCAGGATGACTATCAATGTCCAAGTGATTTAATAAATTGGTCCACGACTTGTCAAGTCCAGCCAAATTAACTTGTTTGTCTATTCGATCAGGGGTAAGCATAGTAATCCCAATTGTATATACTAATTCGTAAGAAATTAGATACATTGTATCAATAATTCCTAGAATAAATATTCTTTTAAATTTTTTATCAATTCTAATTCGCCACACAACAAAAATGCTTATTTACTGAGCTAAAAACTTATATCCAATTAATTAAAACCCTATATAATTATCTTAATACTCTAATTCGAGTGAGTTGTTATGATTAGTGATCCAATCGAAATCGCAAAATTAAAACAAAGCATCTTAGATTTAAGAAACAATATTTTTCCTCCACAAAACCTTTTAACGGTTGATGGATTACCAATTTATTATGGTGAGAAAAAGTTTGTTGATGAATATCTTGCACAATGGATGGACTTTTATCAAAAAGCATTAGAACTTTCTAGTCCTTTTGGTGATCCTATTGATTTGTCCGAAATAAATGAAATTCATTTGCCTGTGCATTTTAATTTGCCCGTGTTTGCTCGTAATGTCACTCGCATGATTTTAAATAAAACACTGGCCAAGGAATCTATTACTTTTCGTTCAAGTGCAGATCTGTTTGAGAAGTGCGGATACTTCAATCGTGAATATACGGATTTAATTTATGAGTACTTTGATCGTGATGAAGATAACGTATTGGTCGGGCATCGACCGTATAACGATATTCGTGCGTACTTGTTTTATGCCGGCGATGAAGAGCGTCATCGCACGAGATTTTATAACTCTGGACTGGTGCTCGGTTATTCCGAAGGTTGGAACAGCATTGAGATCTTAGATAATCGTAACAACACCCGAAAACAGCGTAGTGATGCTTATACAAACCCTTTAGCGAAAAATAACACATGGTTCATCTACAAGAAGCTGTAATTAGCCAAAGCGCCGTGCGAGATCGCAATAGAGCCTTGGATCTATTGAAGTGGATTGCGATTGTGACCATGGTTATTGACCACGCATCAATATTATTTCCTCAATATAATCTGTTGTTGAGGACGATTGGCCGTTGTGCTTTTCCTATTTTTTGTATCATGCTTGCATTCAATTTGAACCAAGCTATTTCTAAAAAGAAAACCCATACATTAAAAAACTATTTTAAAAATTTGGCGTTGTTTTGTGTGCTATCAGAAGTACCGTATCAACTATTCAACCAAGAGCCATTTACAACACTGAACGTCATGCCTACGTTGCTTTTAGGATTTTTGCTTGTTGTATTGGGGGAATCTAAACATAAATATGCAACGCTGCAGTTTGTCTCTCTGTTAGTCGTGACCATATTGCTATCTAATTTTATTATGTATAGCGTGTGGGGCGTTTTATTAATTGTATTCCTGTATTTATTCTTTAAAACAACCAACGTTCGTTCTAAGAAATACTTTTTAATGATCAGCGTCTTGCTCACTTCATTGGCCAACATTTTCAACTGGTTGATTGGTGGCTACTATACGGATATGACTACATATTCTTTGGCATTCTCATTTGCTGTCAGTAGCGCCATTGCAACGTATATTGGTGCACAATTCCTACTGAAAGGACAGCACATGAATATACCTTTTGAAGTACCTCCAGTGGGGAAGTGGGCGTACTGGTTCTATCCAGTACATCTCGTCATCATCTGGATTCTTTTTAAATTTGCATAATAAATTTAGGCTCAAAAAAAGCACCAAAGTATTTATGACTAAGGTGCTTTTTTATTGCTTAATCAGCGTTATTCGCTAGATCCAGCATCTAAACCGAATGAGCTAATTTCTTGCTGTCTTTCTTGCTCAGCTGCTTGTTCTGGTGATGCTTGTGGAGTAGGTGCACCAGATTGGTTATTTTGTTGATCATATTGATTCAGCAATTGCTTTAATGCTTCAGGATCTTGAGCAATTTGATTCGCAATTTCTAATGTTGGGTCCTGTTGTTTTTTACCAGCAACATAACCAAAAATAGCCAAACCAATGAAAGCAGCGAAGAAAGTGGCAAGTACGATCAGTACAAACTTACCAATAATGCTACCTTTGAAGCGTTCAAACCAAGTTTCATCTTCATAGTGGTAAGGTTGGTTAATGTTTTGGCAACCATCACTAAATGCATCCATCCACGCATTACGAACCAATTGTTTAATTTGTTCTGTTTGCGGTAAATGACCTTTTTTAACCACGTTTACTTTGATTTTTGGCTCTGCTAATACAAAACGTTTTTCTTCACCATTACCTAGTGTATTAACGAGCTCTACGGTACCAGAACAAGTGAAATAACGACCAACATCATTGTTTTCTAAAGTATCAAAACCACTGATTTGTATTGTTAACTCTTTAAGATCGGCATTCGGGATTTTTATATTTTTAGGTTGACGATTCAAATCTTCAGAATCCGTATCAACTGAGATTGTTAAAAGGTCATTGTTACTAAAAATTGAAACAAGAGGGTCGTGAGATAGAATGTCTTTTTGCTTCTTAATTAAACTCACAATGTATCACCTGTTAAAATAGAAATTAAAAGTATTATATTTTAAAAAAGGGTTTTAGTGATAGTTTATTTTATGTTTAACGCAAAAAAGCCACTTTTAAGAAAGTGGCTTTTAGGTTTAAGGGAGATAGTTATTATTTATAAAATATTCCTTTTTAATTCTCTTAATCTCCATGCCTTTGTCTAAAAGCAATTTAAACTCATTAAAATCATCACGCATAAGCTTATGAACCTTTAATGATTTTTGACTCTTAGCTTTGATAGCACTGTTGTATTGTACTGCAGCAACCAGATCGTAATGCTTATTTAGATCCAAACCATAAAGTGATGTTAATTTTTCAGAAATATAATCAAATATAACGGTCAAACAGATGACCTTATTGTTAGTGTTAGTCAGTATCTCTTCTGGAAATTCATTATTTCCCGAAGCTGCACTGGCTAAACGTGCCCATTCTGTCATGGGTAGGGAACCATCTTCACCAATCACGTTGATTAAGTTGTTTAAAAAGATAAAGCGGTGATTAAAAAACTTCACTTTGCTTTTTTGCAAAATTCTAAATGTATAAACGTTTGCCCAATACACAACATAGTTTTTAATCTTTAGACCATTGATTGAGTCTTGCGTTAATAAATCTTCATTGGTGATGCCATGATATTGAGTTGCTTCTTCAGTGACTTGTTTTTTTGGCTTCCAGTAGCTCTCTTCAGCATTATAAAGATACTGAACCTGTTCTATTGATGATGTGCGGCACTTTTTAATACGCGTCAAAATAGACGACTTAATAATGTCAGGCACATCAACTGGATTCTTGACTTTGGCGGTAAATTCCAGTGTGAGAAAACATAATGGTGCTGGCATAGCTTGGCCTTTCTAATATCCCTTAATTTATAACTTAAAACGTTCTATTTTCTGAATTGATATTCGCGAAATAAGGAACTAATTGCTTTTCTCGGTCATGAATGTATGCAGTTGATGACATATCCAATACCGCACCTGGTCCATAAGTTAGGTTTAGATTGATATTTTCACCGTTACCATCGATCAAGACGCCATTAAACCGCGCTTTGTCTGAATCTCCTTTTACAAATAGCTGTTGGCCAACATAACCGGACAAGCTATTGATATAGAGGTTTTTCATTTTTTCCGAAGATTGCAAAGCATTTATATAGAGAAGATCCATAATTTTTTCTTCTCCATTTTGATTTCTAATTTTTACTGTTTTTGGACCAACAACATCCACAATTGTAGCAATCCATAAGTCATGATGTTCAACTTCCCAACCATTGTAGCGACTTTCAATCCAATCGGGGCTTAAGAGTCTTGGCTTAAAGGGGTAGGAGTAGATTTTGAATATTAAGATCGAAACCACAATTATGATTGGCAAGCCAAAACATATTTTTATTTTATGTTTCTTAAAAGCACTGTTAAACATAACCGTATATACCAAAAAATTTAAAATCATTTTAACTTAAAATAATAAGTTTGTATTGGTTAAAACCATTGATATATCAATTATTCATCACTGTTATAGGTATAGCCATCATCACTACTGCGATCTTTACCTACTAATAATGCTTCAATACGCTTAGCTTCAGCTATTGTTCTGAGTGCATTTTCCTTTTTTTCTTGTCGTTCTGTATTTTCACGAATCGCTTCAAGAACCTCAGGAGATAAGGCGTTTTCAGGTTGTTGTTCTTGGGCTTCAGGCTCGGAAGCACTTGCTTCTTCAGCCTTTATAGGTTGGTCTTTTTTCTTAGGATCTACCAAGTCATAAAACACAAGTTCTTTTGATTCACTCGTTGCCGATTCGTCTAAAAACTTCTGTTCTTGACCTTTTAATGGATCTTGTTCATTTGGAGTATTAGAGTTATTACAGGCACTTAAAAGGGTGGAAATTAAAATAACCGTTGCGAAAATAAAAAGGGTTTTAGACACGTTGAAAATCCTTTAATATAATAACGTATTCTACATAATAAAAGTCCGTAGGTAAAAGTATGTCTTCAGATAAAAATAGTTCTGATAGTGCTACACAAAAGGTAAATATTACCAATGAGGTTTTAGATGAAGCTGCCATTAAACAGGCAATTGAAGCTAGTCAACCCCGTAAATCAGGTATTTTAAAGCGAGTCTTTTTTGATTTCGGGCGTAAAAGCCACTGGAGTTCAGCTAGAAAAGGGTTTTTACCGCATTTATCTAATATTAGATCAATGCTGTCTCCAACATGCCCCGAATGCGGTAAATCGATTTTAATGCATGACAACAGGATTCCACGTTCTTATAAAGGCAACGTGAATTGGGTATGTGCACACCCTTTATGTGAATATGAAATTGTCGCACCTAACAATTTTAAACAACTGAAAAGACTCATTGCTAATACTCACTACCCAAGAGGGCAAGAACGTTTAGCTTCAATGAGTAATGATGAAATAGACAAGCTTGTTAAAAACCATCAGTTTTCGTCTTATTTGTATTTAGCATTATCTATGTTTACAGGCTTGTACGTAGTTTATATGTTCTTTAAAGCGCTATATCCAATGCTTGTTGTACCAGGTGTATTATTGGTGTTTTATCTATACATGGTTAGCATCAATTCAGCTTATCGTGCGTGGCAAGTCCGTACTGGTCTTTTATTTTTACCGAATGCGCCATTCTTGGCATGGTTCCGCTATGCGCCAAAAAAATATAGCTTATCGTGGTATGACGGCAAAAACCCATTGCCAGTTGAAACACTGAATAAGTTAGCTGACCGTAAACAGCACCTAATCGACAATTTCAACAACAACGATAAAGGTGCTGATTAATATGCTGTTAAAACCAACGCTATTTGCGACTCTATTAGGATCAAGCGTTGCTTATGCTCAATTGCCTCAAAGTTCTGAGGCTCTAGGTGCATATGCAAACCATGTCAATTCTAATGGATCAAGTACACCATATCGACCATTTCAGGTCATGACCAACACTCAGCAAGAAATGGCGCCAGCAAAGCCAAGAGGATTTACGAGTCGTTACTTGGGCGTGAAGTACACACCGCAAAAAACTGAAGAAACTCCGACTAGCACTGAGCGCACGGCAGTTGCACAAAATGGACCACAACCTAGTGGCCAGCAAGCACCAGCACCACAACAACAACCCGTTCGCCAGAATATCCGTCCTGTTTCTTATACCTATCCAACTACGCAATACAATCAATACAACCAAGCGAGTGTATCTTACGATCAAACCGTACCGGGTAGAGTCGCTACTTTGAGTTGTGTTATTCATGCTGCGCGGTCAGAAGGTGTTCCGCTGTATGTTTTATTGGGTATACATAGCAAAGAGCGTGGTACCAATGGACAAACAGCGCAAAACAAAAACCGTTCATTGGATATGGGGCAATTCCAAATCAATTCCATGCACTTTAAACGTGGCGGTATGTTTGAAAATTATAACAGCCATTATGTGCGTACTGATGGATGTCTGAATGCGCGACTTGCAGCCAAGATCTTGCGAAATCGATTAACCACAAAACCGTCAACCGATTTTTGGGTTAGAGCAGCTGCTTACCACTCATGGACGCCATCTTTTAATGCGATATATCGCAATGGCACGGCGAAACAACCTGGTTTAGTTGCGTATGCACTTCAATGGAAAAAATGGCTTGAGAGAAAGGGGATAAATCCTAACTAATCAGCTGAATATATTTTTTAAGAAAAAAATTGCAGTTACGTAATGCGATATAATTTACCTATTCTTTACCCACTAAGGATTCAAAATGAACCTTAATACAACTTTAAAAAGTTTAGCTTTAACCTTATCCATGTCTGTTGTTGCTACTGCAGCTCAAGCCGATTTTGTTGGCAAAGTTGTACGTATTTCTGACGGCGACACTATCACCGTTTTAAACAACAACAATGAGCAGATCCGTGTTCGCTTCAACCAGATTGATGCACCAGAAAAAAGTCAAGCTTTTGGTCAGAAATCGCGTCAGAACATCAGTTTCTTGCATGAAACGATTGTGTATGTGCAAGAAAATAGTAAGGACCGCTACGGTCGTACTCTTGGTACCATTTTTCAGATGCGTACAAACCAAGTGCCCAACTTAAACATCGTGAATAGTGTTAACTATAAGCAAGTTAAAGATGGCTATGCATGGGCTTATCGTGAATATCTCAAAGATAAAATTATTTTGAGTGCTGAAAGCAACGCACGTTCTCAACGCCTTGGTTTATGGGCTGATCCAAACCCTGTTTATCCAAGCCAGTACCGTCACAATAAGTAATATTGATGAACGGTGAATTAAATACCGCTAAAGCCGTAGCGGTATTAAATAAATATCTACTGCAACAACAATGTGGTAATCGTATGGAACTGCAGTTTTTCAGTGAAGAACTGCAAGCTCAGATTGAAGCTCTCAGCTTGGCTTCTGTACGAAATGAGTTGGTTACTCAGTTGGCAAATTTGGGAAAATGTCTTTGTGATGAAAAGTTGGTGAATTGTTCAGCCAACGCAAATTACTCAGAAGTGGCAATAGATTTCCTTGAAATGCACTTAGAGTCGCTGGAAGGGCGACAGTTCAAAGAAGGTTTTATATGACATCTATTGTCATATCCACGGAATCCAATTAATCACCAGATCAGAACGAACCACTAAGCAATTAGTGGTTTTTTTCCTAAGGGAACTAGATCAATTGTAGATTTTTAAAAGGTAATGTTATGCCGAACAAAGATGATGAACATGCAACTAAATAAAGCTTTCTACCTTTACCTTACTTTTGTAGCGATTCTTTGGGCTATTATCTGGTGGTGTTTACTGATTAATATGCACCAGTACTTTAGTGCGGTTTTTTATGTTTTAACGGGGTACTATTTTATTAATAAAATTTTTTTGATGAAAATTAGTCCTTATTCATCAAAAATACTTTTTACAGTTTTATGGCCAATTGCTTATCCAGTTTTATTCTTAATACTCTTGTTCAAGAGGTGGGATAAAATTTAAATTTGAAATGACACACCTATAACAACACCCTAGAAGGTGAAGTAATCCGAAAGTTAATTGGTTCAGTGGATCAAGTTTTAGCTAAGTAGTTTAACCTTGGCAACAAAAAAGTCCCATTTGCAACATTGGGGCTTTTTCATATCTATTTTTTATAGGTTATGAATCAACTAGCTAAAAAAAGAACAGCCTTATGTTGCTTTCATGCTTATTAGTAATACACTTATTTGTGAAAATTTTGGCATTACACAACAAATAGTTTCACATTTTTGGCAAAGCATAGAGTAGGGAAAGACATGGCGGAAAATTCACTCAAAAAAGGTCAGTACACACGCTTTAGTAATAAAATTGGACTCTACAGTGCGAATCAAGAAAACGTAGGTTTTATTAAAAAGGCTATTTGCATTATATGGTTGAAATTAGTTCTTCATCTAAATATTCATCACCGCCATACAATTCAACCAAGGTTGGAATATAAGCGCCATATTCCAACTTATTATTCTCTTGCTTGGTTGGAAATGCAGTTAAACCCTCATAACCTTCGGTTGATTTTAATGAAGATGATGGAGTCTTTAAAGTTGTAATAGATCGAGCCACTTTGTTATATAACATTTTTGCTCGAAGCACCTCAAAGGTATATCCTCGTCCCATTCGATTTGCGACCCTTGTAATACCATTATGCCCCTCAGTATAAGCATTGGTAATTCTTATTGGCGCATCCCAATAGGTGAATATATCCTCAAAGTGATTATTCACAGTTTTAGCAACGTCACGGAAAGACTTTAAATATTTGGGAATACTGCTTTCCCATTCATGAAACCTTTGTATGGCATCGTCTTTGGTTGTTGCTTCATAAATATTATAAAACTGCTCTTTGAGGTCATAAGCTTCCTTAAACTCAGGATGCCATTTTTCTAAATTTCCTAAAATTCTTTGTTGATCTTCGGTCAATGAATTTGGTCGTCTAAGCAGTATCCACCGTAAATGTTTTTTCATATTCAGTCGGGCATCACGATCCAAACTACTTTGTAAAGCTTTACGTTCAGTGTCTAAAGCTTCACTTGCCATTCTCACTACATGAAACTTATCAATAACCAACTTGGCATTTGGTAGGTGCAGACGGAATGACTTTTTGAAGGGTCGCCACATATCACTACAAATCCATTCTACTTTTTCTGCATCAGGCAGTTTGGCGAAGTATGGTATCAATGTATCTTGAGTTCTTTCAGGCAACATATCATATAAGCTGTTCATAGCAAGGTTGGTGATGACACAGCGATATGTTCCCATCAATTTAAGTTCATCAATACCCATAATCGTTGGAGTTTCAAACTTAATATCTCGTTCTAATTCCTCCACGAAATCGAGCGTAATGTTTTTAATGGTGTTCACGACTACACCCGTATCTTCGGCAAGTTGCGTAAAGGTTCGATCTAAGCAACGCTTGCGTACTTGCTGAATCAGCCGATGGGTCGCTCTGCGTTTTTCATCTAAGAAGCTGAGTTGAGGGGTAATCATGCTTTTGCATTCAGAACAGCGATAGCGTGTTCGTATCACCTCAATTTTTACAGGTTGCATCTGCAAGGGGGTATCAGCAAAATGATTGATACGCTGGCCGTGCTTATATAAGCGTCCACCGCATTCAGGGCATGTTTCCAAATGCTCACCGCTTGACTGTACGGTAATCATAATACAGCCATCTTCATTACGGTAATCTATCGGCTGTACACCTTCCAGTTGCAGAATATCAATCATTCCAATACTCCGTTATGTTAGACGATGCACATCAATGGTTTCACCATCTTTAAGCAATTTATACAGCACCTTGATCACATTCTGCATCGCTTGTGCATCGGTCTTGAGCAACAATGCTGATAAGTCTTGATGTGAGGTCACTGCTTGAATAATTGCGCCTTTCGTTGCCGATGGCAAATTACCTTGCAAGGCTGTGGATTCAGGATTATTTTCAATCTGAGCCATAACTACATCGTTATTTCGTAGAATGGTTACTAAATGATTGATGTATACCACCTGTTCTTCACGGGTGGAAATATCGCCAAAAGTCTGAGCAATAAGATCAATGACTTCTTTCAGATAAGTCATTTTGGTTGGCTGTAAATCACCATTGGCTGTGCCTTGGATGGGGGCTAATGGTTGAGGTTCATCCGCTTCGGGATGATCGGTATCATCGGTTTTAAGTTTCTTTTTAAAGATGCCAAAGCCAGTCAGTACCAAGCCTGAAATATCAATTTCTTTAGCAGACATACCATTTAATCGTTTGGATAAGAGCTTGGTAAATGCCGAGAAGTTTTCAAGTTCAGGATCGCCAAAGTCAATAAGCTGTGCTACATAGGAATAAATACGGCTAAACTTATCCAAATTGCCTTTAAAGCGCATTAAAGTTTGTAATTCTACGTCTAACTGCTTGCGCTCAAATTCGGCTTTTTCTGCGCCTTCATCATTGCCGTCTGCTTTGGCTTGATCAAATGCAGTTTCCTGTAGCTCAATCGCCTGTTTGAGCATTTTCAGTTTTTGGTTAAACAGGCGGGCGACACGATCGGTTGCTTTAAACAGGTCGGGATGTGTGGTTTCTTTGAAATCATGATTGCTAATATCGCGGATAGTTTTAAAACGAGCTGCTTTAAACTCCTCCAAATCATCTTCGGTAATCAGATCAAGTTCTTCAATATTGTCTTTGATGGTATAAACCACATTCGGGTCTTGTACATCCACCATTTTTGCCCCGTTGTCGTACTTTTTGAAGCACTTTAAAATCCATTCAGGGTCATTTACAAAGTCAATTACAAAGGTTTGATCTTTGCCTGTGGTGGTACGGTTTAAGCGTGACAAGGTTTGTACCACTTCAACTTCATTGGCAATGACTTTATCAATGTACATGGCGCAGAGTTTGGGTTGGTCAAAGCCTGTTTGGAATTTATTCGCCACTACCATTAAGCGATATTCAGGGCGGTCAAATGCGATGCGTAAATCAGAATTAGGTGCATCGGCATTCATATTGGCTTCGGTAAATTCAGCATCTTCACCAACTTGAAATAGTGCCCCGTTTTCGCTATCACCATCTGCTTCATGGCTAATCTGTTTGCCCGTGAGCTTACCCGAAAATGCCACCAAGACATGGTAGGCACTGTAGTCAGGGTTATCTTCAATATATTTTTCTAAGGCAATTTTATATCGTGCTGCCGCAGGGCGTGAACTGGTCACGATCATGGCTTTGGCTTGACCATTGAGCAAATTGGCAACATTGTGGTGAAAGTGTTGAATAATAAACTGCACCTTTTGCGTGACATTGGTCGCGTGTAAAGCCATCCAACGAGCTAAGGCTTTCTTGGCTGCTTTAGAATTGACTCGTTTATCATCGTCAACAGCTTCACCGCCGAGTTTAAACGCAGTTTTATAAGGTACATAACCTTGTAGCACATCTAAAATAAAGCCTTCATCAATCGCTTGGCGTTGTGGGTACAAATGAAAGGATTCAGGCAAATTTTCATCACTGGCAGGCTCACCATTTTTAGTGCGCCCAAACAGCATTTTAGTCGAGTGTTTTGGAGTTGCAGTAAAGGCAAAGTGACTGATGTTTTTGGACTGTACACGCGCTTTTTGAATCTGCTCAAGCAGTTCCTCAACAGTCAGGTTAGCCATTGCTTCACCCGACTGCAATGCCAATGTCGCTTGCAGTTTAGATGCTGTTGAGCCTGTTTGCGAGGTATGTGCTTCATCAATCACAATACCGTAGTTACGGTCGCTTAAACTGGTATTGGTCAGAATCGCTTCCATCACATGCGGGAAAGTCTGAATGGTCACAATAATGATCTGTTTATTGGACAATAGTGCATCTTCAAGCTGTTTGCTTTTCGATTTGCCTGCATGTTCTTTGTCATCACGGTTAATTGCAGCAATTAAGCCTTTCTGATGATCTAATTGTTGAATCGCTTCCTGTAACTGGTCATCCAGTACCGTTCTGTCTGTCACCACAATGACGGAGTTATAAAACGGTGTACCGTCATTGTGACGCAAACGCACCAGTGAATGACACACCCAAGAGATTGTCGATGTTTTGCCTGAGCCTGCACTGTGTTCACACAGATAATTCAGTCCTACGCCTTTTTCTTGCACATCGGCAATGATTTTATTCACCGCATCAAACTGATGATAACGCGGGAAGATCAAGCGTTCCTGTACCGTCCAATTACCATATAGATCGACTTTGTTTTTCTTTTCTACATAGACAAAATTATGGAAAATTTTCAGCCAATTATCACGTTGGCAGACATAATCCCAAAAATACGCCACTGGATAATCCTCACCTTTGGCCGCATCCGCAGGAGGGTTGCCTGCATGTCCCTGATTACCTTTGTTAAACGGCAAGAAATAGGTGCTTTCACCATCTAAAGCGGTGGTCATGGCAATTTCAGATTCAGACAAGGCAAAATGCACAATTGCACCACGCTTGGGTGTCAGCAATGGCTCTTTACGTCTTGTTTTAGGGTCTATCGGCTTACGGTCATTTTTATACTGCTCAATGGCATCTTCTAAAGACTGGTTAAACTCAGTCTTAATTTCCACCGTTGCCATTGGCAAGCCATTAATAAAGAACACAAGGTCCAAAATCCCTGCATCTTTGGATGGATGATATTTGAGTTGTGGGACAACACGTAGAATATTGGCGTTATAGCGGTCAATGACGGCTTGATTGCGTCCATCTTCGGGTGCGCTTTCACTGAGGTCGATTGTGCCTGCGCCCGCCATGCTAAAGCCATGACGAAAGATATGGATTGTGCCTTTCTTATTCAGTTCATCATCCAAGCGGTCGATGATGCGTTTTTCGGTATTACTACCATTCAGTGCTTGCAGTTTTTCCCACTTTTCAGGCTGTGTAGCTTGAATCCATGTGATTAAATCTTCGGGATAGAGTGCATATTCGGTATGATAATTTTTACTTTGCCCAACCACCCAACCTTGCGCTTGCAGTTTTTGCACAATATAGGCTTCTAAGTGACTTTCGTAATGGGCTTTGTCTGCCAAAATATTCATGCTTTTTCCCCTAATTTTTAATTCTGTTGTAATGCCTGTTGCCAAAACGGGTCTTGATGCCATAACTCAGGCATTCCCATATTGGCTTTAGAGAGTGATGGATACTGCTCAATTAAATCTTTGAGTCGTTTTGCCCATGTTGAATTTGGGCTGATCTTATAAAGTAAGGTTTGTATTGCCACCAAAAGCATATAGGTACGCTTCTCATAGCGAATCGCGGTATTACTCAATATGATTGGTTGTTGAAGCCATTGAATTGCATTTGAAGTTGGAATCTTAATGCTGCGACCATGTTCTTTATTCCATAGTCTGCTATGGTGGGCGCATAAGTTTCGCACGTCATTCAGGCTTTTCAGCCATGATTCCAAGACTTCAGCATGTAGCCCTAGATTCTGAGCGATCTGTTTTTTGGCTTGATTGGATTTTAGCCCGACATAGAGATGGCTTAGTTCACCCCATGTCAGCATTTCGATCATCATCCATGAAGGCGGTAATTTCGGGCTGTCATATTTAGATAAGTAGTGGCGTAAGAAGTTTTCTTTACGCACTTTATCTTTCAACCCATCTTTGTCAGTCTGAGAGAGTGGGCGTTTATCAATAGCTTTTTCATCACGCTCTAAACGGCTTTTTTCATCCATTAATTGCCGTTCAATACTGGCAAGTAAACGCATGTGGGCATAGTTATGGCTAAAATGCTGTTCATCGGTGTACCAAAAGGCAGCACCCGATTGATGGCACAGTACATTGCAAATTTGTGCCCGTATTGCCACTTCAATACGCTCAATGGCATCCATGACCAAGAGCCTTAACTCTCGGTCAAAGATATATAGGTTGAGTACATCATCAAATGTGGTATTGGCTTTAAATTGATGTAATACCGTTGAATTAGCTGTAACTGCTTGCTGAAAAGGAATGGTATAAGCAGATAGGCGATAGTAGCCTATAAAACTGAGGTAGCGGTCTGCCCGTGCAAGATCAGGAATGATCAAGCCACGATCTTGCCATGTTTGAAGATGATCTTGATTGCTTTTTGCCTGTTTTATGAATTGAACCATAGTATTTTCTCAGGCAAAAAAAACCTGCCGATTTGTGCGTGAACAAGCGAACTTGAACCTAGGCATGGCAGGTATGTTGGAAAGAATAATGACAAATGTCGCTATTGAAGTAAAGCTAAATTTACAATTTGCTAAAAATTTCATGCCATGTGCTCCCGTACGTCAATCTTGCCTGTAACCGCATGGGAGATAATTGAAGCACGATATTCTTTTAGTTTTTCGATTAAGGCTTGTTGCTTGAAGATCAGATTGTCTAATATTAGATTTTCAGAATCTAAATACTCAACAATTTCATTTTGAATTTGTAAAGTTGGCAAAAACATCACAATATTCTTAACATTGTCTTTATTTAGTTTTGGTTGTGCAGTAGAAGTCATAGAAACTTGAAATTGATATTGAATTGTCTTGCTGTTTATTAAGTAATACATGAATTTGTTATTGATTCTTTGTTCTTTAAATCGGAGCAAAAACATATTTGGTGCTAAAGTGGCTTTTATTTTTTTATACGGCATTAAGCAAGCAAATCCAGCGTAAGCACCTACATTTGCTAATAATAATTCACCACCAAAAAACTCTGATTTTTTCAAATATTTATGAGCATCTTCTGTAATATAAACTCCATTATTATTTAAATCCTCTCGAAGATCAGTCAAGCGTACTAATCGAGAAAAACCATAATCTAAATAATTTACATTTTTAGCTAAATCTGCAAACGAGCCATTGGCTGTATAGTCAGTTAAAACCTTTATCGTACGTTTAATTGAATAGTATTGCCAATCACAGGGAACCCTTCCCAACCATTCCACACCACTATCTTTCATCAGTGCATTCGGGTTTAAACCTTTGGTGACAGCATGAGAAATAATGGATTTACGCTGTTCTTCTAAAAGCTCAATTAACTTTTCTTGTTTGCTAATGAGTTTGTCAATTCGGGTGGTTTCAGTGTCGAGGAATGAAACAATGCGTTTCTGTTCATCCTCACTTGGTAAAACAACAGGCATTTTATTTAATTCGTCCATCTTTAAAGATTGACGCATACCTTCGCCCATAGAATAAAATACTTTCTGTAAATCGTAAGCACGGAATAAATAATTATAAAAATCTGCATTTTGTTTGGTTTTGACAGCAATATATGCAGACGTAATAATTCCGTGATATTTTGAGATAGCACTTCTTAAACTACGTTTATCATTTTGTAAATCTGTAAAACGGAAAACAATATCATTAGGTTTAATAATTTGATAAGTTTCAAAGGATTCAGGTAATAAGCCTTTGTTGTCATCAATATTCTTTTCTTTAATATTTCCATAACTTAAAGACAAAACATTGGTTTCTTTTAAGCCAATATTTTTCTTTTTGTTTTCAGTAAAAAGATAATAAAACCTTTTCAAACTCCAATGCTCAGGTACATCATCTAACCATTCCACACCACTCGGCTTATAACTTGGGTATTGTTTAAATTCCATTTTTAAACCTCCCCAAGCAATTGTGCGACTTCGGCAGACAACTCTTTGATCTCCGCCATAATTTCATTTGGATGGCGTGGTTGCTCAAATACATAAAAATAACGGTTAAAGTTAATTTCATAACCCACCACACCAACTTGACCATCCTTGGTGTCGGTATAACTGGTATCAGTCACCGCATCAGGCGCATGAGGAAGCACCTCTTTCGCCATATAGTCCTGAATATTCTGATTTAAAGGGATATTTTCATAGTCAGTGAGTTCACTATCCATTTGCACTTCACCGTTAATTTCAACAGCTTCGGCATCAGGATTTTGTACACCAAACGCAGCGATCAAAGCATTCTTTAAGCCCTTACTGACTTTGCTGAGTGGTAGATTTTTCAGGAATGTATTCTCAAACCAAGCATAGTCTTTGCCGTCACCAAACTGCTGCTCAATATAAGTGGCTATTGTTTGTCGGTCGCTGTCCAGTAACTTGCCAAACTCTTTTGATGCTTTAAATAACTCCAGTTTTTTACCATCAAATTGAAGATTGATGCGTAGAGGACGTAATACTTTCACTCGGCGGTAGCCAAAATCGGTATAGTCAAAAATCTTGCTGACTGAACTTTCTTCAAAATCAGCGTAAATACGGCTAATCGTATCAATTGAATCTTGGTCAATAAACTTGCGTTTATTGCCCTCATTTTTACGCATGGAAGAACCCATGCCAGTTGCATCAATCAGTTGCACTTTGCCTTTGCGTTGATCGGGTTTACGGTTTGAAATCAACCAAATATATGTACCAATACCTGTACGGAAGAAAATATCTGTCGGTAATGCCACAATTGCTTCGAGATAATCATTTTCTAAAATAAAGCGTCTAATTTCCGACTCGCCTGAGCCTGCACCACCGTTAAATAATGGTGAACCTGATAGCACAATCGCACCACGACCACCACCATTTTCAGGCAGTTCTAGTTTGGAAATCAGATTTTGTAAAAACAGCATTGAGCCGTCACTGGCTTTAGGCAAGCCCGCACCAAAACGCCCATTTAAGCCTTTTTCTTTATGCTCTAATTGAACCGCACTGGCATCTTTCGCCCATGACATACCAAAAGGCGGGTTAGAACATTGATAGTGGAAACGCTGTCCTGCAAATAAGTCATTACTGAGTGTACTGCCCAATTTAATATTTTGCGATAAATCACGGCTTGGGTCAGATTCTAGTTTTTTTAACAGCATTGAACCCAATGCGACAGCATGAGTTTCAGGCTGTAATTCTTGCCCGTGGGGTACAAGTACAGGGGCAACTTTATAGCGGTCCTTAAAACCGTCTACATAGTTCATCATGTCGGTTAGGAAGCCCGATGTACCACAGGTTTGATCATAAATAGTGCGGATTAAACCATTCTTTTGTTCAAACAGCTCATTATCAGGCTCAAGCAATAAAGTTGCTGCCAAATGCACAATATCGCGCGGAGTCATAAAGTCCTCAGACCCCGTACCGACTTCTGCACCAAATCTTGCAATTAAATGTTCATAGACATTACTCATGGTACGGTCAGGCACAACATTCGGATGTAAGTCGATGGCAGCGAAATTATTGCAAATACGCAGTAATAGATTGGCTTTGGCTAATTTATTAATTGTTGTATTGAAATCAAATTGTTCAAAGATGACACGTACATTTTCAGAGAAATTGGCGATGTAATCTTCAAGATTAGCTTTGGTTTTTGTACCGCCTAAATTGGAAAGGTTATAAGTCGATTTGTTATAGAACGGATTGCCGCTTACGTTAGTAAGAATATCGTCAAGCGCCATCCCTTGATCTTTGAATTGCGCATAAGTATTGAGAACAGCTTCTTTCGTTGGCTCAAGTACACATTCCAAACGTCTTAATACCGTAAAGGGTAAAATGATTTTGCCGAACTCTGTATGTGGGAAATCACCCCAAAGATCATTCGCATTGTTCCAAATAAAACTTGCCAGTGTAGATTCGGTATTGTTTGGTGCAGAAGCCATTTTGTTTTTCAACCTTATTTTGCAATAGTTAAATATTATGCAATAAACGTAAATTTTTCAACCTTGAAATGCAATATTTAAAAATTTCAAATCTGACTACTTTTTTATTTCATAATAAAGACTTAATGTTAAAATTTATCACAGGATAATCATTAGGCTTGGTGTGAGATGCCAAATAAGCAAGAAAAAATGACAGCATTTGGACAGTTTCGTATCTTAAAAATTGGAACAAAGTATATTCAAGCTGAACTGATCGGTAGTGTAAAAAATTATCAAGCCCAACTTGTCAAAAATGCCGTGCTATCAGATATAGAAATAGGTGCAACCATTTTTCTGAGAGTAAATGATCAATCTACCCAAAACAGATATGGCACTAAAGTTCAGTTTGAACCAATTGAGCTTTTAACTGACCAAGCTGAAATTGAGAAATACATTTTGGCTGACAGGAAGCGAGTAGCAGAAATTTACATTCAAGCAGCACAAGAAAATTTGGATAAAGGTTGGTATAGCGGTGATGCCATAGATAAGGCACTATTTTTTAGCGCAAGCCATCCAACTTATAAACCAATCAATATTGAGCTACGCCACAGACGACTCAAAAATATCATTCATGCTTGTTGTAATTATCAGTACAAAACAACAGCACACTTCATTCATTTGTGTCGAGCAACTATAGATATGTACAAAGATGAACAACGATTGAGTGATTTGGAATTAAGCCAGTTTGAACAAAGCATCATTAAGATTCAATCTGATTTGAATTTATCAGAAGAAAATGCTCAACAAAAAGCAAATGAATATTTGAGTCAACTAAAAGGATTATTAAAAAGCTAAATTCACTTTCAACCTTATAATGCAAATTTTAAAAATGATTAGCTCAAGTAGTTTCAACCTTAGATTGCAAAATTAGAGTTTGTTAAGTTAAAAATAAGGTGAGATTTATAAAAATCCCACCCTAAAATGCAAATAGCCCTTAAAAGAGGTGGAGAGTATGGGCTATAAAGAGATTAAGTGTTTAGGCTTCAAGTTCTTTAATAGCGATCCTCGTGGTGAAACTGATTTTGCACTGGATTTTAGGGCAACATTGCCACACTAATCTTGAAAACATTGACTCAAAAAGAAGCCCCGATATTCGGGGCTTTTTCATATCTGCTTTTACATATCGAACGACTGTCCACGTTCGTTAGTTTTGTTTAAATTCTGCGGTTCTATACCATACAGCTTTAGACCATCACCTAGAACGAGATCATCTACACGCTTTTCAAAACGAGTAAAGAAATCGTTCAGTCTTTGGAAGACTGGTGGTTCATCTAACAGTTTGGCCATGTTGTTTAATGTTTTACTTAGACTGTTCACAAGATTGAACTTTTGTTGACGGTCCAAAGACAAGCTGTTCGATGTATCTAAAAGGGTGGTGAGGCTTTCTTGAACCTTTAGATAGTTTTGATCATTGGTCACATTACTGACAATCAAATGCACTACTTTGTTTTTGATCTTCAATGTATCCAGATTCAATTGATCAAATGCAATGGTCCTATCAGTAAGATTTTCTCTAAATGTTTTGAGATTCTGCCACTCTGGATGTGCAGCCTCTAAATCAGATAAAACTTTCATGATTGACGCACGGTATTCGCTATCAGACGCACTAATCACAAAAAGTTCAGGATACGACCGCTTCTTAGAAACTTCTTCCTGAGCTTTATTGAGCTTATCTTCAGCGACAGCAATTGAACCCTCAACATCGGCATTACTAATACCAGCTTCATGAATTAACTTTCTAGCTTTATACATTTCTGCTGAATGAAGCCAAAAAGCGGTAAAGATAGCTGACTTAGCGTAGCTTTGATGATCGATACCTTGCTGAAGATTTTGTTCGGGAATGGTCGAACGATCCACACTCTGCAATTTAACTGTATCTTTGTTGATGTCCTTGGATACATCAATATGTACTTTGGTATTTTGCATGCTATCCATACTTGGGTTTGTGCTACTGGTTGGTTCTTTGGCACCCATTTTCTCGAATTCAATATCACCGGCTTTAATCTTTTGATGGCCATCTGCAGTAGCGACAACTTTCAAAACATCATTTTGAACTTTGGTGACATCAATTTCAGAAAGGATCTCCATATAAGACTTAATGCCCTCAAGAGTCATGACGGGCGTAGATACGGGTGCCGTAGCGGTTGGAGTTGGTTTATCATCAAATGCTTTATCAAATGACGGCGGTTGGTACTTTGGTTTTGCATAGGATTTCGTGCTACCTGTACCAGCTGGTCCATCATAGTTAGCTTTTGATAGATCTTGTTTACGCTTTTCAATATTTGCGTTGTAATTTTCAATATTTGCTTGGTTTTTAGCACGTATGTTCTGCAATTCCAGATATTTTTCATCTGATTGTGCAATCACAATGCCGTAATTCGGTTGGTATTCTTTATTAGGGAACTTGGTTGCATAAGCTTCGCGTTGACGGTTGTAGCGGTTAATTGCATACGCAACTTCAGGGATCTTGTTGTCTATACGTTTGACGGCGTTATTCAGTTCTTTTGCCAACTCTGCAGCTAAACGTTCAACACCTAAATATTGACGAGCATCATCCCAATCAGAAACAGATAATTTATTTTGGAAAACCGGGGGTAGGGTGATACGTGTATTTTCATGTTTGCTCACATCACCTAACACACCACTTAATGAAAAGTTGTGACAAGCTTCTTGTAAGCCAGGATTCAAACCAGACTCAAGCGTTTGGCCAGCATCGTTATCATAACCAACAAATATATTGGCTTCAGGATTGATACTGCGGATAAGCTCAGCAACACTTGAGATATTGGATTTACTGTATGACGCTAAAACTTGTGTGTTTTCTGCAGTAAAACCCTCACCCAATAAACCAAGCTCTAAACCAGCATCCAACGCCTTACGTGCGCTGATCGCTGTTGCCCAACCCTCCTTGATCAAATAGTTCTTTGCATTCGGGTTAAAGACTTCATAGCCAACATCAGGATTTTTGCTAACAGGCAAGAATGCATCTTTCGTTTTGGCTTTATCAAAAAAGTACTTACCCTTATGCAGTACTTCTTCAAGCTTGTTGGTTTCTTTGTTGCGCTTTTTTTGGCGATGGTGGGTGATACGCTGTAAATTGACGACTTTGTTATTGGTGTCAATTAACGGTGCAAGAATGACAGCTCTGCTTTTACGTAAATCAAAGCCTTTTTTCTTTTCGCCCTCAAGCTCAGGTTCAAAGTTGATGAAATGCTTTTGATACGCTAATACATTCTCTACTGTTTCAACGAGAAGCTGTTGATTGGTAGCTGATTCAGGAAGTTCACGCTTTACTGCTTCAATGGCTTCATCACGGGTAAAGTTATCTTTACGCATGATTTTAGCGCCGTATGGCTCTAGGTTCTTTTCAACCATATACGGCATTTGTCGAATGTCGCGTTTAAAGGTCTGAAAGCTTCCAGTTTTATTATTAAAAAATGAATCGTCAATAATTTTACCAGCACGTTGCCACTCAATACGGATAGCGATTTGTGCAGCTAAGAGCTCTTTTTCTTGTTGAAGTAGATGCTTCTTTTGAGCTTCTTCAAACTCACGTACACGGCGATCAACATCTTCTTTGCTTGGTGGTTTGTAGTTAGGGTTTGAATCTCGTTGAGGCTTGATTACGTTCTTATAGTGGTCAGCAAAAGCAATTGAGATTTCAATGTCAGTTACACCAAAGCGGTGTCCTTTGAGTACTGGCCAGTATTCACCAGTATCACGGTTCATGTTTGGATAGATCCAATACATCCCTCGTGGTTTGACATTGTTGCTACTTGATTTACTAGGGTTATCTGATTCGGTGAGGCAAGGCACTTTCTCATCAAATACGGTCACGAATTGATATTTACCAGATGACTTGAATACGAATCCGTAGTTTCGCTCCAGTTCTTCTTGGAAAAACTGAAACATCGTATTTAAATCACAATTATGTCGGGCGCTCGGTACTTTCTCAGCCATAACAATTCCAATTTCTAATATATATTTAGGTGCAATGTGCTACCCAGGTTGCATAGGACTATTAATCATATGCTTAAGAAAATTTATACTTTTAGTATATACCGATTCTAAAAACATTTCTGTTTAATCTTTAATATAAGCTATGTCTAATAAAGGTTTAAAGAAAAATTAAAAGCTTTAATTTATTATTTTAATAAAAAATGTTTAAGCCCTCAATGTTATAATTTACAGATATTAAATAGGTTATGAATGACCACTTATTTAGGGTTAAATTACTTTTAATAATTTGAGGCTTTATATGTCAAAACATATTTTTTCGGGTTCTGTTGTAATCTATGGCAACGGCAATGTATACAGTTCAGGTTCCAACTATCAAATCGTTGGAAGTGGCAAACCAGTGACTAAGCAAGTACCTGTAAACCCATTTAACGAAATCTGTATGAAAGGTCCAATGAGTCTGAAGTTTTTTGCTTCAAGTGTTTCTAAAATGGAAATTACTGCAGACGACAATATTGTAGATCTTATTAGTGCGACTTTTCAGGGTGGTGTATTGGTTTTAGCTATTCAGGACAATGTAAGTTTTAGTACTTGTTCACCGTTAGAAGTATCGATCAGTCACCCAAATTTAAAAGCTATTGATTTAAAAGGTTCAGGCAATATTCAGGTCTTAAATCTTAATGAAGATAAATTCACAGCAAGTATTAGTGGATCTGGAAATATGGATTTAGACGGTACCGTTGAACACTGTGTCTTATCTTTGAGAGGTTCAGGCAATTTTGATGCATTACCATTGAAAAGCAACAATTTAGAAGTGGCACTATCTGGTTCAGGCAATATCTTTTGTACAGCTATCAATTCTGCTCAAGTACAGCTTTCAGGCTCAGGCAACGTTAAAGTTTATGGCAAACCAATCCATAAGTCACAAAACCGAACTGGTTCAGGAAACATTAGTTTTAAATAGGTCGATAAACCTAGTTATAAGTCACAAAACCGAACTAGATCAGGAAACATTTGTCTTAAGTAGGTCGATAAACCTAGTGCAATGAAAGTTTAGAGAAAAACAAACCCCAAAAGTTTGCTACCTTTGGGGGTTTATGTTTGACATTCAAATTATCGAAATAAAAATATTATTAATGAAGTTTTCGGACCATTCAGGATCGTTCGATTTACTCACAATATCTTTGAGCCAAACCTTTAATGATTCAATTGGATAATCTGCATTTTTGTATAAATTAATCACGGCGATAATCTGTTGATTCAGTGCTGTTGTTGAATCATTACGTGCGATCATTTCTACAAGTTTTGTGTAGGCCTGAAGGAGTTCTGGTTCTTCAGCTCCAGTGACTTTACGGGGTTGTTTGCTGATCTGTCCAAGAATTTCAATAAATTGTTCTTTGACCAGCTCAATCGGGTGAATCTGACTAAATCCCTGTTGAGTCAGCAAAGCATATGCACGTAAAACCAAGCTAAACCAATTCTTTTTGGTCATGCTATCAGGATAGAGGCCTATATCATCCAACTGTTGTTTGATGCCAAAGAATAGGGCGCTGATAGAATAGTTCGGGTTAACCGTGCTTTGAACTGCAGTCGTCCACACGGCATTTTGCATTTTATGACGTATTACATCACGCGTGTATTCAACGCCGTACAAACACTTAAAATCGTTCCAGTCACTTAGATCTAACTGTTCATCAGTAAATTCAGGTCCAATCATGGCTGCGTTTACAGCTCGGCATGCTTCTGTTGCGTAATAGATACCGGGATTGCGCTTTATTTTGCTTTCTAATGCTGTTTTATGGTCATTATCATTGAAGATATAGAAGCGTGAAAACGGGAATTCGGCACGGAAATCACGTACTACATTCATGATGTTGCCAGCCACGTACACGACAATGACTGGAATAGAGTATTGAATTGATTCTGCAATTGCTTCACCAGTGGCGTAGCCCTCACAAAAGATTATCCGATCTTGGTTCCATGCATCCAATGGATCTTTAAATAAGATTTTGAAAGCGCCGTTTGCAAGTACACCACGTAATGTAAACTTATCTTCACCACGCTTGTTTTTATGTTCAGCGATGGTCTGAAGGAAAATGATTTGATTTTTGAGGTTTTGCCCCTCAACTAAAAGCTTGTTCTGACGTAGCGACTGTTGATCTAGATCTGGTTGCAGATCAATAATACGGTTCAGAATAATGGTGCTGTTCTTGTGTTGAGGGTAGTACTGGCTGACATAATCAATCAGCTCATTTTTAGTGAAGTTGCTTGGATTGTACAATCTAGCATGACTGAAGCTAATCTGCTTTTTCACATTGTAGTTGTGTGGACGGTTTGGCAAGGGTAGGCTTCTGGCCCATTCAAAACCCATATAGATTTGAGCCAATATCTCTTGGTCTTTTTTGTTCTTCTCAGCACTTTTGCATGAGCTTAAGAAGCGTTTAAGATCTTCTTCTTGCTGTTCCTTGGTATATACGGTATCACCAGGTTGCAGATCCATTTCTTGAATGTATTCATACAAGCTGTAAGTGAAGTTTGCACCGCCAGCATGAAACCAACCATAAGACATACGTGCGTTATCTAGATCTACAAGATACCAGGCCGTTTTTTTCTTATTTTTTGTGGCGTCATTGTGGTGATTGGTTCTGAGGTAAATACGTTTAGAGCTTCGTTCAAGCTGAAAGTCACTCTCACGATCAAATACAATGCCCTCATTTTCAAGATGCGATCTAAATATTTTAGATAGCGTACCAATATCGATACCATACTTGATCATGAGGGGGTTCATAAATAAAGAAACTCACTTATAAATATTTTATAACCAGAGGTTGAGCGACTACATATTTTGATGGGTTGTTGGTTTGCAACGTGATTTCATGAGCGTAATGCCATGCCTTAGTGATACGGTTTAGGATGACACTTTCAAGGTCGTCTTCTAAGAATTCGTAAAGATTAAATCGCACGTTGTTTAAGATCAGTTTTTTATAACCTTTCACAAGGGTATTTAAAAAATTCTGAGATTGGTCCATAAAGGCGTTAACGTCAGCATCATAACTTATTGTGTTATTCACGACTGCATTATAAAAGTACTGCTCAGAATCAATTTTAATAATATGCATCTGCTCTAAGAATGACTCTAAATAAGCTGGATGCATATTTTTACTTAAAAACTTACAGATCCGCTTATTCTTGTTGTCGTTAAAATAGATGTATTTAGAGGTTAGCTCAGTATTAATCACTGTGACATATTCGCCGTCCACACGAAACTTCACGGTATTATTGTTGGTGAACTGCAGCATTAATTCTGTGAAGATATAGCTATCTAACGTTTTTTCATGCTTAAACGTCTGCTTGTCCAAGAAATTACTGTTGTACTGAAGATCTGCAACATTGGCATAGCTTTGAACGAATTGAGCGATGTCATTGTGCATGTTTTGGGTGTCGAGATCCGATACTTCAGTTGAAACCGATTGAAAGGCACTATTTTTATAAAGATGCCCTAATAATTCTGTTTGATTGTGGTTTTTAGGTTTAACTTTCAATCCAACTGTAAAATCGTCTTGCTCATAATTCCCTTTAATTAGATTGCTTAAATAACTTTCAGCTTCTTGAAAAGATACGTTTCCAAGGTTGTCTAAAAATGATTTTAAGGAAGTGCCATCTAATCGTACTGCAACATGAGATATAAATGATGGATCGAACTCGAAACGCATAATACTTCATTGATTGAAATGGGTATTAAAAGTATATAACAGGTTTAAGGAAAAAAGAATGAAAACCTTTAAGTATTATTACCATAAAAGTAATTTTGAATTGATTTAATAAGTTTAGTTTCGGTTTCTTGAGTATATAAACTACCTGAAATTAGTTTTAAGCCAGTATCAGTTTTAAGCCAATGTAGTGTATTAAAATGGTCATTAGCGATATGGCTACTCTTGTGCATGCGCGACACAAAACCAGTGTTCAGACCAGTATCAAACAGGCGTGGACAGCTTGGTGCGTGGACATGATAGAGGACTTCACGGCGTTGATTGCTAGAGGGTGATTTACCTACGCCACGGCGTACTGGCATACCTTTGTGCTTTCTATAACTACTGAGAAATGAATCAATCGTATCGTTATACGTGGGTTGCATCAGGTAGCCACGGTGATTGTAGATGTCAGTTTTAGGATGAATAGAGAAATTAAATAAGCTAAGCATTTTACCAAGTAAGATTAATAGCTCAGGACTACCTTTAAGGTTGGTACCAATCAAACTATCTTTAATAGTTTTAATAGTATCCGTGCGATACTCTAAAACCACATAGTCACCCCAATTAGAGGTTAAGCTTAAAGCATCTTCATCAGATATGTTGGCTTCAGTATCTTCATAGCAAAACACAATGATCAATACTTTAACGTTGTTGCCGTTAAACAAAACTTCGTTTTGATGCGCGAAAAAACCATATAAAGGTTTGTCGTTGTGTCCTAGACCTGGTGTATGAATAAAGTTGGTCCACTGAAAGTAGTAATTCAGCAAATGACCATCGACATAGCGACCGTTTTCATCATTCAATAGGGTGCGATATACATCATTTTCAAGCTTTAGCACGGGTTGGCTGTACCGCCAAGCGCTCAACGCTGCAGTCGTAAATGCAAAGTCATAAAAGTTAAACTCAGGGTTCATATTTTTATAGAACAATGCATAAGGCTGTAACACACTTTCCCATACCTGTAATGGGATAAAGATGTTGGAACCCCACTTAGGAATCTCCGCAAAATAACCAGTGCCATAGGTATGATTTACGTTATCCCAAAACAGGCGTTCTAGCTGTTTATAGTCTGGAATGTCTACGCTTTTAACCAATGATGCTGTACATAATGCTAACTTTTTCTCCAGTGCCAATAATTGACTGACAGGAGGGTATAAGCGACCAGCTTTTTGCGTAAAAACTTCCGCATTCAACTTTGATATAACATCAGCAAAGATTGAATCTTTCACTATACTGGTCATCCATAAAAAGTGTGTGAGGGTGGCTGATTTAGTATAAGGCATTCTAACAAGTTGTATGTATTCTATTAGGCGTAAAATTCTAAAAAGTTGATAATATATATCAGTTTTTAAAGCATTCACATTTCATACATAATTCCAACCTCGCTCAAATATAACATCTTATTGTTTGCAATTTCTAAACAGCAGTTTAACTAATCTGCAATATATCAGGGTAGAGTTGAGTATAGGGCTTAATCATTACTTTTGTTCAGCATGAGATAACAGTTTGTGGAATTTACGTGAATATAATTAAAAAAGCTTTAAAACTTATTAGAGATCGGTTATATTACGAATCAAGGGATATTACCCTATTTAATAAACTATTAGACTGAGATTGTTCTAATAGTTTTTTTTTGCCCTTTTTTTGACATTTCCTCTTTTTTCTTCTATAGCTTCTGCTATATTTCTCCATATTTTTCGTTATTTTGGTTAATATTTAATCAATGTTAAAAGCATAAATAATCAGCAACTTAGCCATTTATACCCACTACTATCCACAAAAACCTGTGCATAAAAAAACCAAATATTAAATCCCAAAATGGAATTTCTTCAATTTTAAGCTATAATTACGCACATAGTTTTAATCATTGTAGTGGACTTAGTTATGAGCCATGTAGACCAAATAGAAACGATTAAAATTACTAACCGCGAAATCGGAATATTGCCTAACAATGTGCCAGTAGTGGATCAGTTTTTGAATAACTACCGCACACATAAAGCATCAACGACTCATTCAGTGGCTAGTAATTCACCTTTAATGAACAATACCAATTCAATGCATGTGCATCGGTCAGTAGAAGATTCTCCCTATAATCAGCCTATTCGTAAAATTCATTAGAAATAAAAAAGCAGCGATTTCGCTGCTTTTTTATTGCCTATTGGATTTGTTTAGTGCTGATCCATATAGCTTTGAGTGAGCTTCTTACGCTCGTAATTCTCTTTGAGCTGTATGCCAATACTAATAATTACCATAGGTAAAATGGCTAGGGCAAAAAGAATGCAGATCGAATCAAAAATATTGGCCTGGGCATATGAGCGCATTATTGCGGATTCGCATTGGTTAATTCCTCTAGTGTTGATGGTTTTGTGGCGACTGGTTCATTTGCTGGTGCTTCAGGTGATACTTCTGGTACTTCAGGTGATACTTCTGGTGTTGAACTTGGTTCTTGTTGTGGATCTAACTTGTCTTCATAAGACTCTTGTTGACAATTACGTTGATAATATAGACTGATACATTAATATAATAGACTGAGTTTAATTTTAAATAGATTCTATAAAGCAATTTACTTAAACATATTAATAACTATGAATCAGCCTCCTTATTCAATTAGTCATTTGAACGCGCCTGAATACAAAGATAGATTATGGCGAGTCGAATGGTTTGGATGTGATATCAAAATTAATTCTAATGTGGAATCTGAACCAACTCTGAAAATACTTTTAGGTCTAATAAAAGAAAATTATGAAGGAAACCTTGCTTCAACAGAAGCCATTGAAAAATGGGAAACTACAGAAATTGGTGTCGGTCAAATAGTTAATTTATCTGTCGGATCTTTATTAAAGAATGGAAAACTTTTACAACAAACTGTGGGAAGCAAAGAAAAACTTACCATAAATTCAGAAAATGCAAGCCTTTTTAAAGCAACTGATAAAATTGGCAATCAAAATATAATTACTTATGCTGATCATCGAACATCAGGATTTGGTAAAGACTCATGGTGTTTGTGCTTCCCTTTAGGTGATGACCCAGCAGGAATCATTATACCTATTACTGAAATTATTCGATTTTATTTTGCAACATCAACATTACTATCAAAAGCAATTTATACAGGCGAGATTTCACACAATATCAATAAATTTGTTAACCTTAATTTCAGTGGTATGAAAAATAATACCTATTGTGTTGTTCATAGAAGGCAAATTGTTAGTGATAACGATTGCTGGGTGTTAGGTCGAATACTTAATGATGAAACAGCATACAAAGCCGCACAAGAAGTTCATGATAGTCTAATGTTCCAAAAGTATAATAAAGCATCTAACTTACACCCAAAAACTATTTTGCCATTTATGGGTGAAACCGAATTAACAGTAAGAAGTAAAACTTGAACCGTACCGGGTTTGTCGGAGAGTCAATATTCTGAGAGACTATCCCGATGACAAAATTAAAATATACCCCTGAAATCAGAGAAAGAGCGGTTCAATTATTGATTGAATCCGAGAAAGATTATCCATCGAATTGGGCTGCAATCACAGCAATTGCTCCTAAAATTGGCTGTACTCCTGAAACACTACGTGTTTGGTATCAAAAATACTTAGATCAACAAAATCCAGTTAAAGCACAGCAGCTTTCAGACCAAGAACGTATCAAACAACTGGAACGCGAAAATAAAGAACTGCAACGTGCTAACGAAATTCTACGTAAAGCAGCGGCTTTTTTCGCCCAGGCGGAGCTCGACCGCCCATACAAATAATGGTGGATTTTATCCATAACAATAAGGCGTTATATGGTGTTGAGGCGATTTGTAGAATTTTACCGATTGCAGCTTCGACCTATTATCGGGCTTTAGATCTCGTTGATAACCCAGAACATCGAGCGAAACGTGCTCTGCATGATTTACATCATGCAGAGCAAATCAAACGTATTTGGAAAGAAAGTTCAGGTCGATATGGTGTACGTAAAGTTTGGCAAAAATTGAAACGTGAAGGCTATGTGATTGCACGTTGTACAGTTGCTCGATTGATGCAAAAGCTAGGTATACAAGGTGTTTGGCGTGGTAAGAATAAACAAACTACTCGTAACCGAGATGACCAAAAACGGGCAGATGATTTAGTGAAACGTAATTTTAATGCTGATCATCCAAACCAACTATGGGTGGGTGACTTTACGTATATTCAAACTCATTCAGGCTGGGTATATACCGCATTTGTTATTGATGTGTTCTCACGAGCAATTGTTGGATGGAAAGTATCGACACGGATGAATACAGATATGGTGCTCGATGCATTGGAGCAAGCATTGCACGATCGAGGCATGCCAAAGAATGTGATTCATCATTCCGATAGAGGTGTTCAATATCTTTCTATTCGCTATACCAATCGTTTAGAAGCTGCAAATTTACGAGCATCAGTCGGTACAACTGGTGATTCATACGATAATGCTCTGGCTGAAACGGTGAATGGCTTATACAAAACAGAGGTGATTGAATATTTAAAAGCAGATTGGCAAGGTTTAGCAGATGTACAACTTGCGACACTAAACTGGGTAGATTGGTTCAATAAAAAGCGTGTACACAGTGCACTGGGTTATGTATCGCCTTTTGAGTTTGAAGCAATGTACTATGATAAGATTAACCCGTTAGGTCAGGTGGCCTAACTTAAATAAAAAAGTCTCCGACAAACCTGGTACGGTTCACTAGAAGATTATGGTGTTTCCTTGGTTAATGTTGGCAATCTCGCCTATAAACGCTATGCAAGAATTTATCGTAGAAATAATGCAACTACTGCACTTCCAATTAAAGTCGCATGTATCACAGACTTAGATATTTGGCCATTGAAAGCAGAAGCAAGAAATGATAATCCGATCGGATTTAAGAAGAAAAAAAATCCTAATACAAGTACTGGAGCAAAAGGAAATTTAAGGTATTGGCAAGATCATTATGATACACCCGAAAAAATGAAAAACCATCTCGATATGAAACGAGGAATTGATGGTGATAACGTTAAAACATTTGTATCCAATGACTGGACTTTTGAATATTGTCTTTGTAAGTATGGATTAGCTGAGTCAGTTTATGAATCAATAAAAGCAGATACTGACCCTGTATACTCATCATTACCAGAAGATATCGAAGAAAAAGCAATTAAAATATATGGCATGATTGAAAATAAAGGTTCAGGAAAAACAGAGGCAACATATAAATTAGTTAATTTATTAAAAAGTAAGTATAAAGATAAACCATCAGAATTCCGAGCACTTCTCCCATCATATATTATAGAAGCAATTGCACATGTAACAGAACCTTTCCCAGAATTAGCTGCAGCTGCAGCTGCAACTGGAGATAACCATGTTTAATATTTCTGATGATGATATAAATTTACTAGAAAGAGAAATGTCCCTTCAATTTGATAGTAGTCGAAGAGAAGCTTTAAAAAATTTTATTGATGTTCAAGCATGCCCTGGCGGAGGAAAAACAACATTAATTGCTGCCAAGCTTATTTTATTAGCAAAAAAATGGAATAGTCCATATAAAGGTATTTGTGTAATTAGTCATACTAATGTTGCTAAAGATGATTATTTCTCGACTTGAAAAACATGAACATGGCAGAACAATTTTATCCTACCCACACTTTATTGGAACCATCCAAGAATTTATAAATAGATATCTGGCTATACCATATTGCCGCCAGAATAATATATCTGTGAATCAAGTCGATGATGAAGTTTGTACAAAAATTTTATCATTTCACATAACCCGAGGTACTACAGCTTATCTAAATAGACGTTATGCACAGATTTCCGATCTTCAATATAAATTTATAAATAATAAATTAATTTTAAATGTTCCTGGATTTACAAGAAAATCTGAATCTTCATCCTATACGAACTTAGTCAATGCAAAAAAAGCATTAATAGACAAAGGTTTATTTTTCTATAGAGAAATGTTCGAATTCGCATGTGCGAATATGTATGAGAATGCAGGAACAGCCTTATCTATAAGAAAAAGATTCCCTATTGTATTTATAGATGAAATGCAAGACACCTATAAATATCAAGATGATATCTTGAGTATAATATTTAATCAGGATTCTAATCTTCAACGATTCGGGGATCCTGATCAAAGTATTTTCGAAAGTAGTAATGAACCTTTAAATACATCTTACAATGGCAGGAATCATCATAACATTAATGACTCTAATCGGTTTAACCAGACTATAGCCAATTTGGCTTCGGGATTAAGTTGTAATAGGTTAAGCTTAACATCAGCTATTACATCAAATTTTCAAAATACTATTTTTTTTATAGATAGTGCAAGTCAACATAAAACTATTAATGCTTTCGCAAATCTATGCTCTAACCAGTTAACAGACTTTAAAACAGATCCTATTAAAATTGTGGGTGCTATAGGAGCTAAAAATGATACCAATATATCTTTGGTTAACTACTTTCCAGAATTCAATAAATGTAATTCATCATCAAATTATAAACCTGAAAGAATTATTTATTGTTTTAAACGAGATAATATCAATCAAAATTGGCATTCTAAAGAAATTTACAAATCCGTATTAGAAGGGATATGTTACTATGCAAAAATTAACAATAAAAAGATTCTTATAGATACTGAAGAGCAAGAATTCGGAGTTAATAGTATTAAAAAATACTTAAAAAAAGAATCAAAATTAAAAAATTTCAATAAATTATTTATATCTATATTAAGAAAAGAAAATTTAAATCAAGAATTTTGGGATAGCTCAATTTCGCAAATACTCCAAATTTTTAATTTAAATGGTTTATTAAAAATTCCAGAGTATCTTAGCTACGATGGACACCCCCCATCTGCACAAAGCAATAATGAAAATTATGAACAAAATAAAATTTCTATTGAAATTAATAACAAAAATATAGAAATGGAAGTTGCAACTATACACAGCATTAAAGGTGAAACCCACGCTGCAACTTTGGTAGTTGAAACAACATTTGGAAGATCACATGATATTTCAAATGTATTCACTTACCTTGTACATCAACAACCTCAAGAACCAAAACCACAAACAATTAAGTTTATGAAACAAATCTATGTCGCTATGACTCGCCCTAGGCATTTTGTTTGCTTAGCCGTGCATAAAAACAACATTAACCAGCATCTTTCTTTGGCTGAACAAAAAGGTTGGAAAATAATTGATCTTACTGTGACTTAATTTTTCACTCTACCAAGCAATCACAGACTTGATTTTGGATTGATCATCAAGATAGTACTTAATATCTTTATTTTATTTTTTTCAATTAATTCAAAGTAGTAGCTACAGATATTGATTTCTATTAATGAGGTTTTTTCTTGGTCCACCCCAGTCATTTACACCTACACAATTTCAGTAGTAAATAGGTGTGTGGCTATAATCAAAACTATTCAGAAGTTGGCTCAGTAGGAGTTTCATTCAATGGTGGCAACAAGATAGAATAGCAATTAATAGGTTGATGTATGGAAATAAATTCGCTTTCGAACTTTCTTAGTGCTTGATGTTCAGGATAGCTTTCCACAGCCAAACTAACTAATTCCTTAGCTTTATCAAGATCGTTATTAGCACGATACCTTTCCGCTAATTGGAGCAACATTCCAGATTCAAGAAGTTGAGGGCAACGGAAACTAAATTTATGGTCACGTTCTTTGAAGTACTTCATTAAACAGGTGTGATGATCTTCAATACTCCATTCAATTTCCATCTCTAGTATATTTCGAGTAACCAATACAGCAGAGCTTGGCTGGATTAAAAGATTTTCATATCTTCCAATAAATTCTAGGCAATTTTCAATGCGGTCTCTTTCACCTACAAGACGATTATAAATGATGAATAGACAGATGAAAGCAAGCTTATCTGCAATGTTGATTCTGTCAAAGTTGGTTTGCAATTCTGTCAACAATTGAGATAAATCTGATAAAGGTTTATTTGGGTCATTTTCCCATAGGATTGCCAGCTGACTTAGAAAACCTTCAAATCGCTTGACCCCAGAACCTCTACTAAAATCGACTATTTGTATCCAATATTGAGGTGCTAGAGAGACGGTCATTATATTACTACGTTCAAGGTTATAATTATAAGGTTCACTTGTAATAGTTTGCTGACGCATAATGAATTCAGTAATGATATGTCTTGCAAGCCGTGCTAAGCCTTGAATCGTTAACCATGTTTTATTATCGATTCTACAAGTGTCGGAATAGCCAGAATCTCGATCTAAGGGTTTTGGTAGTTTTTGTGACGTATGTATGTATTTGGATCTAGCAAGATATGCATTGGACAATGCTGTAGGCAAATCAAAACGAGTTATCGGATGAGTTACAGCGTCAGATTCTTCTCTAAAGAATGAAGGTTTGATGTGGTTGATGGCAAAAGCTTGAAAACGTTTGCCTAACGATACATGTTCAATTCCTAAAATTGCATTACGTACACGTTCAGCAAGTTCTTCTTCAGCACCAGTTAAAGCCTCATCTATAATTCTTCTTTTTCTTTCCTCATAGTCATTCCACGTTGCTTGATGCCCATCAAATTCTTGAGCAAGAGATTCGATTGAGGCAACTAGAAGGGTATACGCCAGTTCAAAGTTATCTGCTATACGATGTATCCCAGTCACATAAGTTCGGATAGCATTCATTACTGTTAAGAATGTTTTGCGGTTCAAACCATGCAATTGCTGGGTAAAATTGATTAAGTGTTGTTTGTGGCTTTCCTGACAGTAGATGACTTTATCGAAGGTTTGATTTACTACTTTATTAGGAACAGTATGAGTGCTTGTACCCATTTCATCACTGAGTAATCTTTCAATCAGTGAATAACTTGGTGAAGCTATGCAATTTAAAGCGAAGGAGAGTATAGCTGAGAAATCACTTATAAAAGATGCAATACCATGGGAAGCCATAAAACCTGGTCCATCGCTATCAGGAAGGGCTTCGATAAGCTCCGTGTATGTGAAAATTAGAACGTTCGAATTATGAAAGGTTGACGTTCCCTCAATTGATCCAGTATCAGTTTCAATACGATCTTCAGCCATAAGGTGTAAATTTGAGTAGATGACACCTTTTAACTTATTGTGATATTCGACATCTCTCGTAAAGAGTTTACCTGAACCAATTTGAAGCACTGATGATTTCCTATTGTTAGATAAATTTTTGAATGATCAAAATACTTTCGATAAAATCAAGTGAATATATGAATATTATTAGAATGAAGGTCGAGAAACAACTTCAATTCATCAAGCTGCTATAGTCATTTTCGTAGCATAAAAGGATAGGTGAGGTTGAGCATGTAACCTGAAATGAATTTCAGAGACCCATTTCAATTGATGCAATTCACTACCACCAACATGAGATAAGCCAATAACACTTACATATTTGTTCAATTATTTTCAACAAATATTTTATGAAGAAATTTATTAGAAGAAGGTAAATTATGACTATATATACCATTGGTTTTACTAAAAAAAGTGCAAACAAGTTTTTTAATCTAATAAAGCAAAATCACGTTAAAAAAATTATCGATGTTCGCCTTAATAACGTTTCACAACTAGCAGGGTTTGCTAAGCGTGATGACTTGAAATTTTTCTTACGGGAGATATGTAACTGTGATTATGAACATGTGCCTGATTTGGCACCTACAGATGAAATTTTAAAGCCTTATAAAAAGGGCGATATGCCTTGGGATAGTTATAAAGATCTTTTTTTAAACCTTATGGCTCGGCGAAATATAGAAAAACATATAAGTCTGCAACAATTTGAAAATGAGTGTTTACTGTGTAGTGAGGATTTACCACATCAATGTCATCGTCGTTTGGTTATAGAATATTTACAGAAATATGCTGAGCAAAATCATGTGATTAAAGATATTTTCTAGGTAAAATTTATCTTCTTTCTTTAAAAAGAATTCGATAGTAAGAACATCACAAATCTAAGAATGAAAGAATTTGATTGTCATTTAAAGCTATGTATTTCAACGGATTAACATAAGAAATACTATGACTTAAACTTGTTTTGATATTGTGTATTATATTAAAAATATTGCTTGTACATCTTAAGTTGTTAATGATTCAGATTTTTTCTTAAGGTAGTTAAATATAGAGGGATTTCAATGCCACACGGTAAATTTATTTTGCATTCAAATTATATCCCCGCTGGGGATCAACCCGAAGCTATCGCAAGATTGATCTCAGGTATTGATAATGGTGCAACTCATCAAACCTTAAAAGGGATTACTGGCTCTGGTAAGACATTTACCATGGCAAATGTTATTCACCGCTTGAAACGACCTACTATTATTTTAGCGCCGAACAAAACATTGACGGCTCAGCTATACGATGAAATGAAGCGTTTCTTTCCAGAAAATGCGGTTGAATACTTTGTTTCTTACTATGATTATTTTCAGCCAGAAGTGTATATCCCTGGTAGTGATCGTTTTATCCAAAAAGATTCTGCAATTAATGACCATCTAGAGAGACTACGCTTATCCACGACTAAATCCCTCATAGAGCGTCGGGATGTAATTGTTGTTGCCTCTGTATCATCAATTTATGGTTTAGGTGATCCAAGTAGTTATAAAACCTTGCAAATTCCACTAGCTCCAGGTGCCCAATTTGAACAAAAAGAGCTTATCCATCGGTTAGCATTATTACAGTATGAACGAAGTGAAAAAACTTTAAAGCGTGCAATGTTTAGGGTTAGAGGAGACATCATTGATATTTTTCCTGCTGATTCAGAACATCATGCAATTCGCGTCGAACTCTTTGATGGACAAGTTGAGTCTCTTACGTGGATAGATCCTGTCACGGGAAAAAAGTTAAATGAAATAGATCATTACTTGGTTTCTCCTAAAACGCTTTTTGCGACCCCAAAAAATCAGATCGAGACTGCAATACCAAAAATACTTTCTGACATGGAGGAGCGAGTAGAGTATTTGAATAAAGAAAACCGTTTTACAGAAGCGAATCGTTTGTATGAAAGAATTACAAATGACATAGAAATGATGCAGCAATTAGGCTATTGCTCGGGAATGGAAAATTATTCTTGTTATTTTAGTGGACGTGATGCGAAGTTACCGCCAACTACCTTACTCGACTATTTAGCTGAAGATGGATTGTTATTTATAGATGAATCGCACGTCATGATTCCTCAGATTTCAGCAATGTATCGTGGAGATCAGAGTCGTAAAGAAACGTTAATTGAATATGGATTCCGTTTGCCATCCTCCAAAAATAATCGTCCATTAAATTTTCAGGAATTCGAAAGGATTAAGCCACAAACTATATTTGTTTCTGCGACACCAGGAGATTATGAATTACGTGTATCTCAGCCTAGAATCATTGAACAAATGATTAGGCCAACGGGATTGCTTGACCCTAAAGTCGAGGTAAGAAAATCTGAAGGGTACATTGATGATCTGCTCATTGAAATAGAAAAGTGCGTTAACAATCACAATAGAGTTCTAGTGACAACTCTAACGAAGGTAGGAGCTGAAAAGCTTCATGATTTTATATCAGATAAAGGTTTTCAAGTTCGATATATGCATTCGGATATAAAAACTGAAGACCGGATTAAAATTATTGAAGGTTTACGCGTTGGAGAATTTGACATATTAATTGGTGTAAGTCTTTTACGGGAAGGTTTGGATATTCCAGAAGCATCTTTAATCGCTATACTTGATGCTGATAGAGCTGGTTTTCTACGTTCGAGCCAGGCACTGCTTCAGATGATAGGTCGAGTTGCTCGTAACGAGAATGGTAAAGCTATCCTATATGCAGATAATGTAACTGCTGCAATGAGGAAGGCTATTGATGAAACAGCTCATCGAAGAGAACGACAAATTTTATTTAATCAAGAAAATGGAATTTCACCAGTTTCATCAAAACGTAAATTAGCTTCTGATAAAAATGAAGAAGCGGTACTTCCAATACATTCAGCAGCTTTCTGTGAGAATCTATCAATACTTTGTCAACAAATTACAAGCAAAGAACAGGAACTACTTACGTTTGAAGATAATGGAAATGAAGGAGAAGTTGAAAAAATTCGTCATCAATTAGATAATTTATATCGGCAATTTATTTATATTTGACATAAAATTGTTAACATAAGTGTAATGATACAGTATTCATTGAAAGAGCATTGATATCTAAGGGTTTGAGATAAATGGTTCTCAGATATTGGATATCATTGTTTTTAGTGGATATAATCATTAACAATATTTTATAAATCAAAATGTATATTAAAAAAGTATTTTATCAAGCCTATATTGTTGAATACATTTAAATTTTAAAATAAACCAGAAGTTAAGTATTGTTATTCTTCAAGCTTTGCCTATTGAAGTATAGAAATTCTATGCTTATCTATTTATACTATGGGTGGGTATAGTATATTAATTTCGTGGGAACAAGGAAACCTGAATATATGCCATATAGCGATATTGATAAAAAACAGTCACTTATACGGATTAAGCGTGTTAAGAAACAAGTAGCAATACTTGAAAAGACACTTAATGAAGGTAACAGTGGTGATGAGTTATTGAAACAGTTGACAGCCGTTCGTGGAACGATAAATGGGCGAATTCAAACATGAGGTGCGACAGTTTGAAAAGTCTTATGATAATCAACAAGCTGAGCAAATTTCTCTAATGGTGTAAGCCAATCTAACGCTTTTCTAGGACGAGTATTCAGTGACATGGCAACTTGATTTAAATAATGCTGATCTGCCTGATTTAAATCAATCCCTTTAGGTAAATATTGCCTAATTAAACCATTCATATTTTCGCATGTGCCTTTTTGCCAGGGTGAATGTGGGTCACAGAAATATACATCTATGCCTAAATCTTCTTCAAGTATTTTATGTTCTGCCATCTCGCGTCCACGGTCATAGGTCAACGTTTTACGCAGTTCTGCAGGTAAATATTTCAGAGCTTCAGTTAAAGCCTTGCGCACTGATTCTGCCTTTGCATCAGGTAATGTTGCCAAGATACAGAGCCGTGTATTTCGTTCAATAAGTGTTGCTATCGAACTTTTATTGTCTTTACCTTTAATTAAATCAGCTTCCCAATGACCCGGTATTTTTCTTTCTTGAACTTCGGCTGGGCGCTCATGAATAGTTTTAATATCCTGTAATATAGAATCTTTTTTAGGTTCACCGTTAGCTTTTCGCTTTTTATTTTCATGACGCAGACAGGATAATAAGTCTTTTTTCAACTCACCCTTTGGTAATGCGCGTATCGTTGAATAAATCGTTGTATGGCTTACATTCATTGTTTGATCCAAATCAGGAAATGTCTTTAAACGCTTTGCTATTTGCTGAGGAGACCATAAACAACGGATCGCTTCAACAATAAATTTCCAGAGGATTGAATCGATTTTGAGTTTTCTGTGACCACGTCTACGTCTAGCGAAGGTGTTATCAGAAGCATATCGAGCTTGATAAACGTCATTGATGCTATTTCTTTTAAGCTCACGATAGATCGTACTAGGATGTCTTTTAATAAGTTCAGCAAATTTTCTGGCTGAAAAGCCTTCTTTTCTTGACTCAAGCATTAATGCAGTACGATCTTCAAAGTTAAGATGATGGTATGACAATTTTATATACTCCATAAACCCTTTAAATTAATTAGGTGGTTTATGTCGCACTTCAAGTTTTACTCTGCCATGGTTTGATGGCAATGGTTCTTAACAGTTATTTAAGAGAGGAGTTTCCAGAAAATGAAGCTCTAACTGAGTCTCAAAAGAAATCAATTGAAGAGACAATTGCTGTTATTAAGTCATACCTTCGTTAATTTTAAAGATTGATCCTATCTAAAAGTGTTGCATATAGATTCTATACCATTGGTGTAAGGACTTCGCCATGACAATATTTTTGAAGAAACTTAAAAAGAATTTGCGCTTTTACTTCATCAAGCCTCATATAAATCACATTTTTTATAAATGTGATTAGTACGAAATATCAGTGTGATTTATTACTTCAATCAATTCAAAGTAGAGGTGGTAGTATGACTTTAGGACTTACTGCTCTAGAATTAGCAAGAATTCAATTTGCATTTACCGTTTCGTTTCATATCATTTTTCCAGCCATTTCAATTGGTCTAGCAAGTTTTTTAGCTGTTTTAGAATGGCGTTGGCTAAGAACCAAAAATCCTATTTATCAAGATTTATTTAAATTTTGGATCAAAATTTTCGCTGTTGCCTTTGGCATGGGGGTGGTCTCTGGGGTAGTCATGAGCTACCAATTCGGCACAAACTGGAGTGAATTTTCGAGAATAGCAGGAGGCGTCACAGGCCCCTTATTAGCATATGAAGTTTTAAGCGCCTTTTTCTTAGAAGCCGGCTTTTTGGGTATTATGCTTTTTGGTTGGGGACGAGTTGGTCCTCGAGCTCATTTCTTTGCAACCTTAATGGTAGCGATCGGAACATGTATTTCGATGTTCTGGATTTTAGCATCCAATAGTTGGATGCATACCCCCCAAGGTTTTAGTATCGAAAATGGAATAATTGTTCCCCAAAACTGGTTTGAAATTGTATTTAACCCATCATTTCCTTATCGTTTTACACATATGGCTATTGCTGCATTTTTGGTTGCTGCGTTGTTAGTGTGTGCAACAGCAGCATGGCATTTACTTAAAGGTCGTAGAGATGCTTTAGTCAAAACATCATTTTCAATGGCTCTTTGGCTGATTATGGTTCTTGCACCTTTGCAAATTTTAGTGGGCGATAATCATGGTTTAAATACTTTACATCATCAACCTGCCAAATTAGCTGCAATTGAAGGCCATTGGGAAACAAATAAAAATGAAGCTATGCCTTTATATTTATTTGGTATTCCTGATATGGAAGAAGAACGTACTAAATATGGAGTATCAATTCCTTATTTAGGTAGTCTGATCATGACACATTCATTAAATGGTGAAGTCAAAGGCTTAAAAGAATTTGCTCCTGAAGATCGGCCGAATTCTTTGATCATCTTTTGGAGTTTCCGTGTCATGGTTGGTATGGGAATGTTAATGCTGCTATTAGCCGTCTTAGGCTTATGGCTGCGTCGTTCTGACCGTTTATATGAAAGTAAATGGTTTCAACGTTTTGCATTATATATGGGTCCGTCAGGTTTTATCGCTCTTCTAGCTGGTTGGTTTACAACAGAGGTCGGTCGTCAACCTTGGGTTGTTTACAATGTACTTCGTACTAAAGATGCGTTGTCACCCGTATCCGCATCGCAAGTTGGAATAACTCTAATTATTTTTGTTCTGGTTTATTTTGTAGTTTTCGGTATTGGCATTTATTACATGTTAAAGCTAATGCATAAAGGCCCGCAATTCTTAAGTGTACATTCAGGCGAACATGCTGATGTTGGTCAAACACCGATGCGACCAATGAGTGCGGTTGAAGGAAGCTTAGATAAACTAGAATCAATACGGGAGAATCGCCATGATTGATTTATCTCTTATTTGGATTGTCATTATTGGAATTGGTGTATTGATTTATGTCATTCTAGATGGGTTTGACTTAGGTATCGGAATTTTATTTCCTTTCATTAAAGGTTCCAATGAGCGAGATGTGCTAATGAATACCGTTGCTCCGGTCTGGGATGGTAATGAAACTTGGATGGTGCTTGGTGGGGCGGGGCTTTTTGCTGCCTTTCCGCTAGTTTATTCAACAGTTCTTTCTGCACTTTATATGCCGATTATTTTGATGGTGATCGCATTAATATTTCGTGGAGTTGCTTTTGAATTCCGATTTAAAGCAAACCGTACTAAGCATCTGTGGGATAAAGCTTTTATTAGTGGTTCAGTATTTGCAGGTTTTCTTCAAGGTGTAGTTCTAGGTGCATATATTCAGGGTATTAAAACCTTAAATGGTGTTTATGCTGGTGGGCAGTTGGACTGGTTGACACCTTTCTCTGTGTTTACTGGTATTGGTGTAGTCGTTCTGTATGCAACTTTAGGATGTGGATGGTTAATTTATAAAACTGATGCTGAAATTCAAGAAAAAATGTTTTCAATGATGCCTAAACTGATCATTTCAGTATTTATTATTTTTGGATTAGTTACTATCTATACACCACTTTCACAACCGCAAATTGCTGAACGCTGGTTTAGTCAGCCTCAGTTAATGTACTTTAGTCCAATTCCTGTATTAGTACTTATTTTTACGGGAATGGCTTTACGGGCATGTAAACAAAAGAAAGAACTTAGTCCTTTTATTTATACGTTAGGCTTAGTCTTCCTTGCTTATACAGGTTTTTTAATTAGTTTGTGGCCTTATATTATTCCACCTTCAGTAACGATCTGGCAGGCTGCAGCCCCAGCGAATAGTCAACTTTTTGCTTTGATTGGTGCACTGTTGCTCATTCCTATTATTCTGACTTATACCATTTTTTCATATTGGATTTTTAAAGGTAAAGTTCGTGTTGGTGATGCTGGTTATCATTAGGAGTTTGTATGAAACTTTCACAGACAGGATGGTTTATCTTACTTTGGGTAATTGGTGTAGTTACATTAGCGGTTATTGCAGGAATTTTTAGATTCTTAATTCAATTAGCATACTAAGAGCTCAGAGAATAGTGATGAAAGGGCCTTTGTTTAGGCTCTTTTGTATAATGTAAAAAATAAAAATTTCTCAATAGACTAGATTTGATTAAGAATGTCATGATTTTTGTATCTATTTAATTGAATTTAAAATAATTTCCTATTAATTGTTGAGTGGCTTAAACTTTTTTATAAAATCCCTTTTATACTATAGGTGGGTATAGTATATTAGATTGCTTAATACAACATCTACAAATTTGATGTTGTATCGAACGAATTTCGGCTTGTATATGCGATTAGTTAAAAATGATTGTCTACTAGGTATGTATTAAATCTATGTCACTTTTCATTATTACCCTAGTCACTCTGGTCGTAGGAATAGGTAGCGTTTTGATCGCAGACTTATTGGTAACGAGAGCTGGGGCAGCTATTAACAATCAAGATAGTTATGTACAACAAGGCTTTTTAGGTCTAGCAGCTGGTGCGTTATTAGCAACAAGTTTTACACATTTGTTACCAGAGGCTTTTGAAAGCAATATAGATACACATCAACTTTTTTTAGCACTTCTAATTGGTTTAGTTTTCTTTTTTCTACTTAATAAAGCTGAATTGTGGCATCACGGACATGAGCATAATCATTCACATGAGCCACATACAACTAATGGTTGGTCACTATTATTGGGTGATGGAGTCCATTGTTTTGGTGATGGTATTTTGATTGCTTCAATTTTCATTGTTGACATACATCTTGGGCTGATTGCAGCTGCTTCGGTTCTTGTACATGAAGTACCTCATCATATGGGTGATTTGGTAGTTCTTAGGCAGAAAAATCATCGTAGTGCTGCTGTACTAAAGCTTACTATGGCTGGTGCAATGACAGCTTTAGGTGGATTAAGTGGATATTTTCTACTGGCCGGATTACAGCAATGGCAACCTTTCCTTATGATTTTGGCTAGTAGTAGTTTTATTTATGTGTCTTTATCAGATCTAATTCCTCAATTACAACAGCGTTGGACAACTAAAGATACCATTATCCAAATTCTTTGGCTTTTTATAGGAATTCTTATAGTAACTTTAATTAATAGGGTAGTTCATGGTGCACATTAACTTTGAATGTAAGGTTTGATATATGGATAAATTAATATTTGATGAACACTATACTCATCGTCTAAATATTCTAGGTGAAAATTTACCTTTATTGACTATGTGTTTGCGAGGGATAGAACGTGAATGTTTGCGTGTAACGAAGAATGGGAATTTGGTGCTTACACCGCATCCAAAAACACTAGGATCAGCTTTGACAAATGAGTTTATTACTACAGACTATTCCGAATCATTAATGGAATTTGTTACGCCACCTTGTTTGAGTGCTTCAGAGGTCCTTGCAGAACTTAATGATATTCATCGTTTTGTTTATACAAAACTAAATAATGAATACCTTTGGAGTTCATCAATGCCTTCTCTTTTGCCAGAAGAAGAAAGGATTCCTATAGCTGAGTATGGCAATTCAAATATTGGTAAGTTTAAACACGTTTATCGAAAAGGATTAGCTCTTCGATATGGTAGGGCCATGCAATGTATAGCAGGTATTCACTATAATTTTTCATTACCTGAGCAATTAATTCAGCTTTTATACCAACTAGATAATATAACTACTTTCGAAAATAAAGATCGGTCATCAATTTATATGGATATGATACGAAATTTTCACCGTTATAGTTGGCTATTGATTTATCTATTCGGAGCATCCCCAGCGGTTAATTCAAATTTTTTAAAAAAAAACTTAGATCAATTTAAAAAATTTGATAATGACACTTACTACTTGCCTTATGCGACTAGTCTTCGAATGAGTAAGATTGGTTATCAAAGTAGTGCACAATCTACTATCTCTCCTTGTTTTGATAGTCTCAATTCATACATTCATAGTATAAAAGAGGCTTTAGAAACACCTTACCCCTTGTATACGAATATTGGTACCCATAAAAATAACGAATGGGTGCAACTTAATACTAATATTTTGCAAATAGAAAATGAATATTATTCAAATATTAGACCAAAACGAGTTCCATATTCTGGTGAGCGTGTGCTTCATGCATTAAATGCACGTGGGGTACAGTATGTCGAGATACGTTGTTTGGACATTAATCCTTTTTCTTCGTTAGGAATTGATTTAGAGCAAGCTTACTTTTTGGATGCATTTTTATTATTTTGTGCTTTATATAAAAGCCCATCATTAAGTCAAGATAGCCTTAATCAGGCGAATAATAACTTTCACCTTGTGGCTGAAAAGGGGCGAAAGCCAAATTTAGAACTCCAAAATGGAGATAGTTCAATTGCTATGTATGATTGGGCTCAAGAGTTGTTGGCTAATATTAGACCTCTAGCTAATTTACTCGATCATGCAAATGATATTAATAAACATAAAGAAGCTATATATGCTCAACAGGCTAAAATTGAGAATTCATTCTTAACGCCATCCTCTAAGGTCTTAACATATATGTTTCAACATAATATAGGTTTTAATGACTTCGCTTTACATCAATGCCAGCAACATTTGAATAACTTTTCGAAACAGGTTTTGACGGATGAGCGTAAACAATTTTTTGAATCAGTTGCACAAAAGTCTCTTCTTGAGCAAGAAGTGTTAGAGCAGCAGCAAGTCATGGATTTTAATTTGTTTATGAAGAATTATTCAAGTTGAATGCATACTAGTTAAAAAGAAAATGATTAAGTAAATTCGATAGATTAATTTGTATCATGGTTTTATTTTAATTGATTTTAATTTAAACAATTGAAATATTCTTTTCTAACAATCGGTTTGATTACTAGGTTTTTTTTACTTTAACATAAATTATTGATTTAATTTATTTATTTTTTAAGCGTGTTTTTGCTAAAAGATAATTTGATATACAGAAGTGTTAATATAAGAATATTTAATATAAATTTTCTTTTTTTTAAAAAATATATTTTTAATATTTTTTTACTAAATTACTTATTTTTAATAATATTAAATTAATTATGCAAAGCAATAGTATAACTAAAAGATAATTTTCTTCAAAAAATATTAATTATTTTTAATTTACCCCTTTTATACGATGGGGGGGTATAGTATTATGAGTTTAACGATAAGAGAGTATAGTATGATGACTAAATCTAAATGAGAGAAGGTTGAATATATGCCATACAATGATCGTGAGAAGAAACAAGCGCTTACTCGTGTTAGACGTATCAAAGGACAAGTCGCTGCTCTTGAGCAGGCACTTGATGAAGGTACTGAGTGTGGTGTAATTCTTCATCAGCTAGCCGCAGTCCGTGGGGCTGTAAATGGTTTAATGGCGGTTGTACTAGAAAGTTATTTGCGAGAAGAATTTCCAGATAATGAAACTAGAACTAACTCTCAAAGAAAGTCAATTGACGAAACTATTTCTATCGTTAGATCGTATCTTCGTTAATCAGCACCGACTTGATGTTCGGTGCCAAAAACTACATTTGGTCTAAGGAAACGACATCATGAAATCACGTGCAGCAGTTGCTTTTGAGCCGGGGAAACCCCTACAAATTGTTGAGATTGACGTTGAACCGCCTCGTAAGGGAGAGGTTCTAATTAAAATTACGGATACAGGTGTTTGCCATACTGATGCCTTTACTTTATCTGGTGACGATCCAGAAGGATTATTTCCAGTTGTACTTGGGCACGAAGGTGCAGGCATTGTTATAGAGGTTGGGGAGGGTGTAACCAGCGTTAAGCCAGGTGACCATGTTATTCCGCTTTATACAGCTGAATGTGGTGAATGCCTATTCTGTAAATCTGGTAAAACTAACCTTTGTGTTGCTGTTCGTGCTACCCAAGGTAAAGGGTTAATGCCAGATGGAACAACACGTTTCTCATACAATGGTCAGCCTCTTTATCATTACATGGGATGTTCAACTTTCAGTGAATATACCGTGGTTGCTGAGGTTTCTGTTGCAAAAATTAATCCAGATGCAAACCCAGAACATGTTTGTTTATTGGGATGTGGTGTAACTACTGGCATTGGCGCTGTTCATAATACTGCAAAAGTTCAGCCTGGTGATTCGGTAGCAATCTTTGGTCTTGGTGGTATTGGTCTAGCTGCTCTTCAAGGTGCACGTCAGGCAAAAGCTGGTCGTATCATAGCAATTGATACTAATCCTGCTAAATTTGACTTGGCACGTCAATTTGGTGCAACTGAATGTCTTAATCCAAAAGATTATGACAAACCAATTCATGAAGTTTTAATTGAAATGACTGGATGGGGTGTTGATCATACATTCGAATGTATTGGTAACGTGAATGTTATGCGTTCAGCATTAGAAGCGGCTCATCGTGGTTGGGGACAATCGATCATTATCGGTGTAGCTGGTGCAGGCAAGGAAATTTCAACTCGTCCATTCCAGTTGGTGACTGGTCGTACATGGAAAGGCTCGGCTTTTGGTGGTGTTAAAGGTCGTACACAACTTCCAGGAATGGTGGAAGATGCGATGAAAGGTGAGATTGATCTTGCTCCTTTCGTTACCCATACAATGGGCCTTGATGATATTAATAAAGCCTTTGATCTTATGCATGAAGGCAAGTCAATCCGTACGGTTATTAAGTACTAATTAACTAATCTCATATTAAAAATCCATGGTGTGAATTTCACACCATGTCGATCAATTCATCTTAAGGAAAGTAAAATGAGCGAAATTCATATACACCCTTCTCTTGATCATGGGATCCGTCCAAGCCAAGAAAACTTCGACGGTGGAATCTTAGAATGTCTATGCTCAACGGATAAAGTTCAAGTTGAGGTTGGTGCTCAAACATTGCATAACCATGCTTGTGGATGTACTAAATGCTGGAAACCAGAAGGTGCTACGTTCGCTGTAATTGCAGTTGTACCACGTGACAAAGTAAGCGTTGTAGCAAATCCACAAAAGCTTCATATTGTTGATGAGAATGCTGCAATTCAACGTCACGCATGTCGTGAATGTGGAGCGCACCTTTTTGGTCGTATCGAAAATAAAGATCATGCATTCTACGGTTTAGACTTTGTTCATACGGAGCTTTCTCCACAAGAAGGATGGTCTGCTCCTGGTTTTGCAGCTTTTGTTTCGTCTGTGATTGAAAGTGGAACTCCTCCATCAAATATGGATGCTATCCGCAATCGTTTACGTGAACTTAAACTTGAACCTTATGATTGTTTGTCACCGGGCTTAATGGATGCTTTAGCTACACATTCAGCTAAGCAGAAAGGAACGTATAAAGAAGCTTAATTCTCTTTATTAAACTTGAAAAACTGAGGTCGTGATGAAAGAAGAACCCGCTATCAAAACGACCCCACAAACTTCCTCGACTGCATTTGTATATGGTATGCCAGCACATGCAGATCGAGTGAGGGCTGTGGGAGAGGTACATGCCCGTCCACCTTTATTAATACAAGCTCCACGAAACTTATTGCAGTTAGCTTTCTTGACAGAGGGAGATCCAAGCAAGGACCAAATTGCGCTGGATGAACTATCAGATCGCTTTGGCTTGAAAAAAACTCAAAAAGAAGAATCACCACTTCATGGTTTGACTTGGGATGAAGGAAATTTGCATTGTGAAAAACACACAGAATTTTCCACATATCTTTGGTGTGCAGAACTAGATGTACCAACGGGATTGCCTAAAGGTGAAGATCCATTTAAAAATGGCTTTGTTCCACCAGGTGAAATTATCTCAGGTATCTGCTTGCAAGTATTGCCATGGGCTACTGAATCTGAAAAATTGGTAAATCGTTTTGATACAGTCAGTTTGTGCTATTCACTAGTAGAAAATGAAACAGCAGCTATTTTGACTGATTTCAGACAAGATAATGACGGTCTGACCCGGATTCTTATTCTTGATCGTGGTTTGACAGAGGCTCGTGCAGGCGCACTTGCTCAAAGTTTATTAGAGATTGAAACATATCGAACATTGGCATTACTTGCTTTGCCATTAATTCGAACAATGACCTTTGAACTACGTCAGATGGAGCTACGGCTTGCCGCGATCACTGATGAAATGAATAAAGGAACAGAATTAAGACGTGATAATGATGTACTGCTATTTGAACTTACGACGCTTGCAACTGAACTAGAAGCCAATGTGGCAGCGAATCTTTACCGATTTGGCGCCAGTCGTGCTTATTATGAACTCGTTGAAGAACGTTTGAATAGACTTTCAGAAAAGTCTATATCTGGATATTGCACATGGCACGACTTTCTTGAGCGTCGTATCGCTCCAGCGATGAGGACATGTCAATCTGTTAAAGAACGCCAAGCTACTCTTTCTGAAAAATTAACACGTGCTATTTCTCTTTTGCGTTCATGGATCGATGTTGAGTTAGAGCGTCAAAATCGAGATTTGCTCACATCAATGAATAATCGTGCTAGACAACAATTACACCTTCAACAAACGGTAGAAGGTTTATCCGTTGCTGCGATTTCTTATTATGTTGTTAGTTTACTTGCATATTTAGTGAAAGGTATACCTTCAGTTCATGATATAGCAGCGCCTGAATTCACAATTGCGATATTAGTACCGTTAGTGATGTTTTCTATTTGGTGGACAATGCGAAAGATTAGACAAAAGCATAGTGATGTAATACCAGAAAAATAATCATTTTAACGACAAACAAGACCTCTCTAAAAATAAAGGGAGATCACAACTTTTTTGTAATAAGGAAAACGATATGGATCGTGTTGAACATCATGCAATGTTTGGTGGTTGGCAAGACGTTTATCAACATAAATCTGAAGTACTCGGATGCATGATGAAATTTGCTATTTATCTGCCTCCTCAGGTGCATCAAGATAAATTACCAGTACTGTACTGGCTCAGTGGTCTTACCTGCACAGAACAAAATTTTATTACGAAGTCTGCAGCGCAACAATATGCGGCTGAACATGGAATTATTATTGTTGCACCAGATACTAGCCCTCGTGGAGAAAATGTAGCTGACGATCCTGCATATGATCTCGGTCAAGGTGCTGGATTTTATCTGAATGCCACTCAAGATCCTTGGGCTGCACATTTTCAAATGTATGATTATATTGTGCATGAACTTCCAGCGCTAATTGAGGCTCATTTCCCTGCGTCACAAAAACGCGGTATTAGTGGTCATTCAATGGGAGGACATGGGGCATTAACGATTGCCTTACGTAATCCCGAATTATATCTGAGCGTATCAGCTTTTTCGCCTATTGTTAATCCATCCATAGTTCCTTGGGGACAAAAAGCTTTCAATGCTTATTTAGGAGCTGATCAGGAATCATGGAAACAATACGATACTGTTGAATTAGTTAAGAATTCAATTCATAAAATTCCATTATTAGTTGATCAAGGCTTAGGGGATGAATTTCTTGATAGCCAACTTCAACCAGAAAGACTACGAAAAGTATGTACTGAAATGGATCACCCTTTAGTTTTAAACCTAAGAGAAGGTTACGACCATAGTTATTACTTCATTGCGAGCTTTATTCGTGCACATATTGTGCATCATGCTTTAGCTCTTAAGTGCTAGGAAATAGGGAGATAAACTCATGGTAAAGTCTACAGGACGTCATCGTGTTGTTATTATTGGAGCTGGTTTTGGAGGGATAGAGGCTGCAAATAGTCTCGCTGGTGTCAATGTCGATATAACTATTATCGACAGAAGAAATCACCATCTATTTCAACCATTATTGTATCAAGTCGCAGGCTCATCTTTATCAACATCTGAAATCGCTTGGCCTATTCGATATATTTTTCGAAACCGTCCTGAAGTCCGTACCTTAATGGGAGAGGTGCAGGGCATTGAAGTGGGTAGCCGACTAGTTGTTCTTGATGATGGCGAAAAGTTGCATTATGACACTTTAGTTATTGCGACAGGTGCTACTCATGCTTATTTTGGTCATGATGAATGGGAGCGATTTGCACCAGGTTTAAAAACCTTGGGGGATGCAACAAATATTCGAGAACGAATTCTGGCTGCCTTTGAAGAAGCTGAACGTACCAAAGATCCAATCTTAAGAAAGGCTTTACAAACATTTGTGATCATTGGAGGTGGTCCGACGGGAGTTGAGCTATCAGGAACTATTGCAGAACTGGCAAAAGATACGTTATCTCGAGATTTTCGTTTGATAGATCCTCGTGAATCTCGAGTGGTATTGATTGAAGCCGGTCCACGTTTATTATCAGTTTTCCCTGAAAAGTTGTCTAGCTATACCCGTCAGGCACTTGAACAACTTGGTGTTGAGGTTGTACTTGGAACACCAGTGACAAGTTGTTCAGAAGATGGTGTTGTTTATGATGGAAAACAGCTACCTGCAAAAACAATTATTTGGGCTGCTGGCGTACAAGCATCTCCAGCAGCTCGTTGGTTAAATGTTGAATCTGATCGTGCAGGGCGTGTGTTGGTTGATTCAAATCTAACTGTGACAGGGCATCCTGAAATTTTCGTCATTGGTGATACCGCGGCAGTTACTATGGAAGATGGTAAGTTAGTACCAGGTATAGCACCAGCCGCCAAACAACAAGGAAAATATGTTGCGAAAACCATTGATAATCGATTAAAAGGCAAAGATATAAAAGAGCCATTTAAATATCATCATCAAGGTAATCTAGCAACAATTGGACGTAGTCGCGCAGTTGTTGATATGGGTAAATTTCAACTACAAGGAGTACTCGCTTGGTGGTTTTGGAAACTTATACATATTTACTTTTTGATTGGTGTGCAAAGTCGTTTAAACGTTGCCTTAAGTTGGTTGTGGAATCATAGTGTGGGTTATCGTGGTTCAAGACTTATCACAAATGTAAGAAAAGAAGATATTAGTAAATCTATTCCTAAGAATTAAGCTAACTTTAATTTTAGGAATTAATAGAAAATATTTTAATAATTATTAGCTTACGACTTTTTAAGCGATAGAGGGTAGAAACATGAAAACACATTCTTTTGGTGAACCCAATAACATTACTTTATCTAATAATTGTATTGAAGTTCGAGGTGCGCGTGAGCATAACCTTAAGGATGTAGATGTTTCTATCCCAAGAAATGCACTTGTTGTTTTCTCAGGTGTATCGGGTTCGGGAAAATCATCACTTGCTTTTGGGACTATTTTTGCTGAAGCACAAAGAAGATATTTCGAATCTGTTGCACCTTATGCAAGACGCTTAATAGATCAGGCAGGAGTACCAGATGTTGATGCTATTGATGGTCTACCACCAGCAGTAGCATTGCAACAACAACGTGGTGCAAGTAATACCCGTTCTTCTGTTGGAAGTGTAACAACTTTATCAAGTCTCGTGCGAATGATTTATTCGCGTGCGGGTGCATATCCTGCCGATCAGCCAATGTTATATGCCGAGGACTTTTCACCGAACACTCCTCAAGGTGCTTGTCCTACCTGTCATGGTTTAGGTCACATTTATGAAGTTACAGAATCGACAATGGTTCCTGACCCAACACTCAGTATTCGTGAGAGAGCTATCGCATCATGGCCACCTGCTTGGCACGGGCAAAACTTACGCGATATCCTAGTAACCCTAGGGTATGATGTTGATCGACCATGGAAAGATTTACCGCAATCGGATAGAGACTGGATTTTATTTACTGAAGAAACCCCAACAGTTCCTGTCTATGCTGGTTTAAGCCCCGCTGAGACTCAATCTGCACTTAAACGTAAACTAGAATCCAGCTATATGGGCACTTTCACTGGTGCTCGTCGCTATGTCCTTCATACTTTTGCTAATACCCAAAGTACGTTGATGAAAAAACGTGTTTCACGTTTTATGGAAGGAAAAATATGCCCTTCCTGTCATGGTAAACGCCTTAAACCAGAAGCCTTATCTATTACCTTTGCTGGAGTAGATATTGGTGAGTTTATGCAACTTTCTTTGGATAAGTTAACTTGCCTGCTTGAGCCCATTGTTCTTGGCAATTTCGACGCTCATGATGCTGGAGAAAAGACTAATAATAAAGTAACCCAACTTGATAGATCTGAACGAGCAACAACAGGTAGAGCTGTGCATTCTGTATCTCCAGATGTAAGACGTACGTCAGCACTTTCAGATGAAAAGAAAATTGCTGCCCAGCGTTTAGCAAATGGTGTGGTGGGGCGTTTAAATCAATTACGCCAGTTAGGTCTTGGTTATCTAACATTAGATAGAGCCACACCGACTCTTTCAGCGGGAGAGTTACAACGTTTGCGTTTAGCAACACAATTAAGTTCTATGCTATTTGGTGTAGTTTATGTACTGGATGAACCGTCTGCTGGATTACATCCTTCAGATAGTCAGTCATTATATGATTCTCTCGATAAATTAAGAGACGCTGGAAACTCCGTATTTGTTGTAGAGCATGATTTAGAGCTCATGCGTCGTGCTCAATGGTTAGTGGATGTTGGACCAGATGCAGGAGAGCAAGGTGGTAATATTTTATATAGTGGAGTACCTCAGGGTTTAAGTGAGATTTCAGCTTCACGTACTGCAAGTTATTTATTTAATAAAATCCCAGTTACTCAAAGTTATGGACGTACACCCTCTGGTTGGCTTGAACTTAACAATATTTACCGACATAACCTGCATAATGTTGATGCTCGTATACCTCTTGGTGTACTTACAGCAGTTACAGGTATTTCAGGTTCAGGTAAATCTAGTCTCGTTTCTCAAGCTTTACCCGAGTTAGTACTTTCATATTTAGGCAATGAATCTGAAACTGAAAACAATAATGAAAATAATCCTTTAAATGAAGGAATGTTGGTTACCGAGGTTACACAGGGTTCTCTGGCTGGTGATGTGGAGGCTATACAGCGTCTGGTACAGGTTGATCAAAAACCAATTGGCCGTACTCCACGTTCTAATCTGGCAACTTATACGGGTTTATTTGATCATGTTAGAAAGTTATTTGCTGGGACTCCTGAAGCTCGCCAAGCTCATTATGATGCTGGACGTTTTTCGTTTAATGTGGCTAAAGGGCGATGTGAAACTTGTGAAGGTGAAGGCTTTGTCAGTGTAGAATTATTGTTTATGCCAAGTGTATATGCCCCTTGTCCGACATGTCATGGTGCTCGATATAATGATGACACTCTGAAAATTCGCTGGAATGGACGTAATATTGCTGAAGTATTAGGAATGACCGTCAATGAAGCACGTGATTTTTTTGATGGAGAGGTCTCGATTGCTCGTTCACTACAATTATTAAAGGAAATTGGCCTTGGTTATTTACGTTTAGGGCAACCAGCGACTGAACTATCTGGTGGAGAAGCGCAACGTATTAAATTGGCGACCGAGCTGCAACGCAATCAGCGTGGAAATACACTGTATATACTTGATGAGCCAACTACAGGTTTGCATCCATCAGATGTAGATCGATTGTTAGTTCAATTGCAGCGATTAGTCGATGCGGGTAATACCGTGGTTATGATTGAGCATGATATGCGTGCCGTTGCACAAGCAGATTGGGTGATTGATGTGGGACCAGGTGCTGGAAATGCTGGTGGGAATATTGTTGTGGCAGGAACACCAAAACAAATAACAGAAAATCAAGATAGCCGTACTGCTCCATATTTAGTTAATGAGTTAGTGAGTCGTGATACTAAACGTTGATATTGCGAGTGAGTAGAATAAAGACTTAAATTAAAATCCTGTAAAATCAATCAGATATTTTTTTGTTTTAGGTGGTGTGTGAGCATGAAATCTAAAATTTTTTTCAACTAAGGGCTTTGTTGCACAAACCTATCTGTAAAGGGTTTTTCAGCGATATAATTTTCAAATGAAGAAGCCTACACACAAAATCTACCGCACAACCAATTGGCCCGCATATAACCGAGCACTCATGAGTCGCGGAAATATTGCCATTTGGTTTGATCCTGCTACGCAATGGTATGCGCCATCAAAAGGCAAACAAGGGCGAAATCAAACCTACTCCGACGCAGCTATCCAATGCTGCTTAATGATTAAATCCTTATTCCGTCTATCTTTACATATGGTCACTGGCTTTGTGCAAAGTCTGATTAAACTTTGCGGCTGAGCAGCCCCGAATATCAGTGATATTCGTACTCCACACTGTGTAGAAGACAAAAGCATATTGATATTGTAATCAGCTACCAAAAAAGTAGCGATGGGCTGCATCTACTCATGGACTCTACAGGCATGAAGTTTCTAGGTGAGGGCAAATGGAAACGCAAGAAACATGGACCTGAATATCGTCGCCAATGGCGTAAACTACATATTGGTATAGATGCCAAAACCCTGCAAATACGAGCAGTTCAGCTTACAACCAATAATGTCAGTGATTCACAGGTGCTTGGTGATTTACTTAATCAGATTCCACAAGATGAGCAGATTGACTCTGTTTATACCGATGGAGCTTATGACACCAAGCAATGCCGTCAGGTCATTGCAGATCGGCAAGCGCATACGGTGATTCCACCTAGAAAAAATGCGAAACCATGGAAAGATACAAAGAGTAGCTCGCTAGAGCGAAATGAATTACTTCGAACAGTTAAACGTTTAGGCAGGACACTATGGAAAAAATGGTCAGGCTATCATCGGCGAAGTTTGGTTGAAACTAAGATGCACTGCATTAAATTATTAGGAGATAAACTCAGTGCAAGGAGTTTTGATAGCCAAGTGAATGAGATCCATGCACGTGTAGCAGTCCTTAACAGATTTACGGAATTAGGTCGACCACTTACCCAAGTTACGCCTTAAATTTGGCTCAATTAGGGGCGCTTTGCATTTCAAATCTTTGTGCAACAAAGCCCTTAAAAACAAGAAAAAGAGGATTGATAAAATGATGATAAAAAATAAAAAAGCGCCTGATGGCGCTTTCCTTTAATCATATTTATGGCGTCAGAATCACTTTACGACAGTCTTCTTCTTTTTTATCAAAAATACGGTAACCTTCCGCAGCATCTTCCAGTTTCATGCGATGGGTAATAATCAGATCTGGAGACAGATCTCCATTTTCAATATGTTCTAGCAACTGCGGCAAGTAATTATGCACATGAGTTTGTCCCATTTTAAAGGTTAAACCTTTGTCAAAGGCATCACCAAACAGGAAGCCGTGAATTGGACCGGCATAAATTCCAGGTACACTCACCACACCGCCGCGGCGGACCGCTGCAATACATTGTCTTAACGCTGAACCACTCGAACCTTCTAATTTCAGGTTAGTCATTACGGTTTCCAGCATGCTGCCTTTGGCTTCAAAACCGACCGCATCAATGACGGCATCGACTCCACGATAACCCGTGGTATTTTGAATGATAAATTCAGCGGCATCGACTTCATCAAAATTGACCGGAATCACCCCATAGGTTTGATGTGCGAAACTCAGACGATAAGGATGGTGATCGACCATAAAAATCTGCTCGGCACCGAGCATCCGCGCACAGGCAGCAGCCAGCAGACCAACTGGGCCAGCACCATAAATCGCCACACTGGAACCTCGACCAACTTGGGCATTGTTCACTGCTTGCCAGGCGGTTGGTAGAATATCGGTCAGGAATAATACTTTTTCATCAGGCAGGGAGCCTGGCACTTTAAATGGTCCGACATTGCCCTTGGGGATCCGCACATATTCAGCTTGACCACCCGGTATACCACCATATAGATGGCTAAAGCCAAATAAAGCTGCCCCTGGTGGAATCTGTTTTTTATTGAGAATTGCACCACGGCCGGTATTGGTATTTTCACAGGAAGCCATGAGTTCATGTTCACAGAAAAAACAGTGACCACATGCAATCACGAAAGGAATAATGACCCGGTCGCCTTTTTTGACTTCGGTGACTTCAGGGCCGACTTCTTCTACAATTCCCATAAATTCATGGCCGAAAATATCGCCATCTTCAGTGGCCGGAATTTTACCCCGGTATAGGTGCAGATCTGAGCCACAGATGGCAGTCGCTGTCACCCTTAAAATGACGTCATCTGGTTCCTGAATCACTGGATCTGGAACGGATTCAACTCGTACATCCCGAGCACCATGATAGGTAAGAGCACGCATGCGGATTTCCTCTCTCTAGTTCAACATTAAACAGACTCGTATCAAGGCTGCCAAAAATAAAAAACACTTTTATTATAGCCTTATGCGCCAAGAAATCGCTGTAAATTAATGTATGAAATAAGACATCCGAGTGTTTAAAAAATAAATTTATATAGGGTTTACGTAATTCGTGATCTTATGTGTCGAATGAATAGAAAAGAACAGAATTAAAGAAACATCTAGTAATTTCTATAACTTAACCCGAATCACGGATAAGAAATTGACTTGAAAAATAGGAGGACTAGAGCCATCAGTTGAGTTACGACATCAAACCTAAAAGCAAGTTATTGCTCAGAAACGTAAATGATTGCCACTCTGCCGATCAATATATTCAATTCTTCTTAATAGTGGAGTCTGCCTTTTCACAGCATGTGGACTATTAAGCTGGATTATTTCATCTTTTAAAATACATTAGCATTCAATCATTAGATGTTGCTAGATTACCTCTTAGGTGAGATTTTGATTAAATCCATTAAAATATACTGACATATTAAAAAAACAAATACTAAATTAATATTTAGATGATATCTAAACAATATTAGACAGTCGACCGGTATTTATCTGATCTTATGTTTGTCTATGCAAGACATAAAAATGGATAGAAAACATTAAGGGATATGTAATGAATAAAAAACTCGTTGTTTGTCTTTTGGGGATTATGGTATCCCCAGCCTATGCTAATCAGGTTGAAACGAAGATTGTAGAACTGGAAAATCAGATTTTGTTATTAAAGCAACAAATGGAAGATGATCGTAAAGTTCAGCAAAATTTTATAACTCAACAGCAGTTAGTACAAGAAGATCAACAAAAACAGGATATGCCGAAATTACAAGTTTCAGGACATGATCTGAAATTTTATGGACAATTACGGTTAGATGGTGCAATTGATTTCGACGCTTCAAATGGAGGGACATTTGGGAAACTTAATTCAGTACCTTTAGATGGTACAAATGGGAATCGTTCTGAATTTAATTTAACTGCATCTAGATTAGGTGTTGATTTAAAAAAACACATTGATAATAAAAATTTGAATGCTAAGTTGGAAGTTGATTTTTGGGATGGGAGTTCTGGAGACGGGAAACTAAGAATACGTCATGCGTATATTGATTATGATAATTGGTTATTAGGACAAACAGTTTCCTTAATGGGTAACTTAGAAACTGCTACTGAAAGCGTAGATTACACGGCTCTTTTAGGAACATCGTGGGTTCGGTTGCCTCAGGTTAGATACAATTTTGAATTAGATAAACATCATAATCTTAAAACTGCTTTAGAGTATGTAAGTTCTAGATCTTCTGAACTTCCAGCGTTAACTACAAAATATACTTATAAAAAAGGTGATATCACAGGCTTATTACAAGGGTTTTTAAATGAAAAACGTGCATATTTAGCCGATAAAGATGTTGATAAACTCGCTTGGGGAGAGGTGGATCAGGAAATTTGAACAACACTTATAAGTGATATTTTGCTCCCCAAATGATGTTATAAACATCAATATATGGAGTATTTTATGGCACGTAGACCAAGAAGAAATCATTCAAATGATTTTAAAGCTAAGGTAGCACTTGCTGCGATTAAAGCAGAAAAAACACTTGCTGAATTGAGTGCTGAATTTGATGTTCATCAAAACCAAATTATCGACTGGAAAAATCAACTGATTTCAGCTTCCTCGCAAGCTTTCGATCAATCAAAAGCTCCAACAGAACCACCCATCGATCTAAAAAAACTACATGCAAAAATCGGTGAGCAGGCATTAGAAATTGATTTTTTAGAAGGTGTGTTGAAGAAACTGGGCCGCTTCAACCACAAAAGTTAATCGATGACTCACTTCAGATTTCAGTATCTAAGCAAGCTCAGCTGCTGAAAGTCTCCCGTGGTTGTTATTACTATCGCCCAAAACCTGTGAGTGCATCAGATCTGAAGCTGATGCGGTGTATGGATGAGTTACATATGCAATACCCTTTTGCAGGTAGCCGTATGATGCGTGATTTGTTGAATCGTCAAGGACATCATATAGGACGACGTCATACACGTACTTTAATGAAGAAAATGGGCATTAATGCGTTATATTGCAAACCAAATTTAAGCCAGGCTAATCAAGCTCACCGCAAATATCCATATCTGCTCAAAGGATTGGCTATTCAGCGCAGTAATCAAGTGTGGTCTACGGATATAACGTATATCCCTATGGCAAAAGGCTTTGTTTATTTATGTGCTGTGATTGATTGGCATAGCCGCAAGGTACTTGCGCATAGAGTATCGATTAGTATGGAGGTTACATTTTGCATAGAAACATTAAATGAAGCTATTGAAAAATATGGTCGACCTGAAATATTTAATACAGACCAAGGCAGTCAGTTTACCAGTGATGCATTTATTGATGTATTGAAATCAAATGACATCCAAATCAGCATGGATGGTAAAGGTCGATGGGTTGATAATGTGATGGTTGAACGATTATGGCGGAGCGTTAAATATGAAGAGGTGTATCTCAAAGCCTACAGCAATGTTTTGGATGCGAAGAAGCAATTAAACGCATATTTTGAATTTTATAATTTGAAACGACCTCATTCGAGTCTGGACAAAATGACTCCAGATGAGTTTTACTATGACCAGCTACCACAACAAAATAAGGTAGCTTAACTAGAGCAGAGTATCACTTATAAATAAGCTTTTAGTTGTTCAAACATGTGGGACCACCTCTGATATTGTGCCTGTTCCCATTGATCTTGTGAAATAGTTGCCAATAATTGTTTCGGGGTAGTGTATTTTAACTTTTGTAATTCATCATCTAAGGTCGTAATTAACTCAATCTCTGGAATTGGATAGCGGTATCCTAATAAAAAACGTGCGTTTTCATTAAAGTCATTACGAATTTCATTCTCTGTTAAAATTTTGAAAATCCAACCTTGCTCTTTAGCAAATTTTTTTGCTTGTTTTAATTTTGGTTTGAGCTCAGCCCAATTCTTTTTAAGATCTTCCCTATATTTTACTTCCACTAATTTTGGTTTTTCAGCTGCTCCTTTATATTCAATAAAAACATCTGGAGTATAAGTTCTTTTTTGACCACTATCATCTATCCATTCAAGCATAATTGGTTGAACTGTATATGATTTCACTTGTGCATTAAATTCTAGTGAGGTTAGTAGATCACGCTCCAATGAAGATTCATAACGTGCTTCATCTGAGGATTTTTTTGACGCAATAATGCCTGTAACACTTCTGTAATTTTTAGGAATAATCCTAACTGATTTTCTAATTTCCAAACCAGTCTCTCCAAACAATGTAAATCCTGATTCAGTCTCTAATAGTACTGGCATAAAATCTCCATTAATTTTGTAAAAATTGAGTTTTATACCTATTTGATACACTTTATTTTTGTTATTGTCACTTGTGGAAGGCTATTGCTTGCAACAAAGTTATCTAGAATATCCTGAGCCTTATATGCCTTATTGCATTCGTCATTTGAGGCGTACAATTCTTTTTGTACGCTATCGTCTAAATACTTTTCTCGGCCATCACTAACATCATCGCTGTAATAACCAGCTTTCTTAGCAGAATCTATATAAATGGAATAACAAATATTTAAAACATTACTACGCTCGTAATCATGTTTGTAATACCAGTCAATACTACGTTCCTTTGCATCGGTTTTCGTATCTTCAAGATATTGATCTAAGCGTTTTTCTTGTGGCGTAGACGAACACCCGATGATTAACAATGAGGTGCTTAAAACTATAAGTTTTTTAATCATGGTTTTAGCTTAAAACAAACGATACCTTTATAGTACAACATTAATTCGTTAAATAATATTTTTGGAATTTTAATTTGTGATGGTTAAACATTGCATTTTCAAACAATTAAGCCGTTTTTTCCCATAATTTTAGATAAATATTGTTGTCTTTTTGCGCGTAGAATATTGAAAACAGGAAGTAATTTAACCACTTGAAATGTTCATCCAACTAAAGATTAAGAAATAAGCCCTTAAAAGTGTTTGTTTATCAACCCTTAAACCTATTTAAACATTTTAAAATTGTATATACTAAAACCATTACTAGATTAACTTCAGTAATTATTACTAAAGAAAGTTAAAAATTGGATGAATTTTAATGAGTAGTTTGTTCATAGTAGAGTCACCCGGAAAGGTCGAAAAAATTCAACATATCTTGGATGACCTGTATCCGCACGAATTCGTTGTACGCGCTTCAGTTGGCCATGTATGTGATTTACCTAATCATGAGATCGGTTTTTCATATCCAGCCTTTGTTCCTAAATACGAAATATCTCAAAATAAAACACGCGTTGTTCAAGAATTAAGACAGGCTGCTAAAAATGCAGATACGGTTTTCCTCGCAACTGACTTGGACCGTGAAGGTGAAGCCATTGCATATCACTTAAAACGTATCCTGAACTTATCTGACGATCAGTATATTCGCGTCAAATATAACGCTATTGATAAAAGTACGATCGCTAATGCACTTCAAAATGGTGAAGAGCTGGATCAAGGTATGGTGGCATCTCAAGAAACACGCCGTTTCCTTGACCGTATGATTGGTTTTTACTTGTATGAGCCAATTTCAAATATTTTAAAAGGCAAATTTCCTGTTGGCCGTGTTCAATCTGCCGTACTCGTTGTGCTTGGTGATTTAGAAGATCTACTGAAAAACTTCAAATCACATGAACATTACAATCTTGAAGTAACTCTAAAACAAGGTTGGGCTGCGAAATGGGATTTTTCTAAGTGGCTTAATCCTGAAATGAAGGATGTGCACAATAACCAGTGGTTAGATAAAGCTTCAATTACCCGTCTACAAAACGTAATTGATAAAAAAGACTTAACCATTACCAGTGTTGAAACTAAGCCATCTTTCCGTAGTGCTCCAGCGCCGTTTATTACTGTTGATCTGCAAGCTGCAGCTGCAGCGCGTCTTGGTTTGGATCTAAAACAAACTATGGAAGCAGCGCAAAAGTTATATGAAGGTGGTTATATCACTTACCATCGTACTGATGCTGCTGTAATTTCGCCTGAGGGGATGCAAGCTCTAGAAGCTTTTGGTGAGAGAGAGGGCATTGCGATTATCGGCAATAAAGCCAAATCTCGCGATGGTGCTCAAGAAGCACATGAATGTATTCGTCCTAGTGACTTCTTTACCTTTGAAGCTGGTGAGGACCAAGTTCAAAAGGATCTATACCGTCTAATCTGGTTGCGTACTGTTGCATCGCAAATGGCTCCAGCTGAATACGAAGTTAAATCCGTTATAGGTGTCTATAAAGATGTCACTCTCAATGTAGATGGTGAAAGCATTACTAAAGATGCTGAATTCAAAGCTTCTAGCCGTATCTTAAAAGAAGATGGCTGGTTGGGCTTATTAAAGACCTACAGTATTGATGAAAATGCACTTGAATACGTGGACGGTGAAGAAGATTCAGAAAAAGAACCTGAACATACGCTACCTATAGATATTGAAGTCGGTCAAAACCACAATGTTATTGCTGGTAAAGTTATCGCGACCAAAACCAAACCACGTTCACGCTACACCGTACCATCATTGGTCAAATTACTTGAGAAAAAAGGAATTGGTCGTCCTAGTACTTACCAATCAATCTTTGAACGGTTAATCAAGCACGGCTATATCAAGCTTGTTAAAAAGAAAATTGAAGTTACACCGCATGGATTGAAGTTGATTCAAAACATTAGAGGTAAGTTTAGTTTTGCAGATCCGCTTTACACCAAAGAAATTGAAGAAACACTGGATCTAATCGCTACTGGTGATGCCGATTACAAACAAGAACTCCAAAAGTTCCATTTAGGGATTGAAAGTGAATTAGGACAGTTCTCAAAACATTGGCTTGATTCATTCCCTGTCTACAAATGTAAAAACTGTGATGACGGACGCATGTTGCCGAAAATCGGTACCAATCGCGACAAAACAACATCGGTCTACTGGTCATGTAATTCATGCAAAAGTTCAGCGCCAAACAGAAATGTTGATGGTAAAGATGAACCGGGTAAGCCAACTGTACGTGAGCCAACTGCTCATTTATGTTTATGTGGCAAATCACTGACTCAGGTTACAACTGATAAATCTGTATTTTTTGAGTGCTCTCAACGTGCGTTCGTAGATGGCACCTGTAAAGAAACATACCGTTCTACAAATGACGAAAGCGGTAACTTGGTTCCTGATTTTGACGAATATCGCCGTAACCATACATACAAATGTCAGCTTGAAGGGTGTGGCGGTTGGTTGCGTGAGTTAAAAGGTATTTCAACTTCTTCAGGTAAGCCGTATCACTTCTTTTCTTGTGAAAAATCCAATCCAAACCTGAAAGGCAAAAAATGTAAGTCGGGTCCATTAGAGGTGTTCCCTGATGGTAGTCCTAACTACGAGCCAAGATTCCAAGTGACCAAAACAGAGTATCCATGTATCTGTAAAAAGCCTCTTGTACATACCAAGTACCGCAAAGAACCTGGTGTTTACGAAGAGCGATACAGTTGTGAAGCTGCATCATGTAAACGTTATTTCGACATATTGCCAGATGGATCACCAGATACCCAACTTACAAAATCTCGCACTGGCAACGAAGCCAAGTGTTTTGAGTGTGGCCAGACCATGATTCAGTCTGCATTTAATTTACGTGGTGAACGTAAGTATAAATGGGATTGCTTTAGCTGTGGTGCAAGTGGATACGACAACAACGGTGAGCCAGTTCAACGTGGCAAAAAGAAAGCCAAGTCTAAATCGACCTCTACAAAAGCTAAATCAAGTAAATAATTGAATAGGTGAATAAATGAGTAATCACGAACCAGATGATATGGACAACATCGGGAAGGAAGCTGAAGAAGCGATCAAAATCCAACCCGATGATGAACATGTAAGTGAGCCTGAACAGCCAGCCAAGACAGCAAAGAAGGGCAAAAAAGTAAACATTGATGAAAACTTTGTTGCTAAGCATAAAAAGCTAATCTTGATTGGCGGTGTTGTTCTTTTCTTTTTGTTATTTGCTGTGGTTATTTTTGGCAATCAAAACATCGAAGTTGAACGTCCACAACAAAGCGATGTTGAACTTGAAGCTCGACTGCAGAGTGAAGTTGCAAGACGAGTAAAAGAAGAAAGTATGAAATTGGCTGCTCAGCGCAATGAAATTATCGACCGTATTAGTCGTAACTTTGACTGTAACGCACCACAAGTATTCTGTCATGCACAAGATACGTCAGAACCGTATTCAACTGTCGTTGCTAGTTTGCAGAACTTCCAATTTCAGCCAGATACGCCGTATGAAGTTTACATTGAAGTCTACCCCTTGAAAGTGGATGCCCAAAACCCACAATCAAGTCAGCGTAAAGGAAGTGTTTGTAGCCCGAACAACGTGCACCTTTTCTTATGCCAAAAAATCGTAATGAAAAATCCTGCGCTTATGGCCAATCAGATCCGCGAACTATATGCGCTACTAACGCCGTCTATGACTTATCGCTTGCAGATCAGCAGTCGTCCAATTACGCCAAGTGACATCGATCTGACATTGATTACTACCGAACTGGACAAAATGAATGCCGATTCTGCAACTGCTAGTGAACCTGAATTGGAGTGTGTACCGCCAGATCCTAAAAAAGATCCTGTTGCGTACAACTTATACGAAACAGGGGGCATGTCTTGTCAAGACATCATGAAGGACTTAGCTGCACGTAAGACAACTGCTCCAGCTGGTCAACCTGGTCAAGCTCAACAAAGTGGTGGTGAACAACCACAACATCCTGATGCATTTGGTACGCCAGTAGCAACACATTAAACATACTAATAAGAAACGGATTGATTTTGGTTAATCCGCTATTAATTGGCTTTTGGTTGAGAATACTAATTTAAGCATCTGTTTATCAAATAGATCTTAAAAAAATGAAACAATAAAATGCAGATTTATTCTGCATTTTTTAATTTTCACATTACAATAGTTTAAATTCGCAACTTTTAAGCAACCGGGTACGCTATGAACAACCCAATCAAAATTCAAGATCTGCAAGTGGCAGATTTGCCGTCCACGTTTAAGCTGAAGAAAAAACATAAAGAAGAAGTTTTTCTGAAGTTCAAAGAGTTGAATGAGGCACTATTCAAAGTAGGGTACATTCCAGTGACGTTCTCAGACTTTGTGCATGCACTTATAGAAACTGGCGTAAAGGGATTTTCTGTCGAAGAATATGTCAACGCTCAATTAAACTCTTAATTTTAGAACTCTAATTATTTTTTTGATGTCAAAAAAAAATGGACCACATTCGTAATCCATTCCTTTATTTTCTTTAACGATTAACTTTCTATTTTGGTACCACACTGAGGGCAAAACAGCATATTGTCCTGAAGTGGTTCACCACATTTCACACAAAACATATTCTTTTTCGGTTTGATGATCACGGGTACTTGATCTGATAGATCCTGACTGTGTGTTTCAGGGTTATTCATCAATCCAAGATGTGTACCATGTGTTCTTGGTGAGCTTTTATTGATTGCGCTATTCATCTGGTTCATAGATGACATGCGGTTAATATCTACTTCAGACGTTGGGGCAACCACAATGCTTTGGCTTTTGGCAAAGTCGGCTAAATGCTCTTTCAGTACAACAGCATCATCAGTACAAGCAGTCATGCTCAAGATCGCACGGTTTTGATATTTACCGAAGGTCGTTGTGCTAATTTCAGCGTACCAGACACGTAACGTCATGGTTTCAACATTGATGACTTCTTTTTGTGATTTCACGCTGTCGTCAAGGTAACGGCCAAAGTTCATTTGAGACAATTGATAGCTACCTTTAGCCTCAACCCATATTAGTTTTGATACAAAGTCAAAACGGCTCCATAGGTAATTACCGTGCTCAAAACAAAACTTCCCTAAGATCCACATCGATACACCAAAGAAACCATAAGTGAAGTCGCTAAAATCCAGATAGCTTCCGTTATATAGACCTTTGGCAAAAATAGTCATTAATACGACTGAAGCAATAAAACTTAACAATCCAAAACTATTGAGGATGGCTAACCAGCGATACTTTTCTTCTTTGAAGCATGAGCTCAATGTCATATCACGAAGGGTATTGATTGGCACTGGTTGAGTTTCTTCTAAGATCTCACCCTCAAAAGCACCGTTTTTACTGCGAGAGTTGATAACTGGCAACTGGCGTGAATAGATTCTGTTAGGAATAGCACTTTCCCAATTCTTTTGTAGATGGCGTTCAAGTTCATCAAACAATTGCATTGGTTGGCAATTCATACTCAAACTATCCTGAACGACTCCAGCACTGGCTTGTGGTGGCTGTTTTACCATTTGAGCAATCACGGCCAAGAAGAATATCGCAATCGCAATCAGCGCTGCAATTAACGTAAAAATTGCTTTATCCATGCTTGGCAACCAAATAGGTGCAACTGCATGTTGGGTAAGGATAGGAACCAATACAGGTCCAAGAATGGCGACTAAAACCAAACCAATGACTTTAGATAAACCAATTTCTTGTGCACCTGAGTTCGGATTAGCCATAGGACGCAATAAAACAATCAAAATAATGGCGTTGTAAACAATCCCAAGCCAAGCACCTGTATTGGGTGATGCACCCACATACGCGATTAGAGCACTCACTAAGGTAATCAGAAAAACAATCGCATTTTGAAATTGAGCTTCTGCAGCGTTACGGATGAATAATGGCGAAAAAATAAGATTAGGGAACAGTGAATATAGAATCCCGTTCACTGAGCCTTTTGGTTCTTCATAAATCAAAGCGCTTTGGCGTAGGATCTCTTTAATATCGGTTGCACCAGGATAAGCACCAGTTTCTTGAATGGATAACTCCTGTGCAAGTCCGGCTGGTTGATCACGACCAAAGTAGAACTTTAGGTTTGATAAGCCTGTGGTCAGCAGTAGAGCGCCATAACTGAACATTGCTAGACCAACTATAAGCGGTGGTAGTGCAACAAATACACCGTTACTGAATAGACCTTTTGCACTGAAAATTAAGCTTAGGCCAGCCAGCATAAAAACGATGGCACCGATCACTTTAAAAATGTTTTCTATTCGGTAGGGATTAGGGAATTCAAACCGCTTATCTTGCGAGTTATATTCATATGCCATTTTTAATACTCCTTAACGCATTTATCTAATTACGTTTTAACTGGTTAATTATAACTAAGTCGTGGGGTATAAAGTTTTTTTAGTTAAAATGAATCACTGTTTTAGTTAAGTTTTAATAAGGGAATTTAAAAAGTATTTTAAAGGCGCATTAAAAAAGGGGATAACGAATCCCCTTTAAAGATGTACCAAGCTTATGTGCTGTTATTTGTTTTGATCTGCTTGTTTTTGAGCATCTGCAGCTGCAGCGTTCAGCATAGAAGACATATCATTTTGCTCGTCCTCTTTTGGTGGATTTTGTTCTGCAGTTTTTTGATGTGCATCAAAATCGTGGCCCTCAACTTTTGAAGGTTTTTCATTATCGACATAAGCTTCACGCGCTGCTTGTAGGTCTGCAGATGGATCTACTTTGTCAATTTGTTCATCTGGTTGAATAGGTTTTGATTGAGATGTTGATTCTTCTTTTTTACTACAACCAACTAAAACCAAACCTACAGATAATAAGCCAGTTAATAATAGAGTTTTGAATGACATTTAATCGCCTCCAGCGAAACATAAGCAAAGGTATAGTCACATATACTTATAATGTATATACCAAAATTTAACTAAAACTAGTCCGTTGTATAACGTGACCTTTATAAAAACGGTTTAAGTATATACCAATTGCAAATTTTCTTGTTATCGGCTGAAAGCTAATAGAATAGGGTATCGCTTAACGACACTATATAATGGCAAAAAAAAACCACCTTTTACGGTGGTTTCACTAGTTTTAAAGATTAAATCTCTTTAAGGTCTAGATTTTGTTCGCAATAACTACGTACAGCTTCTTTATCTGAAGGATCAAAACCCTTTTCAATCATTTCTTCACGTAACCATTTAATTACTTGACCGCGACCAGCCCAACGTAAGCTGTTGTTTTCACGGTGAACCCATTCATGCGTAAGCTTACGTTTTTGACGTCTTACAGGCTCAACTTTTGTGGTATCAATGTGGTTGTTTTTTAGATATTCGCTAAGTGTATGGATGTCCACAACACCATCGGCAGTAATTTTTTCTGAAATGATTGCATTAATGGCACTAACAGCATCGTGAAAAGCTTTATTTTCTTTAACGACTAGTTGTTGTTGAAGTTCTTCAATATAATTCTGAAGTTCAACAGGTGACATTTGAGCAACATTTTCTGGTTTTGATACATTTAACATGTCATTAGTTCCAGTATTGCGAGTTAAGTTGTTCATGATTAAACCTTTAGAAATATATTTGAAAATTAATTCAAAATATCTCTTACGACAAAACCATTTTTACACATTTACATTATTAAAATCAATTAGAGTTAATCGTATTTATACCTAAATATACCTTGAAATGGTTTTTCTTATAACTTTTATGTCGGGAATTTCCTTAAACCTAATGACAGGAATGCCAGCACTCTTCAAAAGCTCGTCACGCCTTTTATCTTTATCCTGGGTATATTTGTGATAATGCCCATCAAGCTCAATAGATAATATAGGATTGTAGTCTTCATCAACAATCAAATAGTCCACGTAAAGCCTAGAAAACTGATTTCGGGTACTTATGTTTTGCGTGGTCATAAAAGCACTCATGCTTACTTGCACCAAAATGTTGCGTGATGGAATGACCTGTTCTAGTGCATCAAGCATTATAATCTCGTCTTTTGTAAGGACTTTTTTAGATACAAGCTCCTGATTCTTTTGAGGCTTACGATAGCCTTTTTTTGAATTCTTTTTGGCTTTAGTTTTAGGTTTGCGAAATACGCCACATAAAGCAAAAACAAACTTATACACTATATAAAACAATAATGAATAAATTATGGACTTTAACAAAAAGGAATTTAAAATCGTTTCCATAAACCTAATACACAACAAATTTTAAAGGGTGCTTAAACTTCTTAAACATATTAGATAGTTTTAACGGTGATTGATACGAATTAACTAAAAATGTTTAAGGACTATTAGTGATGCAATGTTAAAAATAGTATAATCTTGTAAAGACAGCTTAGAAGTAGTTTTAAAAGTAAAACTGGTTCTCACAAATAACACCGACTATTTCACTGGAAAAGTTTAAAATGGTATTTAATAAACGTACTTTAGCTTTACTGATTGGTACAATCTCGCTATCAGCACACCTCTATGCCAACAACACAACCGTTAAAGTCTCACAAACTCCAATTGTATCATCTTCACCAATTCCCTTAGTTAAAGCGAATGCAATTGAACAATACTATATCAATGTTAAACATCGCTTTAATGGTGCGGAATTTGAACAACCGCCTCGTAAAATTAAGAGCATTAAACTTAACTTGAATGTTATTAATAACGGGGAAGTGGTTTTAACGGCGCACGAAGCTGATAAATCCAAGCTGGAAGACTATTTACAGCAAAACCCTAAAAACTCGGAACTATTGGCCAGTTACGTTGCTCGTATGATCAATTACAACCACGGCTATACGGTTCCTGAAAACAAGGGTAAATACAGCAAGTATGCAAGTACGACTGTATATGAAGCTCTTCTTGATGAATTGAACTATAACTTCGCAACTACGCCAGTAGTATCAGTAGATAGCTATGCAAGCCAACAACAGCTTGAATCTGCTTATCTATACATCCTTTCTCGTTTAGATCCACAAGAAAAAGCGGTGTTTTGGCAATTTGTGAACACATACAAAGTAGGGGATAAGATTGAGATCCCTGAAGGTACTGTTATAGCAGATGTCTTGAACACTTATAAAATCCAATTGAATTTTAAAGCGCCTTAATCACTAAACAGGTAAGGAATATTTAGGAACAAACTATATTATTTTTTTAAAGTTATTTTTTACCTGTTCCTATATGTATTCGCCTTTTTATGTTTCCTCATGGTATTGGGTGTTTTATTCATTATTTTGGTGTGAGTTCTAATTAACTATGCGACATTCCAAACAACCATGCGATAAGGCTTGCTCAAGGGAATTTAGATGAAAAAAACAAATGTCCATATCTTCATTTGGAAATTTGTAATTGGATTATTCTTTTTTAGTTTTCTTATGACTTATGTTCACTCAAATGCTGAAATTACAAATTTATCAATGTTGTTTTATGGGTTTAAGGTAGGTCTGTGGTTTGCAACTATTGCTACCACTTTGATTTGTGTATTGCTCGGTTTAGCAAAGCTCTTAAACAATAAACCTGAGAAAAATGAGCTTATTTACTCATGGTTTTATACATCGACAAAATATACGCTAGTGTTTGTTTGCACATTAGCTGTTGCTATTTTTGTCGCATAGTTAAGTGTAATTTTTTGGTCTTATCGCAACATTGATTAGTAAATTTGTCGCACAGTTCTTTAGAATATTGAATGTATTTTATTGATATTTTATAAAACTGTCGCTTAGTAAATTGGAACTGACATTTGGGGGTCCATTACAGCATCAGCAATAGTTGGATCATGAAATTGCTCAAACCATAAATTTCGGAACTTGACTTTTAATCAACCAATATATTGCTCGAAAATTAGAAGCATTGGGTTGATGTGATTATTTCGAATTTGTTATTAGAAATTAATTGAAAGCAGTATTTTTTAAACTTTAGGTGGAATGAAAAGGTGATTTTTTCAAGTATATTCACTGGTCTTTTTATGACGGTGGGTTTCACAGCGCTAATTTATAACTACGTGTTGATGGGTGGTAATTCTGGTTTGTTCTTTTTGGTTTGGGGTGGTGGTTTCTCTCTAGCAGGATTGTATTTCCATTACCACGGAACAATTGGGAAAATTGGGTGGCAGAGACAGCGCTTTGTTCGTAACACGCAAACACTTGAATGGTATAAGACTGAATACCCTCAATGTGTTGTGACTACAAATATCGTGAAATGTTGTTTTTGCGAAAGTACATCAATTCGCAGATATGCCTTAAAAAACAATACTTACAAAATTCGCAACTCTTGTGCTAAATGCGGTGAAGTTTTGTTTTATACGGATGAGGATTAATAATGACTATTCATGCGTATTATGGTGATGTTAGCCACCTGAAAAATGAACAAAAAATGTTTGAAGACTTATTAACCCAATTGAAGCTTCATTGGGGTAATAGTGAAGATTGGATTTATTTGTTCTATAACACAATGTGGTCAGGTCAGGAAATTGATGTTATTGCTTTCACCAAGGAAGCAATCGTTGTTATTGACCTAAAAAACTATTCAGGCAATCTGGTTGGGTCGGAAAATGGGGAATGGCAGATTAATGGTGAGCTTGAGGTTCAGGGTGGCTCTCAGATTAATCCATTTGTTCAGATTCGGAAGAACAGATTTGCTGTTTTAGAGTGGTTCAAAAGTGCTGAATTGTTTACCGACCAAAACTTAGGTTTTATTAGTGGTTGCATCATCCTGAATGAGTTATCTAGTACGCAAATGGATTTGTCTCATTCGGTAAGAAAGTGGTTTTATGTTACCGATATTGCCAATTCAGTGGATACTTTGTCTAGACTCCATACCAAGGGGATTAGTCTTGCTAGTGATGATATTGTATACCTAGTAAACAAGTTAAAACTTAAAGAATATTCTTGGGATCAGGGTGTTGCTCCTAGAGTTCGCAATCTTATTCAGTCAGAAGATCGTGATACTCCAAGTGATAATAGTCGTAATCAAAGTTCCGCTCCGATCAAATACACATTACATGATCAAATGGAAAAGAAATTCAAAGGTGTTTTAGCACCGTACCTATTTTTCTATGGAACGGTCATCATCTGTTTAGCTATTGCTTTTCATATTGCTAATGGTATGAAAGGTGAAGGGGTTGGGTACTTATTTAGTTTGATCTTTGGTCGCTAAAAATATCAGTTATTCAGGTTGGGATTCCGTAATTATTAAGCCTTTTCCTTTTTGCATTAAAAAAGCCTACATTGTAGGCTTTTAGCTTTTTTAGATCTGTATTACTGAATTAAGTCGTCAACGGCTTCACCAAGGTAGGTTGGATCGTATTGCTTATACAAATAGTTTTCCAGAATTGGTAAATCTGGTGCTAAAACCATTCGCGTAATTTTAGGACGATCTTCTTCAAGGTTAAGCTTCACATGTACGGCGAAGAAATCAATGTTGTTCGTGATGAAGTCATATTCTTTACGACCAGCACTTTTGAGTTGATCAACCATACGCGAAAAGAAGCGGTTATTCGTAATAGAGCAATTCAAGAACTCTAACGCATCTTTTTCAGTAACATTAATTTCAATAATGTTATTGAGGAAGGCTAGCTCTGGTTTAATTAAGTTGCCGTTACGGTCTGCAGTTAGACATTTTGTAGAAAAGGTACCAATACCAGCCATACGACCATCATATTTCACAAAACCGTGCTCTTCAGATGCAACTAAGTTTGACGCATGAACGTATAGAGTAGGGTGGTGCTTTGTATTCCACTCTAAATCAATAACGTCAGTTTCATTTTCTGCATAGAGAGTTTGTAAAAGGGATCTATTGAGGTTGGTATAGAGGACTTGATCAAGCTCTAATACTTTGCGGCGATATAGCTCAGCGAAGGCAATACCGTACTGAGATAAGATATTACATGTTGTATTGAAGCTATTGCAGTAAATCGCACGGTTATCGTTACCGCCGTCTCGATCCTCACTGACCACAATTACATGGTTCCCTAAAACACCATTGATTTTATAAACCACAATTGAGCCTAATGCGAAGTTTTGGGTAAGTAGTTCTTCACCCTCAAATCGTACTGCCGTGCAGTTTTTAATATTTTCTGCGCTTAAAGGATAATTACCCGGTGTGATGGACCACAATGTTGAGACTGGTACAAATAGAGGCTCAATAGAACTACTTAAGTCAACTCGACCAATCGTGATGATGCTTGTGCCGTTAAAACTATCGCCCTTGTGTTCTGCAACGGCTGATGTTCCGATCGTACCTGGTATTTGTGCGTTCTCTGAAGCGCTATTATTTGGTACAACTGATTCTGTCATGAAAC